>NZ_JBRAMC010000009.1:0-137254 GCF_052959335.1 Vreelandella sp. H-I2
TTGCTATTCTGCCTCCTAAGTATGATCAAAATATTGGCATTTTTATTAACTTAGCCAAGAAAAAGAATATTATTATCAGATCGAACCTGCTTTATAATTTTTAAAACCGATTGAAATGTAAGACTATCTCACTCTTCTTACAAATTAGTAGTAACGAAAAGCAGTAATTTCATTTTAGATGATTTGGTTTCTATAGATAAAAGTTACCCTATATCTGCAAGGATTATCTATTGAGATGGTAATTTGGCGGCAGTATAAATAGCAAATTTATTGAAAAGTCCAAAAACGCAGAGGTCTTCTCTATATAGAATTAGAGCTTTGCGATTTACCACCATTTTAAAAAGCACCAAGAGCAGCTAATTTTAGGAAATGATAAACTACAAGAAATAGAAATGGATAACAGTCAGCTTGCGCGATCGTGGCGTAGACTACAAAATTCATTACTTAGTATCTGTAGAACCATTTGGAGCCGCATGCTTGCATTCCCGTCACTCAAACGCACCCCTTGGCTACCGCTGGTTACAATCGGGCTCTGCCTAGGCTATACCGTCACGGTACTGACCCGACTGCCTTGGTGGACGCTTTTTTTTGTAGCGGCCGTGTGGATTGGTGTGGGCCTAAAGCTGCGCTGGGGGCAGCCTGTCAATGCTCGTTACCGCAAAATGTGGCCTTGGTCGCTTTTACCGTTAAGCCTCTGGGGTATTTACGTTTATTTGGCGGATAGTTTCGGTATTGTCGACCTAGGCGCGGTTTTTTTTCATCTACAGGCAGGCATGGCTGAGCACGGTGGTGCTGGCAAAATGCTTATGGCCCTCCTCTATACAGGAATAATGGTCAGCGTGCTGGCGTCTGTTACATGGCTATCACGTCATGACCAGCGCTGGCGGTTATCGGAGCGCTTTTTCGCTATTGTATTGTTGGCTAGCAATCCCTTGCTTTACGGCCTTGGTCAGCGCAGCGCAGCAATCGTTACCGACGATGGTGCCTGGTTGGATCGCCGTTATCAGCCGCCTCCCATTGAAGAACTAAGAAAACCTCCTAATTTACTTCTCCTGTATTTAGAAAGCATTGAACGCACCTACGCTAACGAGCTTTTTGAAGATGCGTATGCCGATCTCAATGCGCTAGGTGAGCGAGGTGCGGTATTTGAGGGTGTCCGTCAGATGGATAACACCGGCTGGACAATGGCGGGCATGATAGCCAGCCAATGCGGCGTGCCACTGATGCCGGCAGGATTACTCCACGACAGCCAGTTTGAACCTCTCTCAAAGGTGGTTCCGGGCGTCGACTGCCTTGGCGATATACTCGCCGCGCAGGGTTACCAGCTTAGCTATTTAGGCGGTGCCAGCACCCAGTTTGCGGGTAAGGGGCTGTTTTACCGTGGGCATCATTTCGATACCGTAAAAGGGCGTGAAGATTTAGAGCCTTTGCTGGAGGATCCTGAATACGTCAATAGCTGGGGGCTGTATGACGACACGCTTTATGACATCACTGCCGACGAGATACGGCGATTAGACAAAGAGAATAATGGTCCCTGGGGTGTGGTAAGCCTTAACTTGGCAGGCCATGCACCCAACGGCTACCCCTCTCAATCGTGCGTGGAACAACAGGGCGAATTCGATGGGCAGGATATTCTCTACTCGGTGAAGTGCTCAACATGGCTAGCCCGAAATTTGATTGATCGCCTTGAATCAGAAGGTCTTCTCGATAACACCTTAGTAGTCGTGCTCAGCGATCATCTGACGATGCGGGTGTCGGTGTGGGATCAATTGACGGCGTTAGACCGCGACAATACGCTTATTATGCTAGGTGACGATATCCAGCCACAGCGTATTCGTCGCGATGCTACCATGCTGGACGTTTTTCCTACGATACTCGATGCGCTGGGCTTTCGCTTAGAAGGGAAGCGTGCCGGGCTGGGCGCATCACTGTTTAGCGATAAACGAACGCTGGTGGAAGCTCACGGTATTGAAGTACTCAATGAGCGTTTGCAGGAAGAGACAGCGCTGCAGCACCGCCTCTGGGAAGGCATCTCCCCTCAACGCCGTGAGACCGACATACCATCATCTCAAGTCCAAACAGTAGAGACACCTGCCGATCTAGCCGATGAAGTCGAACTCATCCATTAGCTATCACGTTCTCTCGCTGAGGAGCAGCGTGCATTTGTTGATAGACTTGGTCTACACTCAACTGATTAAGACAATTGGTATGTCCTAATGGGCACGTACGTTGAAAGCAAGGAGAGCAGGAGAGCCCTAGGTAGTGAATCACTGCATTATCGGTCAGTGGCGGTGTATAGGCAGGCGAAGAAGAGCCATATAAGGCATGGATGCGAACGCCTACCGCTGCGGCCACATGCATTAAGCCCGAATCATTGGTAACTACTTGTTGACAGTCCGCAAGTAAATCAACCGCATCTGCTAGCTGTGTTTTGCCGCACAGGTTATGGGTATGGGCAAGTCCCTGGGTAATTTCCTCACCCGCTGGACGATCCTTAGCCCCTCCCAGCACGCGTACTTCAAAGCCTTCTTTTACCAACCGTTTTGCTAAACGGTGAAAGTAACTGATCGGCCACTGCTTAGCGGGGCCGTACTCAGCACCCGGCATCATGCCGATTGCCGTGCGCGATGAAAGCGAATGCATCAGGCGTAAATTAACTAGATTATCGCGGTCAACCTGCAACCGCGGTTTGGGCAGTGCAAAATCACCACTAGCCGCTTCTTCAAGAGGCAAACCTAGAGACACAAAACGCTTTACCGTTTGATCAAGCACTTGTTTGTCGAGTTTACGGCGCTCCTTAAGGAGTCCATAGCGATGCTCGCCGACAAATCCAACCCGCTCAGGAATGCGCGCCATAAAAGGCACCAACGCCGCTTTCCAGGAGCGCGGTAAAACAATGGCACGATCAAAGCGCCCACGTAATTGGCTAGCGAGCTCACGCCGGCTGGCCAAGCCAAATTCACCGTGCCCCACTGCCAGCGGCAGCACTTCGTCTATCTCAGGCATGCGCTCTAAAATTGGCTGTGACCACGCAGGTGCAACCACGCCTATTGTCGCGCCTGGCTGGCGGGCTTTTAAGGTCATAAATAGGCTTTGTGCCATGACCATATCACCTACCCAGGAAGGGCCTATCACCAGCAAACGCTGAGCTGAGTTAGCCATTTAACCACTCCAGGTAGGCTCTGACCCCTTCAGCAACCGTTTTAAACTCAACATCGCAGCCACTCTCACGTAGCTGGTTAATGTCAGCTCGGGTATAGCTCTGATAGCGTCCTTTCAGCTCTTCAGGGAAGGCAATGTAATCGATCTCGCCCTTACCATAAAAGTCGATGACAGCCTCGCCAATCGCTTTGAAGGGTTCTGCGCGCCCCGTGCCCAAATTGAAGACGCCCGACTGATCAGGGTGATCCAAGAACCATAGATTCACATCAACCACATCGCCGACATAAACGAAGTCGCGGCTTTGCATCCCCGCTTCGTACCCCCCATAGGCACCAAACAGCTTCAGGGTTTCGCCATTACGAATTTGCAGATGGTTGTGATACGCCACGCTGGCCATTTTGCCTTTGTGCTGCTCGCGCGGACCATATACGTTGAAGTAACGAAAACCCACCACTTGAGTGGTCAACTCGCTCCACCGCGCACGCACATGCTGATCGAACAGCAGCTTGGAATAGCCATATACGTTGAGTGGCTTTTCGCACTCGGGTACCTCTTTGAAAACCTCGCTGCCGCCATAAGTCGCCGCCGATGACGCATACAGAAAGGGGATGCCCTGCTGCTCACAGTAATTAAGCAGGACTTTAGAATATTCAAAGTTATTTTCCATCATATAGTGTCCATCCCACTCGGTGGTATCCGAGCAGGCGCCTTCATGGAAAATAGCGTCAATTTTAGGTAGGTCGACACTTTCCCCGCGCAGGGCTGCTTTCACTCTGGCGAGAAAATCATCCTTATCAAGATAATCCGCCAACGTACAGTCGGCCAAGTTAATGAATTTGGTGCCATCGCGCAGATCATCAACCACCATGACATCGTTTCGGCCGCGAGCATTCAGCGCTTTAACTATATTGGCTCCGATAAAACCGGCACCGCCTGTTACTACAATCATACTGTTCTCCTTGCCTAAAGCAGCTTGTTGGCATACGTGCCTATAACCCATCTGCCTAGGATTGTATACTTGACGCCTTATGAATTCATGGCCAACGGTGCTTTCCGCGATGAGTGTCTCGACAAACCAATCGACACCTGATGTGTCGACCTTTCAGGGCTTGATCCTGGCTCTGCAGCAGTACTGGGCAGAACAGGGCTGTGTCATCCTTCAACCGCTCGATATGGAAGTCGGCGCAGGCACCTTCCACCCAGCGACATTTTTGCGGGCGATTGGCCCCGAAAGCTGGAACGCTGCTTATGTGCAGCCTTCAAGGCGCCCAACGGATGGCCGCTACGGCGAGAACCCTAACCGCCTCCAGCATTACTATCAGTTCCAGGTCGTTATGAAGCCATCGCCAAGCAACCTGCAAGAGCTCTATCTGGGTTCACTCAAGCGGCTCGGTCTCGACCCGTTGGTTCACGATGTGCGCTTTGTCGAAGATAACTGGGAATCGCCTACACTGGGTGCCTGGGGTCTAGGCTGGGAAATCTGGTTAAACGGCATGGAAGTTACCCAGTTTACCTATTTCCAGCAAGCCGGTGGTATTGAGTGCTACCCCGTTACCGGTGAATTGACCTATGGGCTTGAGCGCATCGCTATGTATCTGCAAGACGTCGACAGCGTCTATGACCTTGTCTGGGCAATTGCCCCTGATGGCAGCAAGGTCACCTATGGCGATGTTTACCTGCAAAACGAGCGCGAACAGTCTGCCTACAATTTTGAACACGCCGATGTTGATCAGCTATTTGCTAACTTTGATCATCAGGAAAAAGAGTGTGGCAAGCTGCTCACCGCGAGCCTACCACTGCCCGCCTACGAGCAGGTACTGAAAGCATCGCATACGTTTAATCTGCTGGATGCCCGTCACGCCATTTCGGTCACTGAGCGTCAGCGTTTTATCTTACGCGTTCGCACCATGGCGCGAGATGTTGCTAACGCCTACTTTGAGTCACGTAAGGCCGAAGGTTTCCCTATGGCGCCAGAAAGTCTTCGCCAAGAACTGTTACAAGAGCTACTCGCCGATCAGGGAGACGACTAATGGCTGTTAACACGCTTTTACTAGAACTTGGTGCAGAAGAGCTCCCCCCCTCCGCCCTCGATGCACTTTCCGATGCATTTGCAGCAGGTATTGAAAAAGGCCTGCAAGACGCCGACGTTCCCTTCGCCAGTATGGCCGCCTTTGCTACCCCGCGTCGTTTAGCGGTTCAAGTATTTGAGTTGGCCGACAAACAGCCTGACCGTGACGTTGAGCGTCGTGGCCCTGCGCTGGCAGCTGCCTTTAAGGATGGCGTTGCCACTAAAGCCGCGGAAGGCTTTGCCCGCTCTTGCGGGGTCAGCGTCGACGAGCTGATTCATTTGGAAACCGAGAAAGGTACCTGGCTTGGCTTTCGCGAGCAGCAGCCGGGAGAATCCATTCAGGCACTGCTGCCCGACATTATCCGCAAAACCATCAGCACCCTCCCTGTGCCTAAAAACATGCGCTGGGGAGCTTCACGGGTTGAATTCTCTCGCCCGGTTCACTGGTTGGTAGCACTTTACGGTAGCGACGTCGTAGCTGCTGAGGCTCTGGGTCTACAGGCAAGCTGTACCACTTATGGTCATCGCTTCCACGCCCCTGATGCTATCCAGCTAACCCACGCCGATGAGTATGTGGCTACGCTGGAAAACGCTTACGTGCTGGTCGATCGTGCGCAACGCCGCGAACGCATCCGCGAGCAGGTGTTGGCCGAAGCTGAAGTGCAGGAAGCTACCGCCGTCATTGATGAAGATCTTCTGATAGAAGTGAGCGGTCTGGTTGAATGGCCGGTAGCGCTTACTGGTAGTTTCGATGAGCGCTTCCTGGAGGTGCCCGCCGAGTGCCTAATCTCCTCGATGAAGGCCAATCAGAAATATTTTCACCTGCTGGACGACGCTGGCAAGCTGAAACCCTTGTTTATTACCATTGCCAATATCGACAGCGCCGACCCCGATCAGGTTATCGCCGGAAACGAAAAAGTCATTCGCCCACGCCTAGCCGATGCAGCGTTTTTCTACGACACCGACCGTAAGCGCACATTGGCTTCGCGTATTCCCCAACTAGAAAGCGTTGTCTTCCAGCAGCAACTAGGCACCCTGGCGGACAAAGCACACCGCAGCACCGCCATCGCGACATTTATTGCCGAGCGCATCAATGGTGATATTTCTCATGCCCAGCGTGCTGTGGCGCTTGCCAAATGTGACCTTGTGACGGAGATGGTGCTCGAGTTCCCCGAACTACAGGGCACCATGGGACGTTACTACGCCGAGCAGGATGGTGAAGCCTCTGACGTTTCCCAAGCGCTTGAAGAGCAGTACCTACCCCGTTTTGCTACCGATACCATTCCGCAAAGCGCGACAGGGAAAGCACTAGCGTTGGCTGACCGGCTAGATACCCTAGTAGGCATCTTCGGCATTGGCCAGCGCCCAACCGGTGCAAAAGACCCTTTCGCGCTTCGTCGCGCCTCGATTGGTGTGCTTAATATTCTGGTCAAAGGTGAGCTCAATCTTGATCTACGCGAACTCCTCACGGTGGCCGTTGAGCAGCACCAGGACCTACCCAAGGCTGATGGCCTGGTTGAGGATGTACTGACCTATATGCTTGATCGCTTCCGCGCCTGGGGCCAGGAAGAAGGCATCAGTGCTGAAATGTACCTTGCGGTGCGTGCACGTCCTGTGACTAACCCCCTCGACTTCGCTCGCCGGCTACGGGCCGTCAAGGCCTTTGCGCAGCGTGACGAGGCCGCAGCGCTGGCGGCGGCTAATAAGCGTGTTTCTAATATCTTGAGCAAGCAGGAGCATGACGGCCGCACACAGGTCGATCAAAACTTACTGCAGGAAGATGCAGAGCGAGCACTTTACGACGCAGTGACCGGAAGCCAGGCGCAGGTGGCGCCGCTATTTGCTGCAGGTGAGTACCAGCAAGCATTAGACACTCTTGCCACCCTGCGTGAGCCGGTTGACGCCTTCTTTGACCAAGTTATGGTGATGGCGGATAATCCGGCTATTCAGCGCAATCGATTAGCGCTACTCGCTAGCCTTCAAGCGCTCTTTTTAGAAGTAGCCGATATCTCGCTTCTACCGCAGTAGTCGTCTGATAAGGCCAAGCCTAGTCCAGCCCAGCCTTCACGGCTGGGCTTTTTATTGACTGCAAACACATGTTTCACGTGAAACACTTTTGTTAGTCCGAGGTAAGATGGTCGATACAAATAGCAAACAGAAAGTATCACCGATAACTTGTCCCAACAGGATTTCCATGCTGAATGCTGAATGCTGAAAAACTTATCATTCTGGATCGTGATGGCGTCATTAATCATGATTCTGATGCCTACATAAAATCTCTAAATGAATGGGTGCCCTACCCCTCTTCAATTGCCGCTATTGGTCGCCTCTGCCGTGCAGGATTTACGGTGGTGGTAGCGACCAATCAGTCGGGCATCGCTCGTGGTTATTATGATGAAGCAACGCTTCAGAGTATGCATGATCGCTTGTTAGCGTTGGTGGAAAAGGAAGGTGGACACATCGCTCACATCGCCTACTGCCCCCATGGGCCTGACGACAAGTGCCAATGCCGTAAGCCATTGCCTGGAATGCTTTATCAGATTCAGCAGCGGTTGGGGCTGACAAGCCTGACAGGGAGCTGGATGGTGGGAGACAGTCTGCGAGATTTGCAAGCGGGCGAAGCTGTAGGCTGTCGTACCGTACTGGTTAGAACGGGGAAAGGAACTAAAACAGAAGCAAAGGGCGAAGGGCTTGAAAAAACACATACTTTTGATGACTTAGCTCAATTTGTAGACTGGCTAATCACTACGAAGCAATAGATACCCTCTTATATCTTATAAAAGAAAAGCGCCGCTAGTTCTCTCCCAGCGGCGCCTGCCGTTAATAATAGCCTTTTGTTTCACGTGAAACATAGGGCGGTAGTAGCAAACGCCTCTTATACGTCGAGGTTAGCCACCAGCGCATTAGTTTCTATGAAGTCGCGGCGTGGCTCAACGTCATCCCCCATCAGCGTGTTGAACATCATATCTGCAGCCACGGCGTCTTCGATCGTGACACGCAACATACGACGGCTATCGGGATCCATTGTGGTATCCCACAGCTGATCCGGGTTCATTTCTCCCAGACCCTTATAACGCTGTACCGATAGACCACGCTGGCCCTCTTGCATCAGCCAGGCCAGCACTTCGGAGAAGTGAGAAACGGGCTTCTGGCGCTCGCCCCGGGCGATAAAGGCGCCTTCCTCAAGGAAGCCATCCAAGGTTTCGCCTAGTTCCGCAATACCTCGATAATCAGCGCTTTCAAAGAAGTCGAGCCCCCATGAGTAATCCGTAGTAACGCCATGAGCTACCAGCGATACGGTAGGCAGGAAGAGCCCACGCTCTGTATCTTCTTGAAGGTGGAAGTGATAACGCGGACCGCCTTCATAGGCCACCATGTCATCCATAGTTTTCTGCAGTTCATCAATCCAGTTTTGCATGGTCACGCGATCTTTCAGGCTTTCCTCACCTTTTAGTGCCGAAGCATGAATAATCTGCTTGAGTACTTCATTGGGGTAAACCCGAGACAAGCGGTCGATACGCTTCATGACATTACGGTACTGATTCACCAGCGCTTCTAGCTGCGATCCAGAAATGCCGGGAGCATTGGCGTTAACGTGCAGGCCAGCGCCATCCAGTGCCGTGGTGGTCAAGTAGTCCACCATCGCCTGCTCATCTTTAAGATAAAGCTCTTGCTTACCGCGCTTGATTTTATACAGCGGCGGTTGGGCGATGAAGATATGGCCACGCTCGATCAGTTCCGGCATTTGGCGGAAGAAGAACGTTAATAGCAGCGTACGAATGTGGGAGCCATCGACATCCGCATCGGTCATGATAATAACCGAGTGGTAACGCAGCTTATCGGGGTTGAACTCTTCGCGGCCAATGCCGCAGCCCAGTGCAGTGATCAACGTGCCCACTTCAGCTGATGAGAGCATCTTATCAAAACGTGCTTTTTCGACGTTCAGGATTTTACCCTTGAGCGGCAAAATCGCCTGGGTACGACGGTCGCGCCCCTGCTTGGCACTACCACCTGCCGAGTCACCTTCCACCAAGTAGAGTTCGGACTGGCTTGGATCTTTTTCCTGGCAATCTGCCAGCTTGCCAGGCAAGCCAGCAATATCCAGAGCGCCTTTGCGGCGGGTCATATCTCGCGCCTTGCGGGCGGCTTCACGCGCCCGCGCCGCATCCAGCATCTTATTAACGATTGCTTTAGCTTCGTTTGGCTTTTCAATAAGATAATCAGAAAAGAGACGGCTCATTTCCTGCTCGACCGCCGTCTTCACTTCGCTGGAGACAAGCTTATCTTTTGTTTGCGACGAGAACTTAGGATCCGGGACTTTTACTGAAATAATAGCCGTTAAGCCCTCACGCGCATCATCGCCCGTGGTATTTACCTTGGCTTTTTTGAGCAGATTTTCAGCTTCAATATAGTTATTGAGCGTACGCGTAAGCCCCGCGCGGAAGCCCGCCAAGTGGGCGCCACCGTCACGCTGGGGAATATTATTGGTGTAGCAGAAGATGTTTTCAGTGAAGGCTTCGCTCCACTGCATCGCCACCTCCACTTCAACCCCATCATCACGAACAGCATTAAAGTGAAAGACTGGGTTAATCACGCTTTTATTGGTATTGAGGTGATCTACAAAGGCCCTTAAACCGCCTTCGTAGTGGAACAGCTCCTCTTTGCCACTGCGTTCATCTAGCAGGCGTATCGCCACGCCGGAATTCAAAAAGGAAAGTTCGCGCAGCCGCTTGGCTAGAATATCGAAATGGAACTCGATATTACCAAAGGTTTCAGGAGAAGGACGGAAATGCACTCGCGTACCGCTCTTTTCCGTTTTGCCGACAACGCCCAGTGGCGCTTGTGGCACACCGTGACGGTACATCTGCTCAAACACTTCGCCTTGGCGCCAAATCGTTAAGCGCAGCTCCGCGGATAATGCATTTACGACAGAAACACCAACGCCGTGTAACCCACCGGAAACTTTATAGGAGTTATCGTCGAATTTACCGCCTGCGTGCAGCACCGTCATGATAACTTCAGCTGCGGATACCCCCTCCCCTTCGTGAAGTTCGGTGGGTACGCCACGACCGTTATCACTAACGGTCACCGACTCATCCGGGTGAATGACAACGCGAATCTCGCTGCAATGCCCAGCCAAGGCCTCATCAATGGAGTTATCCACCAACTCGAAGACCATATGGTGCAGCCCGGTACCGTCGTCGGTGTCACCAATATACATACCTGGACGCTTACGCACTGCGTCCAGCCCTTTGAGCACCTTAATGCTTGATGAATCGTAAGCCTGCTCGCTCATTGACCACTCCGTCGTGAAGTCTGTCTCGTTCCGTATCGTCTACCTTTCGCGCTAGCTGGCCAGCACTAACTGGCTGAGCCCTTGTTCGGCATGTTTCACGTGAAACATCTTCACCAAAGTGTCAGGCTGCCAGGTACTTCTTAACGCAGAAGGCTCGACGCTGGTAATAAATGCTTGGCACTGCATATCTTCGAGCAATTCACAAAACCGATGCCGATTTTTTTCATCGAGCTCTGCCGGCAAATCGTCGATAAGATAAATACATTGTCGCTGTGCTGTTCTTTCCAGAAACCGCCCTTGGGCGAGTTTTAAGGCGCTCACCACTAACTTTTGCTGGCCTCTGGAAAGCACTTCTACAGCAGGCTGTTTGTTAATTCTGATACGCAAATCTGCCCGTTGCGGACCTTGTTGTGTAAAGCCCATTTGTTGATCTGTTAATCGGCTATCGTGTAATACAGTCGAAAGAGACCGTTCTTTATCCCATCCCCGTGCGTAATGAAGCGATAGCCCAGGCAGTGGAAGTAGAACTTTAAGCGTCTCTTCAAAGACTGGTAAAAAATCACTAAACCACGCTAGGCGTAATGTATCCATCTGCTCGCCCCAAATGGCTAGCTCCTGCTCCCATACCGCCATTTCCTGAGGTTGTATTCTACCACGCCTGAGCAGTGCATTCCGATGTTTCAACGCACGCCGGGTACGCTTCCAGATTCTCAAAAAGTCATGTTTCACGTGAAACACTCCCCAGTCGAGAAACTCACGCCGCCCTGCCGGCGGGCCTTCCAACAGCCTAAAAGCGTCGGGGTTAATCAATTGCAGCGGCATCGCTTCCACCAACTCGGCCAAACGGGCATTTTTATCCCCTTTAAGACGCAGCTCTAGCTCTCTCTGAGAACGCAACCGGCGCACACCAAGGGTAACCTCTGGCTCACCACTTAAACGCCCGTAAAGCGTCATATGTGGCTCGTCAGTTTGAATGGCATGCTTTAGCTGGCGTGTACGGAACGAGCGTCCCATCCCAAGAATATGAATCCCCTCTAGCAGGCTGGTTTTACCACTGCCATTGGCACCGCTAATAACATTAATTCGCGATGAGGGAGTCATCACGATTGGCAGGAGGTTACGCAGACCGTGGAAATTAAGTAGTGACAGGCTCATGCCATATCACCACTTAAAAAAAACAAAAATAAAGGGCCTTGCACCCAACAAGGAAGCGGTGCTTCTGATAACAGAAGCACCGCTGTCGTAGCTTTTTTGAGCCGCCTGTTTCTCAAAATGATACGTATCTTACAGGCGCATCGGCATGACGACGTAGAGCGCATCACCACCACCGGGCTCTTCAAGCAACGCACTGCTATTAGGGTCGGCCAGTGTAATCTGTACACGGTCTTCATTAAGCACTGTCAGCACATCGACGAGATAGCCAACGTTAAAACCAACTTCCATCGCACCGCCATTATACTCAACGGCGATATTTTCCTCGGCTTCTTCCTGCTCCGGGTTGTTAGCCATAACCTTAAGATTATTTTCTTCAAGGTAAAGCCGTACACCACGATACTTCTCATTAGAGAGGATGGCGGTGCGCGAAAGCACTTGGCGCAGTTCAGCACGCTCAGCAATCAGCACTTTATCACCATTGCGCGGCACGACACGTTCATAATCGGGAAACTTGCCGTCGATGAGCTTAGAAGTGAAGGTAAAATCGCCCGTGTGGGCACGGACATGGCTGGAACCAAGCGTCAGGCTGACGGGTTCGTCGCTATCATCTAACAAGCGTGACAGCTCTAAAATCCCCTTACGGGGTACAATCAGCTTTTGAGACTGACTAACAGAGACTTCGATTGGCCGCGAGCACATCGCCAAACGGTGCCCGTCAGTTGCGACCGTGCGCAGTAAATTGCTTTGAATTTCCAGCAGCATACCGTTGAGGTAATAACGCACATCCTGCTGCGCCATGGCAAAAGAAGTCGCTTCAATCAGGTGCTTTAGGGTACCGCGAGGTACACTAATCTCCTGGCTACCGTCAGCATCTTCGATATTGGGAAACTCAGCTACCGGAAGAGTGGAGAGTGTAAAACGCGACCGTCCACTGCGTAGTACGGCACGCCCCTCTTCGACAGCTAGCTGTATGTCAGACTGGTCGGGCAGAGATTTACAAATATCCATCAGCTTACGAGCAGGCACAGTCGCAGCTCCTGACTGATCAACCTGGCTGGCCACGGTGCGCCCTACGAGTTCAACTTCTAAATCCGTGCCAGTGAGCGACACTTGGTCGCCTTCCACTTGGATCAGTACGTTAGAAAGTACAGGTAGCGTTTGGCGGCGCTCGACAACACCAGCGACCAGAGTCAGCGGACGTAGCAGCGCCTCTCGGGAAATCGAAAATTTCATCAATACTCCGGTTCTTTATCCTGAAAGACCTGGGTATAACAAACAGGTCCCTCAAATGGATTGATTAACTGGTCAACAGGCGCAGTAAATTCTTATAGTCCTCTCGAATATCCGCGCTCTCTTCCTGCAGTGATTTCACTTTTCGGCACGCGTGAAGCACCGTTGTATGGTCGCGCCCACCAAAGGCATCGCCAATTTCCGGCAAGCTATGATTGGTTAGCTCCTTGGCAAGCGCCATCGCCACCTGTCGGGGCCGAGCAACCGACCGTGAACGCCGTTTGGAAAGCAAGTCTGACACTTTAATTTTGTAATACTCGGCGACCGTGCGCTGAATATTATCGACGCCTACCTGTTTGTCTTGAAGTGCCAACAAATCCTTCAGCGATTCGCGAATAAAATCCTGGGTAATCGTTTTGCCCATAAAGTGTGAATCAGCAATGACCTTTTTCAATGCACCTTCCAATTCGCGAACGTTGGAACGAATTTTCTGGGCAATGAAGAAAGCGGCATCATGAGGCAAATCGACCTTAGCTTGGTCGGCTTTTTTCATCAAGATCGCGACACGGGTTTCAAGCTCAGGCGGTTCAATCGCCACCGTGAGGCCCCAGCCAAAGCGTGATTTTAGACGCTCCTCTACACCGCTAATCTCTTTAGGATAGCGATCAGAGGTAAGTATCATCTGCTGGCCGCCTTCCAAAAGTGCGTTGAAGGTATGAAAAAATTCTTCTTGCGAACGCTCTTTGCCAGCAAAAAACTGAATGTCATCAATAAGTAATGCATCAACACTGCGATAAAAGCGTTTGAAATCATTAATCGCATTGAGCTGTAACGCCTTGACCATGTCGGCGACGAAACGCTCTGAGTGCAGATATACCACACGGGCATTTTCACGCCGGGTTGCCAATGCGTTGCCCACGGCATGCATTAAATGGGTTTTACCAAGCCCCACGCCACCATATAAAAACAATGGATTATAAGCACCACCAGGGTTTTCTGAGACTTGTCGCGAGGCAGCGCGGGCCAGTTGGTTCGATTTACCTTCAACAAAGGTATCGAAAGTAAAATTTGGATTTAGCCCACTACCATGTTTCAGACTGCCCTCTACCTGTACCTGACGCTCATTATTACGTCGCCCTGGCGCTTCATCGCGCAGCTTGTCGATTTCGCGCTCATCGGCGATATCACCGCGCGGAGGGGTATGCACTGCGGGTGCCGAAGGTCGCGATGGAGAAGCCGAGACAGGATTTCCTAAATCTCGATGCTGAGGTGCTTGTGTTGCCAAGCGACGACTACCCACCGTCAAACTTACTTTCGGCGGTTTTGCTGGCGCGAGTTCACGCATCAGCTCACTGATTCGCTTGGCATACTTATCACTCACCCAATCGCGCACAAAACGATTCGGCGCCAATAAGCGCAACTCGTTGGACTCTCCTTCTTCTGCCTGCAGCGGGCGTATCCAGGTATTGAACTGCTGTGAATTCAGCTCATCCTGCAGGTTGTCCAGGCACTGTTGCCAAAGCGTCAGTGACACTCTTCTCACCATCGGTTGAAAACGGTCGACCATTGTAGCGCCCAAAGCCTCGGTTATCCACACGGGTTTAGCCCTCAATACTGGCCTGTGGACAACTTGACATGAGCCTATGGGAAAACCGTGTGGAGGAAAGGGGACAATTTTTCACAATGCCCTTTTCTAGCAGTTTAACCACACCTAGCCAACACCTTTTGGACCGCTTATACGAGACTTACACACAGATTTTTTATATACATAGGCAATTGAAAATTAGAAAATAAATCATCTTATCCACAAATAGTATCCCCACTATTAATAACAACAGGTTTAGAAATACCTATTAGTAATAATAGTCATAGCCAAGAGCGGTGCTTACCAGTACGCCAAACGGATCGCTACGGCGGGGGGAAGCTTTTTATGCAAGGAAAAATTGCACCCAGCAGAGGAAGTCACTACAATTTCCGGTCTTGAATTGAATCTCCCCGGCTAGTTCCTCACTGGACCGGGCTTTTTGGAATTCATTTTCCGTCCTAAACCACGTGGGAATAACGAGTTATGAAACGCACTTTTCAACCTAGCGTTCTCAAGCGCAAGCGCGCGCATGGCTTCCGTGCTCGTATGGCAACCAAAAACGGTCGCGCCGTCCTCGCACGTCGCCGTGCCAAGGGCCGCAAGCGTCTGAGCGCCTGATCTCGGATTGCGTGTGCCGCAGCAAGGCTTTCCCCGGCAATTACGGTTACTAAATGCTGGGGATTTTAGTCACGTATTTGAGCAAGCTGATCTAAAAGTGCATGGCAAAGGTATGATGGCGTTAGTCCGCTTGAGTACACGGGGACATCCCCGCCTTGGATTAATAGTCAGCAAGAAAAATGTCAAACGCGCCGTAGATCGCAACCGCTTCAAGCGTCTCGTTCGGGAATCCGTCCGTCTTCGTCAAGATCACTTACCCTCTGTGGATATCGTGGTGCTTGCCAAGCGCGGTGTTCAGGACATCGATAACGACACCTTGCATCGCCAGTTACACGGTATGTGGAAGCGACTGCAGCGTGACGCACCGGCGGTGATCGCAGTAGCAACGTCAGCGCGTGACACGTGACCTTTGGTGCACACCTCTCCGCTCGACCTCGGCCTGCCGCCTGGCAGGCTTTCGTGTGTCAAGGGTCGAGCAAAAGGCACTGCGCCATTAGCATGTTCACCACCCAGCGGGCAGAACCCTCATGGACGTAAAACGACTTTTATTACTGATTCCACTAGCCGTGCTTGCGTACTTGCTAGTCGTCCAGTGGAATCAGGATTACGGGCAGCCGAATTACGATTCAGTGCCCGAGACAACTCAACGCAGCAACCCGGCTCCTTCCCGCGATCCTGAAGATGGAGACGGTGACTTGGCCGTTCCAAGCACCTCTTCACCGCAAAATGCCGTTGGAGAAGGTATTCCTGACGATACTGAAAGCGAGACATCAAGTCGCGACTTCATTGCCGTGACGACTGATGTCCTGGATGTACGCATCGATCCACACGGTGGCGATATTGTTTATGCCGCATTACCGCAGCACAAACTATCTCTCGACTCTGAACGCAACTATGTTCTGTTGTCGGATAACAGCAACCGTAGCTACGTCGCTCGCTCAGGCCTTCAGCTCGATGGTCAGGCAAGCCGCATTGCGTTTACGCCTGAAAATACAGAGTATCGTTTAGGCGATAACGATGAAGAACTCAACGTTGACCTAACCGCCGACGTTAACGGCGTTGAGGTCATTAAACGCCTTACGTTTGAGCGTGGAAGCTATGCGGTCAACGTCAATTACTATCTAGCCAACAATACCGATGCGCCAGTCAGTGCACGCTTTATTGGCCAGTTAGCGCGTGACAATAGCCCAGACCCATCAAGTGGCGTTTCAATGGGTATGAATTCTTATTTGGGTGCCGCTTACTCAACGCCGGATGCACGCTACGAGAAGATCGACTTCGAGGATATTCAAGGCAGTAACTTTGAAAATCGCGAAGCGCAAGGTGGCTGGATTGCGATTATCCAGCACTACTTTGTCTCGGCATGGGCGCCTCAGCAGGATCAGCAAAACCTCTACTACGTTACCACCGACTCAAGTAATCGAAATGTCGTCGCTTTTGCGGGTCCCACCAACAGTATTGCGGCGGAAGGTGAAGCCACATTAGGTGCCACCCTTTACATGGGCCCGAAGGTGCAAGACTACCTAGAGCAAGTCGCGCCCAACCTTCGCTTAACCGTGGACTACGGCTGGCTGTGGTTTATCGCTAACCCGCTCTTCTGGTTACTGGATAAAATCCACGATGTGGTAGGTAATTGGGGTTGGTCGATTGTTCTGCTGACCGTTCTGGTCAAAACGGTACTGTTCCCGCTTTCGGCCAAAGCTTATAAATCCATGGGTCGGATGCGTAAACTCGGTCCGGAAATGCAGCGCCTGAAAGAGATGTATGGCGACGATCGGCAAAAAATGTCGCAAGAGATGATGAAGTTCTACCAGAAGGAAAAGATCAATCCGCTGGGGGGCTGTCTACCTATTGTGATTCAGATGCCGGTCTTCATCGCTCTCTACTGGATGCTGCTGGAATCGGTTGAGCTGCGCCACGCACCGTTTATCTTCTGGATTCAGGATCTATCGGTAAAGGATCCATACTTCATACTGCCAATCCTGATGGGCATTTCGATGTTCGTTCAGCAGATGTTGAACCCGACGCCTCCAGATCCTATGCAGGCGAAGATAATGAAGATGCTGCCTATCATCTTTACCTTCTTCTTCCTATGGTTCCCGGCCGGTCTGGTCATCTACTGGGTGGTCAACAACATCATTTCGGTAGCGCAGCAGTATTACATTACGCGCAAAATCGAGAATGATCCGACCATCGGCAAAGGCATGAAAACCAAGTAGTTAAAAACGAAGTAGCCTGCCATGTAGATCGACGCCTTCAGACCCCCGCCCCGAGCGGGGGTCTGGCGTTTTAAACCCAACAAATTCACACTAGGCCGATCAACTTCGTTATCCGCCATTTATAAAGAGATTGACCATGGCCGAACGCCTCTATACGCCTGACACGATTGCGGCACTGGCGACGCCACCCGGTCGCGGTGGGGTGGGGATTATCCGTGTCTCTGGCCCCGCCTGCCGGAAAATCGCCCAAGCCATGATTGGACACTGCCCTGCTCCCCGCTACGCTCACTACGGCCGTTTCCTGGGCGCTGAGGGCAGCATTGATGAAGGTATCGCCTTGCTCTTCAACGGCCCCCACTCGTTTACCGGTGAAGACGTGCTCGAACTCCAGGGGCACGGCGGCCCCATTATCATGGATATGCTGCTGGAGCGCTGCGTGTCACTCGGCGCTCGTCTTGCACGCCCTGGCGAGTTTTCTGAACGGGCTTTTCTCAATGACAAGCTCGACTTGGCCCAGGCAGAAGCCATCGCCGATTTAATCGATGCCACCTCACGCTCTGCGGCGGAAAATGCCGTGCGCTCGCTACAGGGTGAGTTCTCGAAGCGCGTTTCAGCATTGCTGCAGCGGCTAATCGAGCTACGCGTTTATGTTGAAGCAGCGATCGACTTTCCTGAGGAGGAAATCGATTTCCTTGCCGATGGTCACGTGGCTGAACATCTAAGCAGCGTTCAGCAAGCGCTAAGCGATGTACGCCAGGCGGCAGGCCAAGGGGCACTGATGCGTGAAGGCATGAGCGTGGTGATTGCAGGACGACCCAATGCAGGTAAATCGAGCCTGCTCAATGCCCTCACTGAGCAAGATACGGCCATTGTGACAGATATTGCCGGCACGACCCGCGATGTGCTGCGCGAGCATATACACATTGATGGTATGCCGCTGCATATCATTGACACTGCAGGCCTGCGCGACACGCCCGATGCCGTTGAAAAGATCGGCGTCGCCCGCGCCTGGGACGAGATTGAAAAAGCTGACCGAGTATTGCTGCTGGTGGATGCCAGCACCACCGACTCGACCGACCCCATGGCCATCTGGCCCGAGTTTGTTGCGCGCCTGCCCGACCAACAGCGCTTGACGTTAGTGCGCAATAAAATTGACACTAGCGCGGAATCGGCAGAACTTGATTTATCCACTGTCCCACCGACCGTGCGTTTATCCGCTAAAACCGGAGAGGGTGTGGATAACTTAAAAGCGCATCTGAAGGACGTGATGGGCTTTGCCGCTACAACCGAAGGCCGCTTTTCTGCTCGTCGGCGACACCTGGACGCGCTTGATCGCGCCATGGCAGCACTCAATACTGGCCGCGCCCAATTAGACGGCTACGGCGCAGGAGAGCTGCTGGCAGAAGATCTGCGCGACGCTCAGCAGGCATTGGGCGAAATTACCGGCGAATTCAGCGCCGATGATTTACTCGGTGAGATTTTCGGTAGTTTTTGTATCGGCAAATAAGAGAGCTACTCTTTACAAGAACTATTTACAACAACTATTCGTTAAGACACTACTCTCCTACCCACCAATCCGCCTGATAACGGCTATGGGTGCCGAGCAGCGGTGTGATCTCTTGCATTGCTGCAGCTAGGCGTTGATCCAGCCCCCAGGGTGGATTAATCACCAACATACCGCTGCCGAACATTCCATGGGCCTGCTCGCCGGGTCCGTGGAGTAGTAACTCGCCGCGCCAGATTTTTCGCACACCGCTTTCTTTTAAGGCAGCCAATAGCGTGTGATGGTTGCCTGCTGGTAGCAGCGGGTACCAGATTAATACCACTGCGTGACGCGCCTTTTCTAGCGTATAAATGGTTGTATCGGCAACCTCCTGATATTCCGCTTTACGCTCATAGCTAGGATCGATAAGAACGCACAACCGTGGCGTTATGACAGGCAGCATGGCCGTAAGCCCCGCCAGCCCATCGCCAAACACGCGCTGCGCATGAGGGGATAACCCCTGGGCGGAAAGCTGTGTATGTTCACCGGGATGCAGCTCAAACAGCCGCAGATGATCCTGCTCACGCAGTGAGTGACTCAACCACCAAGGAGAGCCGGGGTAGTGGGTTAGCGCTGACGGTGCAGTTTGAGCAGTTGTTAACGCTTTTTGCCAGGCGATTAGCAACGGATCGCTTAGCTCAGTACGAGCCTGCCACAGCGGCCATACGCCCTCGCGATACTCTTGCAAGCGTTGAGTCTCTTGAGCGTCCAGAGGGTAAAGCCCTCGACCCGCATGAGTATCGATATATGTAATAGCCGTTTTTTTACGTAATAAATAATCAATCACCGCGTAAAGCGTCAGATGTTTATGTACATCCGCAAAATTACCGGCGTGGTAGGCATGTTGGTACGACAGCATAGAGACTCATCGGCGTGTGAATAAAAAAGCCCGCTATGAAAGCATAGCGGGCTTTAGGCGGTAATAGCTAGATTAACTCAATAGAGTATCAACCTTGCCCGTCGCCGGTTGGGGTTAAGGTAATTTCTACTCGACGGTTCTGGGCACGGCCCTGTTCATTATCATTACTCGCCACTGGCTGGGTAGCACCATAGCCCGAGGTATTCAGACGCGTGGATGAAACGCCGTTCTGTGAGAGGTAGCTCGCGACTGCTTCGGCACGGCGTTCAGAAAGGCGCTGGTTGTAGCTGGCATCACCTGTGCTATCGGTGTGGCCAGCAATACTGACACGTGTATCTTGATACTCGGAGAGAACGTTCGCCACTTCGTTTAGAGAGCCGCGCGCCTCGCTAGTAAGGTCAGCTGAGTCAAAACCAAAGGTTACGCCACTAGGCATATTGAGCACGATATCGTCGCCACGGCGATCAATTTCAATGCGTGACCCCTGCAAGTTTTCACGCAGTTGCTGCTCTTGACGATCCATATAGACACCAATGCCTGCACCGGCTGCAGCGCCAACGGCCGCACCAATTAAGGCACGGTCGCGACGACTGGTACTACCGTCGCCAGACAGCGCACCTGCTGCTGCACCGACGGCGGCACCAATCCCAGATCCCATCGCGGTGCTAGAGCGCTGCGTTTGGCCACCGTAAGGGTCCGAGGTGGCGCAACCTGCCAATAAAATAGCGGCGGCCAGCGGTGTCAGTAGTCGAGAAATACGCATCACTCACTCCTTGTTTGTGCTCGGAACATCTATTTATTCATCACTGGTCAATCTTCACTAATTAAAGCCAGCAACTCATTCAAGAATAATAGACCTTGAGGCGATGCACGCAGTTTTTCAGGCATTTGCATCAAAAGTCCTTTTTTCTCGGCAGATTGTAAACGTGCCAGTAACATATCAATGGGCTGTCCGCTGTTAGCGCTCCAGGTATCAAGCGTGACCCCCTCTGTGAGCCTCAGGGCGTTCATAGCAAACTCCAGCGGCAGTTCTTCTGCTTTTATAAATTGCTTACCCGCTACAAAGCCTCGCAGGTCATCCATGCGCTTTAAATAAGCATCTGGCTGCCGAGTTTTCCAGCGCCGCTCAATATGCCATTCTCCGTTTAAATCAACATGACTAAGCTTGCCATGGGCACCGGCACCAATTCCAAGGTAGTCACCAAACTGCCAGTAATTAAGATTATGTCGGCTTTGATGACCTGCAGTGGCGTAAGCTGAAATTTCGTAGCGCTTAAACCCGGCCTGCTCCAAAAGCTGATGACCACTATCCTGAATATCCCAAAGCGCCTCTTCTTCAGGTAATGTCGGTGGGTGGGAGTGAAAGGCAGTATTCGGTTCAAGAGTAAGTTGGTACCAAGACAGGTGCTCCGGTGTTAATGCCAACGCCTGAGCAATATCATCCATCGCCAATTGGGGCGTTTGGTCGGGTAAACCGTGCATAAGGTCAATATTAATATTGGTAAAGCCCGCCTGGCGCGCCTGTGTTACTGCAGTAATCGCTTCATCACCGCTATGAATACGCCCAAGCGCATGAAGTTGATCAGGTTGAAAACTTTGTATACCTAGCGATAAACGATTAATGCCTGCATTCCGGTAACCCGTAAAATGCGCCTGCTCAGTAGTGCCAGGATTCGCCTCTAACGTGATTTCGATGTCACTAGCAAAAACCAAACGGGCTTTAATCTCATTCAATAAACGATCATAAAAACTGGGCGACAGTAGGCTGGGTGTCCCACCACCAATAAAAATGGTCTGAATTTCCCGCCCAGCCGCTAGGGCAAGATCGCTATCCAGGTCTTGTAACAACGCATCAAGATAGGCGGTTTCGGGCAATTCTCGAGGCGTAAAACCGTGCGTCCCTGGCTCATGAGAATTGAAATCGCAGTAGGGGCATTTGCGTACACACCAAGGCGTGTGAATATAAAGTGAAAGAGGCGGTAGCGTATCAGCCATGCGCCACCTTCAGTCGTTCCACCAAGCCTTGAAGCGCTCGTCCACGATGACTAAGGCGGTTTTTACTTTCACTCGGCAGCTCTGCAACGCTCATGCCCTGCTCAGGTAACCAGAAAAGCGGATCATAGCCAAAGCCTTTCTCCCCCCTCGGATGAGCAAGAATTTCACCTTCCCAGCTGCGCTGCACTATGATCGGTACGGGATCTTTCGGATGGCGTAAATAGACCAGCACGCACCAGTACCGGCCACTGCGTTGCCCTTCAGCATAATCACTAAGTGCGGCTAACAACGTTTCATTGTTTTTCTCATCACTTTTTGGCTCACCACCGTACCGCGCCGAATAAATACCCGGTGCGCCGTTCAGTGCATCCACTTCAAGCCCTGAATCGTCTGCCAGAGACGGTAACCCACTGACAAGGCTCGCTTCACGAGCTTTTAATAGCGCATTTTCGACGAATGTGAGCCCAGTCTCTTCTACCTCTTTGACACCAAAATCTGCTTGAGGACGAACGTCGAAGCCGAATGGGGAAAGTAATTCATTGAATTCTCTTAGCTTGCCTGCATTTCCGCTGGCAAGAACAAGGGTATTAACAGCTGCCATGACACGTACTCCAAACAGTAGAGCAACAGTTTACGCGCTCATTGAACGTATCAGAAAGAGATGAAAAGTAACGTAAAGTAATTCTTACATATTGAATCGATTTTCGTTACCTCAATATAATTAATAATATCAATGGTATAAAATATATATAACCGTTAATTATATAGTAATAACATTTACTTTTGTAGGATTTATATAACAAAACTTTACGAATCGTGCCTCATAGGTAACACTATGAAGATCATTTGCTGACTCTCCTTTTCATGAGGACCTTTTTAATGTCGCAAGAAAAAACTACTGGCACAGTATATATTGTCACCGAAAAAAGCCCTCAAGTTCAGCTATTTGCTGAATACTTAAAAGAACACACTGGCTGCCCGGTTCATACTTACTCGCCTAATCTTCCACTACCTACTTCTGTTGAAGGGCGTGTACTGATTTTGATTGACATTGATCATATCGGTGTTGAAGCACTACCGGAATGGCAAGAGCAGCTTCCTGAGGCTATGACTAAAGCCCCGCTGGCAGCCATTAATATACGTGATATGGATCACGCGTTAGAAGCGCTTTCAAGTGCTCAGTTGAAAGGGGTATTTTACCGCAACGAAAGTCTAGAGGTGATCTGTAAGGGTATTCATGCCTTATTAGATGGCGAGCTTTGGATGTCGCGTGATTTGATGGCTCGCTTGATCCTATTTTATCGGAAATACCAAAGCAACGCCTTTCGCCCAGCTTGTGGGCTGACTAATCGCGAAATGGAAATAATTTCTTTATTAAGTAATGGTTCTTCAAACCAGCAAATAGCAGAAAAGCTATTCGTCAGTGAACACACCGTAAAATCGCATTTATACAATATATTTCGGAAAATTAACGTCCATAATCGCATTCAAGCGTTAAATTGGATTCATCAAAATCTTGGGCCAATCCTACCCAACATCGATGCCGAACGTAGCATAAAAAATCACTAGTACAATAAAAGCAATTATTAAGCTAACTTAATAATGAATGCTGGCAAGCCGCCCTTACAGAGGGCAGCTTAGTTATATGAGCACTCGTTAACGGATCATCACTGTTAATGTACCTCCAGCCCCCTGAGTCGACGAACTTGAGCGATTGCTGCCTTTTTGGATATCTACTTCTAGCCGTTCGTCGTCACTTAGCAGCTTCACGGTGCCTTCAAGCTCAGTACCGGTAAACGTGTATTCTGCCGGCACTGTTCCGCGCTCTTCAATGTGTTCAGTGGTTTCACCTTCATGGGTGATGCGCCAGTGGGCGGAAAATTCTGCACCTGGCGAGCCGCTCATGGTGATATGGATCTGGGTCATATTCTGCTCCTGGGGCGACTGTGCAGAGAGGGGGAAGCCAGCGAGCAACCCCACTGTACAGAACACGCATCGCCAAGCTGTTAGCCTTTTCACGATCATGGCTCTTACCTAACCAAAGAGCCGCCCGTAGTGAGCGGCTCTTGCAGTATAGAGGGCTATGAGCGACTTGCCGTTACATCACTGCAAAGGCTTTTTCCGCTGCGTCCAATGTGAATTGGATGTCTTCTGGGGTATGTGCGCTAGACATAAAGCCCGTTTCATAGGCAGAAGGCGCCAGGTAAACGCCGTGATCAATCATTGCGCCAAAGAAGCGGCGGAAGGCATCCGGGTTACAGGCCGTGGCTTGGGCAAAGTTATCCACACGGCTTTGAGAAGTGAAGAAAAGCCCAAACATGCCGCCTGCTGATTGCGTGATCATGGGCACTCGTGCGGCATTGGCACGCTCCTGAAGGCCGGAACATAACGTATTAACCCGCTGAGTTAGCGCATCATGAAAACCCGGCACCTTTAGCTTGGTAAGCAGCGCTACACCCGCCGCCATGGCCAATGGATTCCCCGACAACGTGCCCGCTTGATATACCGGCCCAAGAGGTGAAATGTTCTGCATTATCTCTTTCTTACCACCAAACGCCCCCACCGGCATGCCACCGCCTACAATTTTACCCAGACAGGTGAGATCAGGCGCAATACCGTAATGTGCCTGCGCCCCGCCCAGCGCCACACGAAAACCGGTCATTACTTCATCAAAAATCAGTACGCTACCATGCTCATTACAGACCCGACGCAGCGTTTCCAGAAATCCCGGCTGCGGTGGAATGCAGTTCATATTACCGGCAACGGGTTCAACGATAATGCAGGCAATCTGATCACCGATTTCGGCGAAACACGCTTCTACACCTTCCGGGTCGTTAAACGACAGCGTAATGGTATGTTCAGCCAGCGAAGCCGGTACGCCCGGTGAGCTAGGCTCGCCATGAGTGAGCGCACCCGACCCGGCTTTTACCAACAGCGAGTCGGAGTGGCCATGGTAATTACCTTCAAACTTAACGATCTTATCGCGGCCGGTGGTGCCTCGCGCCAAGCGAATCGCCGACATGGTCGCTTCGGTGCCCGAGCTGGTCATGCGTACCATGTCCATGGAAGGGATCATCTCACAGATTAAATCTGCCATGGTGGTTTCCACCGCGGTGGGGGTACCAAATGACAGACCACTATCTAACCGTGCACGCACTGCGGCCAATACGTCCTGGTCCGCATGCCCAGTGATCATCGGTCCCCAGGAACCTACATAATCCACGTACCGATTACCTTCGACGTCAAATAAAAAGGCGCCCTGTGCACGCTCCATAAAGATAGGCGGGCGATGTAAACCTTTAAATGCCCGGACGGGTGAATTCACCCCGCCCGGAATATGGCGGCTGGCAAGATCAAACAGTTCAGCTGATGTGGTCATGGCATCCTCTCGGTCAAGGGCAAGTAGAAGAAGGATTAAAAATGGACAACCCGTGAAACACGGTTAGGCAAGCACTGGCCACTAGGCGGCTGGAAACCCTGTGACAGACTTTCCCAGGTAAAGTGCTGCGCCTGCTCGCATGCTGTAAGCAAGCGCTCACCAACAGCCAGACGAGCTGCAATGGCAGATGACAGCGTACAGCCAGAACCATGAAACCGCTCTGGCAAACGTGGCCATTGCCACTGGCGGGTGGCCTCTGGCGAGTGCAAGGTGTGCACTACCAGTTGATCATTGCCGGGCAGAGGGTCGTCAGTGGCTGTCACCAAAATGGATTGGCACCCTTGTGACATTAGCGCCACCGCACGGGCTGTATCATCGAAAGGTGTGACGATGTCAGGGGCAAGTTGGGAAAGCTCCGCGCGATTGGGTGTTAAGATATCCACAAGTGGTAGTAAACGATCAATAAATAATTGACGTAACGCGGGTGTGGATAACTCAGTTCCGCCCCCCGCCTTAAAGACCGGATCCGCGACGACGGGAACCCCTGGAAAACGGCGGATAATTTGTTCCGCAGCGCGCAGCGTCGCTTCATCGGCGAGCAAGCCAATTTTAATTGCCGCCACCTGCATCTCGCTAAGTACCTCAGTCATTTGACGCATTACGGTAGGATCGACGGGGATCACTCGCGAGACATTATGGCAATTCTGTACCGTCAGCGCAGTGGGAATCGTCACCGCCCAGCCACCACAGGCAGCGATGGCTTCGCTGTCAGCCACTAATCCTGCGCCCCCGGTCGGATCATGCCCAGCGAGTACTAACACGACGGGAGGAAGGGGTTGGCGCATCAAAAGGGCTTCACAACGGCAAGCAGGATAATGGCTACCAGAGCGATCACCGGCGCCTCGTTAAACCAGCGGAAAAACACATGGCCTTTGGTGCAGCGATCCTGGGCAAACTGCTTTAAGTAAATTAAACAAACGTGATGATAGGCGATGAGCAGGATCACTAGCGCCAGCTTGGCGTGCATCCAGCCCTGGCTAAACCATTCGGGCACTAGATAGAGCATCCAGCCACCAAAAATAAGTACCGCAATCATGGATGGTGTCATGATCCCACGGTAAAGCTTACGCTCCATCGTTTTGAAATAAGTGATCGCTTGTGCATCGCCGTTATCACGCGCGGTGGCGTGATAAACATACAGCCGAGGTAAATAAAACAGCGCGGCGAACCATGTGACTACTGCCATTAAGTGAATAGCCTTCACCCATAGGTACATTGTCGCTCCTTAAACTGATGAATTCTTCTCTCGTGCATCAGGGTCATGTGTATCGTTGCCATGAGTATCAGCACCACGAGGATCAGTGTAGTGGTAATATCGCTCAATAGCGCCACGGGTGATAATACCTGAAATACGCCGCTGTTTAGGGCGATAACCGTGTACCACGTAGAGCGCCCCCAGCGCATTATCCTGAAGCTTTAAGAACGCTTCCGAAAGCGTGGCTTGCAGACCAATCGGCGCCAGCTCCAAACGTTGCCCAGGAATCTCCAACAAATCGATTAATTCATCCTCAGGCGGCTCTTTACCCTGCAATGTCTCATCGTGTTCAAGTAGCCAACGCGCCAGTTCAACGGCTTTGAGCGCCAGCACCGGTTTTTCTTCACTTGAACGCTCAATCACTAACCACACCGGGTTCGTTTCCAGCAGGTGACGCGCCTGATCGGGGGTAATCATTCGCTCAGTACGCACTAGTTGGCGCTCCATCACCGCTGGCACCGAGACTCTTGAGAGTGCCTGCATCAACGGTTGCTGAAGTGGGTGCAGTCCGTAACGTACCGTGCTAATAAAAAACCCCTCACAGCCGGTTAGCTGACGCGAGGTTAAACACGCAACGACCACCGCCAACATTCCGGGGAGCATAATACTCGGCGTGTGGGTTAACTCCAAAAGGGCCATCAGCGCGGCAAGCGGTGCTTGCAGGACTGCCCCCATCATCGCAGCCATACCGAGCATTGCATAAATTCCCGGGTCGGCGGCTTTATCTGGCCATAGCCAACCACCCAGCAAACCAAATAGCGCGCCCGTAGCAGCCCCCACCACCAGCACCGGGCCGATAATACCAATCGGCACACCTCCAGCAACGGTTAACGCTGTAAGGAGCAGTTTTGCAATCATCAATGCCACTAACACTTTGATTTCAAGCTGGTTATTGAGTGCAGCCGCCACGCTGTCGTAACCAATGCCCTGCACTTGTGGGAACCACCAAGCAACTACTCCAGTAGTAACCCCCACGAGGCCAAGACGAAACCAAAGCGGCCATTCCATAATCCGCTGACTACGCGAAATATGGATGAATAAACCGGCTAGTAAACCAATCATCAACCCAGTTAGCACAATCCAAGGTAAATTGATCAACGAGCCAAGAGCCACTTCAGGAATACGAAAAGCCGGCTCATTACCATAAGCTAACTGCGCCACCAGCGCGCCCATGGTGGAAGCCAAAATGACGGGCATAAAGCTCATCAAGGTATATTCCATCATCACCACTTCCATGGCGAAGATTACCCCGGCAATCGGCGTATTAAAGGAGGCGGAAATAGCAGCAGCGGTACCACAAGCCACGAGTACTCTCAGGCTGTTATTGGGTAAGCGCATTTGCTGGCCCAACCCACTCGCCGCTGCCGCACCCAAATGGATGGCTGGGCCCTCACGGCCGGCAGAGAGGCCACCTAAGACCACCACCACCCCGACCCACCACTGATTTAACCAGTTGCGTAACGGAAAACGGCCTTGGTGATAGGTGAGTCGCTCAATAACATGACCTACGCCTAGCTTGCGCGCTGCCGGTTTTTGCCGATACAGCAACACGCCCACTAGGGTCACCGCCAGCATCGGTAACAACGCGCGTAGCCAGGGCACCATACTTTCAAACGCTTCGGGATCGCCATCCGTCATGTACAGCGAGGCCCCCGCTGCCAACAGCAATCGAAACGCCACCATCACTGCACCGGTAATAACCCCCGAGACAAGGCCCAACAAACAGAGTTGAGGAAGAGCGTCGACATTAGCCAACTGGCGACGAAAGCTCTCTAAGGTAAAATCTGATCGGGAAAAACGCGCCACAGCGACCTTCCTTGTTTTGGTCTTAGTGTTCTTGTCTCTTTATCCTCTTGTGTATCATAGCCCGATACACTTCGACAGCCTGCAGTAATCCGCTTACGCTGTATTCTAGAGAGCTGCCGTAAAAAACTGATTTTTAGGGCTGTTTCTTAGGGCTGTTTTAATAAAATGTTTAAAAAACTGTTCTGCGTAATCCGCAAGGAGTTAGTTGTGATTAAGGTCGGCATTGTTGGCGGTACCGGTTACACCGGCGTTGAATTACTACGGCTACTCGCCCAACACCCCCACGTTAGCGTCGCCGCGATTACTTCGCGCTCGGAAACAGGCGTCAAAGTGTGCGATATGTACCCTAACCTGCGCGGCCATTACGACACACTGGCATTTAGCGAGCCAGATGCTAAACAGCTGGGTGCTATGGATGCCGTATTTTTCGCGACGCCCCATGGCGTTGCTCATGCCCTAGCCGGTGAGCTACTTGAAAATGGCACTCGAGTGATTGATCTATCTGCCGACTTTCGGCTGCGCGATGCCGATGAATGGAGCCGTTGGTATGACCAGGCCCACGGCGCCCCGGCGTTATTGGAAGAAGCGGTTTACGGTCTCCCGGAAATGCACCGGGAGAAAATTAAAACCGCACGGTTGATTGCCGTTCCCGGCTGCTACCCCACCGCTGTTCAGCTAGGTTATCTACCGTTATTGGAAGCCGGTCTGATTGAGCCCCAGCAGTTAATTGCCGATTGCAAATCGGGTGTCACCGGTGCAGGTCGTGGCGCTAAAGTCGGTTCATTGCTCGCCGAAGTCAGTGAGTCGATGAAAGCCTACGGTGCCGCTGGCCACCGCCACCTGCCAGAAATTAGTCAGGGATTAAGAGATATCCAGCAGGCACCGGTTGGTTTGACATTTGTCCCCCACCTAACGCCAATGATTCGCGGTATCCATGCCACCCTATACGGCCAGCTAACCGCTGAGCCGGGTGATCTACAGGCGCTGTTTGAGCAGCGCTATGCCGATGAACCGTTTGTTGATGTCATGCCTGCAGGGAGTCATCCCGAGACACGCAGTGTGAAAGGCATCAATACTTGCCGTCTAGCGGTGCATCGCCCTGGCAATGGCAATACTGTGGTCGTGCTATCGGTGATTGATAATTTAGTCAAAGGCGCTTCCGGCCAAGCGATTCAAAATCTCAATTTGATGTTTGGCTTCGAAGAAAACACCGGCCTAACCGCGCCTGCGCTGATGCCTTAACACTCCACTAATTCCCAGCAATAGTTGACCAATTTGCTGGGAATTACTCATAATCACCCCCCAATGCCGATTTATTCGTTCTTAAAGCTCGCGGGAGGTACCCATGAGCGGTGCAGAAGCCTTTGTTCCTACTCCATTACTACTATCTGACAGTGCACGCAAACGTATTAATGCGCTGATTGCAGAAGAAAATAACCCATCCTTAAAACTGCGTGTTTACGTGACCGGTGGCGGCTGCTCTGGTTTTCAGTACGGCTTCGATTTTGCAGAAAACGTCGCCGATGATGACACCGTTATTGAATTTGGTAACGCTGCGTTAGTGGTTGATCCTCTCTCTTACCAATATTTGGTAGGTTCCACTGTCGACTACGAAGAAGGCCTGGCTGGCGCGCGTTTTCGTATTCAAAACCCTAATGCCACCACCACCTGCGGCTGTGGCGCTTCCTTTATGGTCTAAACAGCGTTGGACGATGACGCTCCCCGTGACTTGACGCCCTGACGGTTTCTCGCCAAGGTTAATAGGTCAATAACGGCTTATTGGGTCTATCAAACGGTATATACCGCTTTGCAACCCGCTACTAGCCCACATAAAACACGGGGAAACTTATGAAAGTAGCATTACCAGTTAGCCTAACAAAAATGTCACTGGCTATCGCACTAGGGTTAGGCAGTGCCACTGCTGCGATGGCCCAAATGCCATCAGTGAACGTGGCCACTGACCCAAGCTTTGTGCCCTTTGAAATGATGGATCAAGAAACCGGCGAGATGGTCGGCTTCGACATGGACATCATCAACGAAGTCGCCGAACGTGCAGGCTTTGAAGTCAACCTGACTACCATGGAATTCTCTGGCATCATTCCCGCCGTGCAAACGGGTAGCCAAGAGATCGCTATTGCCGGTACTACTATTACCGACGAGCGTGCAGAAGTCGTTGATTTCTCCGACCCCTACTACGATTCAGGCCTGCGCATTATTGTTCGCGCCGATAATGATAGCGTCGAGACGCTAGAAGACCTTCAAGAACTCACCATTGGCACCAAAATTGGCTCCACCAGCTATGACTATCTACAGCAAGAGCTAGGTGAAGATGCCAATATTACGCCCTTCCCCGGCACCGCCGACATGTACATGGCGCTCTTAGGTCGTAACGTTGACGCCGTGCTCTATGATGCACCTAACGTTGCTTACTTCTCGCAAACCCGCGGTGAAGGCCGCACCAAGGTCGTTGGCCCGCTGTATGAAGGCCAGCAATACGGCATCGTGTTTCATAAAGGTAGCGAATGGGTAGAACCTACCAATGAAGCACTCGCCGCTATGAAAGAAGACGGTACTTACGACGAAATCTATACCAAGTGGTTTGGCGAAGCTCCCAGCGAAGAATGAACGTAAAGACTTACTAATAGCGTAACGTCGTTACAGGGCCGGGCGGCCACAACCCCCGGCCCTGCTGCGTTTGTCATCCACTTTTTCTCATCTTCTTTTTTGTTTCAGGAGTCTACGCGTGGACGTCAATTTTCAGTTTGATTGGTCAGCAGCGTTTGGGTCTATCCCTTACTTGCTGCCGGGTATCCCCTGGACGTTACTTATTTCGTTTGGCGGCCTCGCCATCGGTTTTTTTATCGGTATTTTCTTTGGCCTTTTACGTATTAGCCGCCTGCGCTGGCTACGTTGGCCGGCCATCGTTTACGTCGAAGTATTCCGTGGCACGCCTATTCTGGTGCAGGTCCTGTTTATTTTTTACGGCTTACCCCAGCTCCTAGGAGGTCCAATCAATGCCCTTGTCGCAGGTATTGCCGCCATAGCGGTCAACTCCGGTGCTTATATTTCAGAAATCGTGCGCGGCGGTGTGCAGTCCATTGAACGCGGCCAAGGGGAAGCGTCACTCTCGCTGGGTCTCTCGCGCACTCAAGCATTTCGCTATGTTATCTGGCCCCAGGCGTTTCGGCGCATGATCCCACCGCTCGGTAACCAAGGCATTATCAGTATTAAAGACACGTCGCTGTTTTCAGTCATTGGCGTCGGAGAGCTGGTGCGTCAAGGTCAGATCTATATCGCCACCACCTTCACGGCGTTAGAGGTCTACTTCATGGTCGCCCTGATGTATCTAGCCATTACCTGGACGCTCTCCATCATCCTGCGCCAACTTGAGCGCAGAGGCCTGGCAGGACAATAAGGACACGCGCAATGAGCGATACAATGAACAGCACAACGCAACCTATTGTGCGTATGCAGCAGCTCAATAAGCACTTTGGCAGCCTGCACGTACTCAACGACATTGACCTTACAATTGTACCTGGCGAAGTGGTGGTGATTATCGGTGCCAGTGGCTCAGGTAAATCCACGCTGATACGCTGTATTAACGGCTTGGAAGAGTTCCAAACAGGCAACTTGGTCGTCGATAACAATGAACTGTTACCACACGGAAAGAGCACTCAAGCGCTGCAAACCATCCGTACCGAAGTGGGCATGGTATTTCAGCAGTTCAATCTATTTCCCCATCTCAGCGTGATTGACAACGTCACCCTGGCCCCCATGAAAGTCCGTGGCTTAAGTCGTGATGACGCCGTTAGTAACGCTAAGCGACTACTAGACCGAGTGGGTATCGCCGATCAGGCCGATAAGTATCCCAGCCAGCTCTCAGGCGGCCAACAGCAACGGGTGGCACTGGCCCGTGCCTTAGCGATGGAACCGCGCTTAATGCTGTTTGACGAGCCCACCTCGGCGCTTGACCCGGAAATGATAGGGGAAGTACTGGATGCCATGCGCGAGCTGGCTAAAGAAGGCATGACCATGGTGATTGTTACCCATGAAATGGGCTTCGCCCGCGAAGTCGCCGACCGGGTTATTTTTATCCATAAAGGTGAAATTACCGAGCAGGGGCCGCCTGAACAACTGTTCGATTCGCCTCAACATGAACGTACTCAATCCTTCCTTGCACGCGTGCTAAAACACTAACGCGTGCTAAAACACTAAATTGAACCCTGTTAGCGCTTTAAAATAAGCATTAATTTTCACTGAATGGCGCTTTTTTACTGGCCTGTCGACACGACAGGCTTTTTTTTGCCTGTGGATAAAGTTTTTTATATTGTGCGACTTTATCTCTGTAAGGCCTGCCATGGACGTCGCTAAGCGTTAGTTCCACACCAGTCTAGCGTTGTTCACAGGTGCGGTAACAACCCAGGTACTGGCCGGTGGATAAGCAGTGCCTAGTTGTATCGGTGGATAAGGCACTATTCCATCCACAGGCTTAGCACCCCTTCTACCCAGGGAATCCCGCCTTCAAACACGTAGAAGTCAACAATATAAACTCTTGAAATTATTAATGATAAATTGTTTATGCACAGAAATTGTCCACACTAGTAATTACAACATTTACAGAACTTCTCTTATTTTATATTTATGTTGTTATTAATAGAGTTGTTCTGAGTAATCCGGGTGTGGAAAAACCTGACGGTTACCCACAGGGGGTTTATACTTGCTGGCTCATTGATCTAAGGTAGCGCCGTCAGAAATTGCCGACGCTGACCACATCATCCGTGCCGATAGGCACAAGACGAGGTGTCTCTTGAATTATCCCGACCGCTTTGACGTGATTGTCATCGGCGGTGGCCATGCGGGAACCGAAGCCGCATTGGCCTCTGCTCGCATGGGCTGTCAGACCCTGCTGCTCACCCACAACATCGAAACCCTCGGCCAAATGTCGTGTAACCCCGCCATTGGCGGCATCGGCAAAAGTCATTTGGTCAAGGAAATTGATGCACTCGGCGGCGCTATGGGGCTTGCCACGGATTTAGGTGGGATTCAATTTCGCGTGCTCAATGCCAGCAAAGGGCCCGCCGTTCGGGCCACCCGTGCCCAGGCTGACCGCATTCGTTACAAGTCAGCGATCCGCGGCCTGCTGGAAAACCAACCCAATTTGACGATTTTCCAGCAGGCCGCTGGTGATCTCATTGTGGATAACGACACCGTCCGTGGCGTGGTGACGGAAACCGGCATTCGCTTTCATGCTGAAAGCGTCGTTCTGTGTACCGGGACATTTTTGGGGGGCGTGATTCACATTGGTTTGGATCAAAGCAAAGGTGGCCGAGCAGGCGATCCGCCGTCCAACGCGCTGGCCGAACGTCTGCGCGCACTGCCGTTTCGCGTTGACCGCTTAAAAACCGGAACGCCGCCGCGTATCGATGCCAAAACCGTTGATTTTTCTCAGTTAGAAGAGCAGCCAGGCGATAGCCCAACGCCGGTGATGTCCTACCTGGGATCGCGGGAGATGCACCCTCGGCAGGTGAGTTGTCATATTGCTCACACCAATCAACAGACCCACGATCTCATTCTGGCCAACCTTGATCGCTCACCGATGTACTCCGGTGTCATCGAAGGCATCGGGCCGCGTTACTGCCCATCGATTGAAGACAAAGTGCATCGTTTTGCCGATAAATCCAGCCACCAGGTGTTTATCGAACCCGAAGGCTTGGATACCCATGAGCTCTATCCCAACGGCATCTCGACCTCGCTGCCCTTTGACGTGCAGATTCAGGTGGTGCGTTCCATCAAAGGTTTGGAAAACGCCCATATCACCCGGCCTGGCTACGCTATTGAGTACGACTTTTTTGATCCGCGGGATTTAAAACACTCGCTGGAAACAAAATTTATCCACAACCTGTTTTTTGCTGGACAGATCAACGGCACCACCGGCTACGAAGAAGCTGGTGCACAAGGTTTGCTGGCAGGCCTGAATGCTGCCCGCCGCGCTCAAGAGCTGGATGCCTGGTACCCCCGCCGCGATGAGGCCTATCTCGGTGTGCTGGTTGACGACCTGATCACCATGGGCACCAAGGAGCCCTACCGGATGTTTACTTCCCGTGCGGAGTACCGCCTGCTGTTGCGGGAAGACAACGCGGATTTGCGCTTAACCGAAGCGGGCCGGAAATTGGGTCTTGTCGACGACACGCGCTGGGCAGCGTTTAGCCAAAAACGCGAGGCTATCGAACAAGAGAGCGCGCGGCTAAGCACCCTGTGGATACAACCGGGAAGCCCAGCGGCTGAGCAAGTGGCCGAAAAAACCGGGGCACCGCTCACTCGCGAGTATTGCCTGAGCGATCTGCTTAAACGCCCTGAATTGAATTACAGCGATTTGGCCAATCTACCCGGTATCGAGGGCACCCTGGTCACCGATCCTGCCGTCGCTGAGCAGGTGCAGATTCAGGCTAAGTATCAAGGTTATATCGATCGCCAGCAGCATGAGATCGATAAGCTCAAGCGCCATGAAGCCACGCCACTGCCTGCTGAGTTGGATTATTTAAAAGTGGAAGGCTTGTCTAACGAAATTCGCCAGAAACTGGCTGAAGCGCGGCCGGAAACGCTTGCCCATGCGGCGCGGATTTCAGGGGTTACACCGGCGGCTATCTCCATATTGCTGGTGCATCTGAAAAAGCGTCGATTGGTGGTAGCGGCTGAGGTGGTTAACGGATGAGTTCGTTAAACCCATTGGTAAACTCTCTCCCTGCAAGCGTCGCGCCACGGCTCGATCAAGGGCTTAGCCAGTTAGGCATCGCCGTTGACGAACATCAACGCCAACAGCTGCTAGGCTTATTGGCACTGTTGCACAAGTGGAACCGGGCTTATAACCTCACAGCGGTACGCGAGGTGGATGACATGGTGTCGCGCCATGTGTTGGATAGCGCCGCTGTGTTGCCCTATGTGCAGGGGCCGCGGCTACTGGATGTGGGCGCGGGCCCTGGACTTCCTGGCATCGTATTAGCGATATTAGCCCCCCAGCTTGATGTGACACTGCTGGATAGCAATGGCAAAAAGGTGCGCTTTCAGCGCCAGGCGGTAATGGAGTTAGGGCTTGAAAACGTAACTCCCGTACAGGCGCGGGTGGAACAGTTTGAAGCCGCCGCTTTTGATCAGGTGATTTCCCGGGCATTTGCCAGCTTGGTCGATTTTGTCACCTTGACTCGCCAGCTACCCAGCGCCGATGGCCAGTGGTTAGCCATGAAAGGCCCGGGGGCAGACGATGAACTACGCGATCTGTCTGCCAGTATTCGTTTAGAAAAGCGTCACCTGCTGGAAGTCCCCTTTGAAACGGCAAAGCGGCAGCTGTTGGTTTTGCGTGTTAAAAGCTGAATGTTGATTCTGACCCCCAGAAGGAGTTGAGCAAGTGAGCCAGATCATTGCCCTGACCAACCAAAAAGGCGGCGTGGGCAAGACCACCTCGGCCGTTAATCTGGCGGCCAGTCTCGCTGCGCTCGACCGTCGCGTACTGTTGGTGGATCTTGACCCCCAGGGGCATGCCAGCATGGGCAGCGGCATCGACAAGTATGAGCTTGAAAAAAGCGTACTTGATGTACTGCTGGGCGACGCAACGGCAGCTGAAACGATTGTCAAAAAGCTGGCGGTCAAGTACGACGTGCTGCCAGGCAATGGAGATCTCACCGCCGCCGAAGTCGAACTATTGGATCGCGAGCGTAGTGAAAGCTGTTTGACGAAAGCGCTGGCGTCGGTAGCGGATGAGTACGATGTGGTACTGATTGACTGCCCGCCCTCGCTTAATATGCTAACCGTGAACGCGTTAACGGCTTCCGACAGCGTGCTGATCCCTCTACAGTGTGAGTTCTATGCGCTAGAAGGATTATCGGCACTGCTCGATACCGTTGAGCAGATTAAGCAAAATGTGAATCCTGCCCTGGCGGTTGCAGGCATTTTGCGCACCATGTACGACAAGCGAACCAGCCTAACGCGGGAAGTAGATAAGCAACTGCGTGACTATTTTGGCGATATGGTGTTAAAAACTACCATTCCGCGCAATGTTAAAGTCGCTGAAGCGCCGAGCCATGGATTACCCGTTACGCAATATGCTCGGTTCTCCCGGGGTAGTCAGGCCTATCGTGTGTTGGCAAAAGAGATGATTCGTCGTCTTTCACTTTAAATACTATTCACTTCATAACCGACGCGCTGTAAAAATGAGGGAAAGCGAATGACGCGTAAACCCGCGCTGGGACGTGGCCTGGATGCCCTGATTGGTGCCGGTGCCCGTCGCCGTGACAGCTTGGAACTTGCCGGTAGCGGTACGCCTTTGGCGCACACTGATGCAACGCGTAGCGCGGCAACCGATGAAGTCAGCGAAGATCGTCTTGAACGTTTGCCATTAGGTCAATTAACCCGTGGTAAGTATCAGCCACGTCGAGATATCCAGCCTGAAGCATTAGAAGAACTGGCGGACTCTATTCGCGCCCAGGGCGTTATGCAGCCAATTGTGGTACGCCCAATCGGTGTGGATCGCTACGAGATCATCGCCGGTGAGCGCCGCTGGCGAGCGGCTCAGCTTGCTGAGTTGGACGTAATTCCCGCGGTGATTCGTGAAGTCAGCGATGAAGTCGCGTTGGCACTCGCGTTAATTGAGAATATCCAGCGTGAAAACCTCAATGCTATCGAAGAAGCCCTAGCGCTTAAGCGCCTTGGCGAAGAGTTTGAGCTTACTCAGCAGCAGATTGCCGACGCGGTGGGTAAATCGCGCACCCAGGTGGCCAATCTGTTACGCCTGCTGGCGCTAGATCCCGAAGTGCAAACACTGCTCGAACGAGGTGATCTTGATATGGGCCATGCGCGTGCCCTGCTGACATTGAACAGTACTCAGCAGCGGCAAGTTGCCCATGAAGTGGTAAACAACGACATGACGGTGCGGGCAACCGAAGCGCTGGTGAAAAAAGTGCAAACCAGCCAAGTGCCAACCAAACCTTCAACCCGCCAAAATAAACAGCCCGATGTAGCGAAGCTTGAAACACATCTCGGTGAACTGCTCGGCGCGCCTGTCTCCATTGATCATGGCCAAAAAGGTAAAGGGAAATTAACGATACGCTACACGAGCTTGGAAGAACTGGACGGCATCTTAAATCATATTAAATAGCAGGCTATGCAATATCGCGTAAGAAGCGCACACGTTTTCCCTCTTTGGTCGCAAATCAGCCCTTAAACGGGCAAAATCGGTGCGACTTCGGTTGAAGGTGTGATAGCGCTTCCCTATAATCGCGCAAGATTTGTGTAGGTTGCCCTGATTCATCGAATTATTTACATCGAACTATGGGCTTGCCGAAGATTGGCTTTCATCAGTGAGGCTGGGTGTTTTCCCACGTGTTATGCAGCGATACGAAACCCAGCGGCGAAAAGCGTATATCGCTCGACTCACAATCGCGCAACTGATGATTACCCTGATAGGTATGCTGGCAGCCTATCTAGTCGCAGACACCGAAGGCATGTCGTCGGTTTTTAAAGGAGCGTTGGTAGCCTTATTACCCCACGCCTTTTTTATCAAGCGAATGGGTGTTTTACGCGCAAGTAGGTCTTCTCAGGTAGCGATGCGCCTATTTCGCGCCGAAGCAGGCAAGTTTGGTTTGACGGTGGCACTGTTTGTGGCAGTGTTTGTTGCAGCGCCTCCCTCAAACCCTACTTTCTTTTTTTATGCTTATGTTGCGGTTGTTCTTACGCATTGGCTCACGCCTTGGTTAATGCCAAAAAATGCTAATGCCTAGAAAATTGCACAACTGATTGAGGTGATACAGCCATGGCCGCAGGAAACGAAGTCTCGCCGACTTACTATATCCAGCACCACTTGCAGAATTTGACCTTTGGCAACCATCCCGAAAATGGCTGGTCGCTGGCACACTCTGCTGAAGAAGCCCGTGAAATGGGGTTCTGGGCTATTCACTTAGACTCTATGGGCTGGTCCATCGCGATGGGCGTGCTGTTTATCTGGCTGTTTCGTAAAGTCGGTAAAATGGCCACCACCGGGGTGCCCGGTGGATTACAGAATGCCGTTGAAATGGTGTTCGAATTTATTGAAACCCTGGTGCGTAGTGCATTTTACGGGCGCAACCCGCTCATAGCGCCGCTTGCCTTGACGCTGTTCGTTTGGATTTTGCTAATGAACACGCTGAAGATAATTCCGGTGGATTTTTTCCCGGTGTTATTTGCCAAGCTCGGCGTTGACTATATGAAAATCGTCCCGACTACCGATATTAACGTCACCTTAGGCATGGCGCTGGGGGTGTTTTGTTTGATTCTTTACTACAGCTTCAAAGTCAAAGGGGTAGGTGGTTTTGCCAAAGAACTCTCGTTGACGCCGTTCAACCATTGGGCGCTAATTCCCTTTAACCTGCTGTTGGAAATTGTCGCGCTATTGGTAAAACCCTTCAGTCTGGCCATGCGTCTATTCGGCAATATGTTTGCTGGTGAAGTGATCTTTATCCTGATTGCGATGCTGCCTTTCTGGGCTATTTGGGTGCTGGATGTGCCATGGGCGATCTTCCACATTCTGGTGGTTACTCTACAGGCCTTTATCTTTACGGTGCTGTCCGTCGTGTACCTTAGTAACGCACACGAGCATCACTAATTAAGCAACGCTTGCACTTCATTAACCCTTAACCTCAACCCTCGACCTTAAACTTGAAAAACTAGGAGCATTACCATGGAACTTATCTACATTGCCGCTTCCATCATGATCGGTCTCGGCGCCCTAGGTACCGGCATTGGCTTCGCAATTTTGGGCGGTAAATTGCTGGAGTCCACTGCACGCCAACCGGAACTGGGCGACCAACTGCAAACCAAAACCTTCCTAATGGCAGGTTTGTTGGATGCCGTTCCGATGATCGGTGTTGGTATCGCAATGTACCTGATCTTCGTTGTTGCCGGTTAATGACTGCTCAGCCGAGCGCTAAACGCTCGGTTTTGTTTCACTCCGGTTGCCACGAACTTGTCAGAGGTACATTCCTGTGAATATCAACATGACGCTAATCGGGCAGACGATCGCCTTCGCGATCTTTGTCTGGTTTTGCACAAAGTATGTGTGGCCTCCGATCAGCAACGCGCTTCATGAGCGTCAGAAAAAAATTGCTGATGGCTTGGATGCAGCCAGCCGTGCTAACCGTGATCTTGAGCTTGCTCAAGAACGGGCGGAGCAGACGCTGCGTGAAAGCAAGGAGCAAGCTTCTCAAATCCTTGAGCAGGCCAATAAGCGCTCTGCCCAGATAGTTGAAGAAGCCCGCGAACAGGCCCGCGCCGAAGGCGAACGCCTAGTAGCGAGTGCACGTTCCGAGATTGAGCAAGAAGTGAATCGCGCTAAGGATGAACTTCGTGCCCAGGTCTCTACTCTCGCTGTTATGGGTGCCGAGCGTGTTCTTGAAGCGTCGGTCGACGAACAAGCACATCGCAAGTTACTCGATGAGCTTGCTGCTGAACTGTAAGGAGGTGAATCATGGCGGAATTACTGACCGTCGCTCGTCCTTACGCTAAGGCAGCGTTTGAATACGCGCGTGATCATGAGGCGCTTGATAGCTGGTCACAAGCGCTGAGTTTTTTAAGCTTTGCGGTAGCAGACGTTAACGTTCGCCATCGGTTAAGCAGTCCAAAATTAGATAGCGGCCAAAAAGTGTCGCTGCTTGTCGAACTGATTCCTGAGCAACAGGATGAAGCTTTACAGCGGTTTTTGACTGTTTTAGCTGACCAAGGTCGCTTGATGGTGCTGGCATCAATCGCTGATCAGTTTGAGCACCTGCGTGCCGAACACGAACAGCGAGTTGAAGTTAACGTCACGTCTGCTTACAAGCTGGATAGTAAGCAAAAAACGAAGCTAGCGAACGCGCTTAAGAAACGTCTGAATCGCGAAATCTCTATTACTACTCAGGTGGACAAGTCGCTTATCGGCGGTGTCATCCTGCGTGCTGGCGACACCGTTATTGACGGGTCGGTACGTGGTCGATTGAACCGCCTTTCCGAAGCGCTAACCGCTTGAGTCTGAGGGACATGGCATGCAGCAACTGAATCCTTCCGAGATCAGCGACATCATCAAGCAGCGAATTGAAAAGCTTGACGTCGCATCCGAAGCCCATAATCAGGGCACCATCGTCACTGTTTCCGACGGTATCGTGAAAATTCACGGCCTCGAAGACGCGATGTTCGGTGAAATGATTGAATTCCCCAACAGCATCTTTGGCATGGTACTGAACCTGGAGCGCGACTCCGTAGGTGCCGTGGTATTGGGTGACTACCTGCTGCTTGAAGAGGGCATGACCGCCAAGTGTACCGGTCGTATTCTCGAAGTGCCGGTGGGGCCTGAGCTGATTGGCCGTGTCGTCGATGCGCTGGGTAACCCCATCGATGGGAAAGGCGACATCAACACCACCATGACGGACGCCGTAGAGAAAGTGGCGCCGGGCGTTATCACCCGTCAATCCGTTGATGAACCGATTCAAACCGGTCTGAAATCAATCGACGCGATGGTGCCGATCGGCCGTGGTCAGCGTGAGTTGATTATCGGTGATCGCCAGATTGGTAAGTCAGCCATTGCCATTGATGCGATCATCAACCAGAAAGGCAAAGGCGTGACCTGTGTCTATGTTGCCATTGGTCAGAAGCAGTCGACCATTGCCAACATAGTACGCAAGCTGGAACAACATGGCGCCATGGAACACACCATTGTAGTGGCTGCCGGTGCTGCTGATCCTGCTCCGATGCAGTTCCTCGCACCCTACTCTGGCTGCACCATGGGCGAATACTTCCGCGACCGCGGCGAGAATTCGCTGATTGTGTATGACGACCTTTCCAAGCAGGCCGTTGCCTATCGTCAGGTATCGCTGCTGCTGCGTCGTCCGCCTGGCCGTGAAGCCTATCCTGGTGACGTGTTCTATCTCCACTCGCGTCTTCTGGAGCGTGCTGCGCGCGTTAACGTCGACTACGTTGAGAAGTTCACCAATGGTGAAGTGAAAGGCAAAACCGGTTCCTTGACCGCCCTGCCAATCATCGAAACCCAGGGTGGCGACGTTTCTGCGTTCGTTCCGACCAACGTGATTTCGATCACCGATGGTCAGATCTTCCTGGAAACCAGCCTGTTTAACTCCGGTATTCGTCCGGCGATTAACGCGGGTCTGTCGGTTTCGCGTGTAGGTGGTTCGGCACAGACCAAAATCATCAAAAAACTAGGCGGTAGTGTACGTCTGGCGTTGGCTCAGTACCGTGAACTGGCGGCGTTCTCGCAGTTTGCGTCTGACCTTGATGAAGCCACACGTAAGCAGCTTGAGCACGGTCAGCGTGTTACTGAGCTGATGAAACAGAATCAGTATTCGCCGATGTCGGTAGCGGAAATGGCGCTCTCTCTATATGCCGCCAACGAAGGTTACCTGGATGATGTTGACGTGAACAAAGTGTTGGACTTTGAGCGTGCTCTGCACGATTACATGAAGTCTGAACACGCTGATCTGCTCGACAAGATCAACCAGACCGGTGACTACAACGGTGAGATTCAAGACAGCCTGAAGTCGGGTCTCGAGAAGTTCAAGGCGACTCAGAGCTGGTAATGTCTGGCCCGCCTGTGATGGGCGGGTTTGCATGCTTTCTGAGAGCCACGAACGAAGGGTAGATCGCTATGGCAGCTGCAAAAGAGATACGCTCCCAAATTGGGAGCATTAAAAATACGCAGAAGATCACCAGCGCCATGGAAATGGTAGCTGCATCGAAAATGCGTAAAGCGCAAGATCTGATGAGAGCTAGTCAGCCTTACGCTAAGCAGATCCGTAATGTGGTTGGCCACCTTGCCAACGCGAACCCCGAATACAAGCACGACTACATGGTCGAGCGTAGCGAGGTTAAGCGTGTAGGTTACATTGTGGTATCCACAGACCGTGGCCTGTGCGGTGGTTTGAACCACAACCTATTCAAAGCCTTACTAAAAGAATCCGTAGGCTGGAAGCAGCAGGGCGTGGAGCAGGATTTTTGCGCCCTGGGCGCCAAGGCCAGCAACTTTTTCCGCAGCTACGGTGGCAATTTGGTGGCGGCGAAGAGCGGTTTAGGCGAAACCCCAACGGTTGAGGCGTTGATTGGCAGCATCAAGGTCATGCTCGAAGCGTACGATGAAGGACGTCTTGACCGGGTTTACGTGGTGCACAATGAGTTTGTGAATACCATGACGCAAAAGCCAGTGGTTCGTCAGCTTCTTCCGCTGTCGTCTGATATAGGCGAAGACACTGAGCAAGACGAAGAAAACGCCCGTCCCGGAAGCTGGGACTACCTGTATGAACCGGATGCCAAGGCGTTGCTTGATAGCCTGCTGGTTCGTTTCATCGAATCGCAGGTGTATCAGGCGGTAGTGGAAAACGGCGCTTGTGAACAAGCTGCCCGAATGATCGCTATGAAAAGTGCCACTGACAACGCAGGCGGCCTGATCGACGATCTGGAGATGGTTTATAACAAGGCTCGTCAGGCCGCCATCACCCAGGAAATTTCTGAGATCGTCGGCGGTGCAGCTGCCGTATAACGCCTAGGGAGCCATCATTGCTAGCGGGCTCCCGGCAGACAGGTTTCATTTGCAGGTTTTAGAGAGGAACCAAGATGAGCGGACGTATCGTACAAATCATCGGCGCGGTGATTGACGTAGAGTTTCCGCGGGACTCTGTGCCCAAGGTCTACGACGCGCTGAAGGTCTCTGATGTAGAGACTATCCTCGAAGTCCAGCAGCAGCTGGGTGACGGCGTGGTGCGCACTATTGCCATGGGCTCCACTGAGGGCTTGAAGCGTGGCATGGAAACGACCAGCACAGGTACCGCTATTTCCGTACCGGTAGGTAAGGAAACGCTGGGCCGTATTATGAACGTACTCGGCGAGCCGATTGATGAAGCAGGACCAATCGGCGAGCAAGAGCGCATGCCGATCCACCGTAAAGCACCGAGCTATGCCGACCAAGCAGCGTCTAACGAGCTGCTGGAAACCGGCATCAAAGTTATCGACTTGGTCTGCCCGTTTGCTAAGGGTGGTAAAGTTGGTCTGTTCGGCGGCGCCGGTGTCGGTAAAACCGTTAACATGATGGAACTTATCCGTAACATCGCCACCGAGCACAGCGGCTACTCTGTATTTGCCGGTGTAGGTGAGCGTACACGTGAGGGTAACGACTTCTATCATGAAATGACTGAATCCAACGTTATCGATAAGGTATCGCTGGTTTACGGTCAGATGAACGAGCCCCCAGGTAACCGTTTGCGGGTTGCATTGACCGGTCTGACTATCGCTGAGAAATTCCGTGATGAAGGCCGCGATGTTCTGCTATTCGTTGATAACATCTACCGCTACACCCTGGCCGGCACCGAAGTATCAGCCCTGCTGGGTCGTATGCCATCAGCAGTAGGTTACCAGCCGACACTCGCTGAAGAGATGGGCGTTCTGCAAGAGCGTATTACCTCGACGAAGACCGGTTCAATCACCTCCGTACAGGCCGTTTACGTCCCTGCGGATGACTTGACCGATCCATCGCCAGCGACCACCTTCGCGCACCTGGACGCTACCGTGGTATTAGCGCGCTCTATCGCCGAATTGGGTATCTACCCGGCGATCGACCCGCTCGATTCCACCTCGCGCCAGTTGGACCCGCTGGTGGTCGGTGAAGAACACTATGCGACTGCTCGCGGTGTGCAGAACGTTCTTCAGCGCTACAAGGAACTCAAGGATATTATCGCCATTCTGGGTATGGATGAGCTGTCTGATGAAGACAAGCAGGCCGTTTCCCGGGCGCGTAAAATCCAGCGCTTCTTGTCGCAGCCGTTCTTCGTTGCTGAGGTATTCACCGGTTCACCAGGTAAGTATGTTTCATTGAAAGACACGATCAGTGGCTTCCAGGGCATCCTTGCGGGTGAATACGACGATATGCCGGAACAGGCCTTCTACATGGTCGGTTCAATCGACGAAGCTGTCGAGAAAGCCAACCAGATGAAGAAGTAATCCCGTCCATTAGGGGGATTCGCTATGGCGAATAGCTTTACTTGCAATATCGTCAGCGCTGAAGCATCCATCTTCTCAGGTACTGTTGAGCAGGTGATTGCTTCCGGGATTATGGGTGACCTAGGCGTTTTGCCGGGTCATGCTCCGCTGCTGACCGAGCTTCAGCCGGGTCCGGTTCGCGTGATCTATGATGGTGGCGCAGAAGAAAATTTCTACGTCACGGGCGGTTTCATGGAAGTTCAGCCGGATGTCGTGACGATTCTGGCCGATTCTGCATCGCGTGCCAGCGACCTCAATGAGGCTGCTGCCGAAGAAGCGCGTCAGCAAGCGCTGAAAGCCTTTAATGAGAAATCATCGGAGCTCGATTATACCCGAGCTGCCGCTGAACTTGCCGAAGCCGTTGCTCAGCTGCGAACGATCCAGCAGCTGCGTAAAAAGGCGGGTAAAGGCTAACTCTCACGCGCTTGGCGTGCATCCAACGCCCCTTAAACCCGCTAAAGAGGGTTTAAGGGGCGTTTTTTTTGTCTGGTAATATAGTTAGTTGGCAGTAAGTCAGCAGCACGTCGTTTGTTAGCGTGAAGGAGAGAGCCATGGCACTGAATGATGAAAGCCTACAGGAATTAAAAGCCGAACTGCTCGATGAGTTGGCCAAGGAAGTGCCTAGTAAATCAGTACTCTCTTTGCGCTTAGCCGAAACCCGCTCAGCGGATATCGGTGAAGTGCTCGAAGAGATGATCGAGGATGATGAAGAACTGTCTGCTGCGCTCACGCTGCTGGATATCCTTTCTGCAGAGCGCGCCGCTAACGTGCTGGGCTATTTGCCTGGTGAAAGCCAGCTTGAGGTAGTCAGGGAGCTGGACGACAGTCAGGTACTCAAGTTGCTGGAAGAGATGGGCTCGGACGAACGTGCCGACTTGTTTAATCTACTCAGCGAAGACCGCCGTGAGGCGTTATTACGTCGCATGGCCCACCGCGAGCGCGAAGATCTAAAGCGGCTTGCCAGTTACGAAGAGGGTACTGCAGGCGCCATCATGACCTCTGACTATGTCTCCATAGCCAGTGGCATGACGGTGTCGCAAGCGATGATGCGGGTACGCCAGACGGCCCCCGATGCGGAAACGGTTTACCAGCTGTATATCCTGGATAGCGACGGTGAACTGATTGGTACCATGTCATTACGCCAACTGATGGTGGCGCGTCCGGGTGCCATTGTAGATGACATTATGATCAAAGATGTTATCAGCACCCGGGTCGATAACGCCCAGGAAGATGTCGCCCGAATTGTGGCGAAGTACGACCTGTTAGCGCTGCCGGTGATTGATGCCGATGACCGCATGGTCGGCATTGTCACCCACGATGATGCAATGGATGTCGCTGAGTCCGAGGCAACAGAGGATTTCCATAAAGGGATGTCGATTGGTCAACTGGAGGATGGCGTTAGCCGTGTGCCGCTCTGGAGCCTTTACCGTAAACGGGTGTTTTGGCTGGTTTTGCTGGTCTTCGCCAACTTGTTTTCGGGCGCTGGGATTGCCTATTTTGAAGAGACCATTGCTGCTCAGGTAGCGCTGGTCTTCTTTTTACCGCTGCTGATCGGCAGTGGCGGTAACGCCGGGGCCCAGGCAGCCACGCTGATGGTGCGCGGTATGGCGACCGGAGACGTGGGTGTCAAAGATTGGGGCAAACTACTGGGCCGCGAGCTACTTGTCGCCGGGTCGCTGGGTATCACAATGGCCATCGCGGTAACGCCGATTGGCATTATGCGCGGGGGGGAGGCGCTGGCGATGGTGGTTGCCTTTAGCATGGTCACTATTGTGCTATTCGGTAGCCTGCTGGGGATGTGCCTGCCGTTTGTATTAGAGCGCTTTAAGGTCGACCCTGCCACGGCCTCGGCACCGCTGGTGACCACGCTTATTGATGCTTCTGGGGTCGTGATCTACTTCAGCATAGCGACGCTGTTGCTCTCATAAAGTCCATGCTTGTCCTTAAAAGCTCGAAGCCCTAGCGCATAGAGCTGCTGGCGGCGCGGGTTATAAACAGCACTTCCACGTGACCCAGCCATTCGATATCGCTAGCCAGCGCTTTTAACTGGCTAGCGAGGCACTGGGGCGGTTGATGTACCGCATCAGCAATGATCAGCGATACCGAGACCTTATCATCCAGATAGTGTAGCTGTAGCTCATTCAGCGTGCGCCACACCGGATGCTTATACCAACGCGCATCCAGGGCAGCCTCCACTTCAGGCCGCAGTGGTAGCCCAGGCAGGCGGCTGGGATCGCCCGCACCAGCATCGTCTTCCGGGTCAACGTGAAAAATCACATCGGTAAGCGCGGGGAATTCATGGCGCAGGCGGCGGCTGACTTCATTACCAATTTCATGGGCTTCGGAGACGGTAATTTTAGGTCCCACCACCACGTGCAAATCGACCATCACCCAACCAGCTGACTGGCGCGTACGCAGGTCGTGAACGCTATCCACCCCCGGCACGCTGCAGGCCACATCGTGCATTTGATTTTGTACGTCGACCGGCAGCGCGGTATCGACCAGCTCTCGCGCTGATTCCCACAGCAGATCCAACCCCACTTTACCGACCAATAACCCGACGATGATGGCAGCGACGGCATCCAGCCAACCCAAACCAAACTGGGCGCCGACTAATGCCACCAGTACCACGGCAGTGGATAAGGCATCGCTGCGCGAGTGCCACGCGTTAGCTTCGAGTAACTTGGACTTTACCCGCTTGGCAACCCGCATGGTGTAGCGAAAAATCCACTCTTTGCTAAATAGCGCGATCACTGTAATGACGATCGCCAGCATGCCAGGTGCATTAACATCGGTACCGCTAATCAGACGATCAATACTAGACCAGGCAATGCCGCCCGCTACGAAGATCAGTACGCTGCCCAACAGTAGGGTGGTAAGGGTTTCGATTCTGCCATGACCGTAGTGGTGATCTTTATCGGGTTCCTGACGCCCGTAATGAATCGCCGCCAGGACAAAACCGTCGGTGACTAAATCTGATAGAGAGTGAATACCGTCGGCGATCAACGCCGCTGAACCGACCATAAAACCAATGGTGACTTTGACGATACTTAGCAATGCATCCAGCCACGCGCCTATATAGGTGACACGCTTGGCCTCTTGGCTAAGTCGCTCTTGGTCGTGAACCACTGGCGTTTCGATGGTCTGAGTCATGGGTACCTTACAAGGACGCACGCTTTCATTAGTGGCCTATTGTAGCGCACTACGCTTGTCCCTCTACAGTCTCAACTTCTTTCGGCCGTTAAAACGCTGCTTTTTAACGTTAATGCCGGTAAGAGCGGACAAAAAAATTGCGGATGTGTATCCTTAAGCGTCTTTACAAACGAACACATTAATTTTTACACACAGGATTACCTATGGATTGGCTACAGGTGGTGGTGTTGGCGGTTGTGCAAGGGATATCAGAATTTTTACCCGTTTCCAGCTCTGCCCACCTGATCTTGGTGCCTGTGCTGACAGATTGGCAAGATCAAGGCTTAGCCTTTGATGTGGCACTGCATTTAGGCAGCCTCTCAGCGGTCATTATCTATTTCCGCCGGGAAATTTGGCAGATGGTTATCAATAGCCTAGCCGCGATCAGCGGGAAAGGCGTGAATGAAGATGCGCGCTTGGCATTTTGGGTGACGTTAGCGACCATTCCCGTGGGGTTAGTGGGTTTACTACTGCACGATATTATTTCGCACTACATGCGTTCTACGTTGATTATCGGCATCAGCTTAATTGCTTTCGGGCTGTTGTTGGGCTATGCCGATTGGCGTATGCGGGGAACACGTAGTGAATACCAACTACGTTTAAAGGATGTGCTGATCATAGGTGGTGCCCAGGCGCTGGCGCTAATACCAGGCACGTCGCGTTCGGGTATCACCATTACGGCGGCCTTGATGGTGGGGATGAGCCGAGAAGGGGCCGCTCGCTTCTCGTTTCTACTGTCGATTCCGGTCATTGTGCTGGCAGGCGGGTTAGAAGCCGTGGGGCTTTTTAATACGCAGCAGTCGATAGATTGGGTCGCAATGTTAGTCGGTACGTTACTGTCGGGTATTAGTGCATATTTGTGCATCCATTATTTCTTGGTAATTATCCAAAAAATAGGCATGCAGCCCTTTGTTATTTATCGGGTGCTGTTCGGCGCCTGGCTGCTATGGTTCTTTCATTTCTAGGGCTTCATTCTTAAAGCTTTATTTTTTTAAGGCAAAGCAGCTATGGAAAAGACTGTTAGAAACAAGTCTGGTGGGTATATGCATGGTGGGAGTATGGTCAGGAGAAGAAGCTTATTAATAGTCGCTATGCTGGGCTTACTAATAGGTATCGCAGGCTGTTCAGAGAACGACCGCCCGCTGGAACCTCCCGTGCGCTTTGAGGGAAATATATTTGGTACCTTTTATCAGGTGACCATTATGGATCCGCTCACTCAGGGTGAGTCCCTTGAGTTGAAAGAGGGTTTTTTGGCAGAGCTGGAGAGCGTTGACCAGTCGATGTCCACTTACCGCGACGATTCCGAACTAATCGCCTTTAACGAGGCGCCTTTAGAAGAGTGGCAGCCACTCTCCAATGAACTCATAGAGGTATTGGCGATCAGCCAGACAGTCGCTGAAGCCAGCCACGGTGCCTTTGATATTACCGTTGGCGACTTGGTTAATCTATGGAGTTTCGGGCCTGGCGCAAGGCCAGAAGAAGCGCCTTCTGATAGCGCTCTGGCCCAGCAACTTGCTCAGGTAGGCTTTGATGCGGTAGAGGTCGATACTCAAAATATGCAGGCACGCCGTACCCGCGATGTGTTTGTCGACCTTTCCGGTGTGGCCAAAGGTCATGGAACTGACCGAGTCGCTGCTTACCTAGAGCAGCAAGGGCTGGAGCACTACTTAGTCAATATTGGCGGAGAACTAATCGCCCGCGGCCTGCGTGATGAGGAAGAACAAACGCCCTGGCAGATTGGCATTGAGGTGCCTGAAGATGGGCAGCAGCGTGCCCAGCATATTATTCCGCTAGAGAGCATGTCGGTGGCCACCTCAGGCGATTATCGCAACTATTTTGAAGTAGAGGGAGAGCGTTTCTCCCATACCATTGATCCGCGTACTGGGCGGCCAGTGACTCACCAAGTTGCTTCGGTGTCTATTTTTCATCCTTCAAACGCTTGGGCAGATGCTTGGGCAACAGCGCTGTTGGTAGTGGGCGAACAAGACGCTATGCAGATGGCTATTGAGCACAATCTCAAGGCACTTTTGCTCGTTCGTGAAGGCGAACAGTGGCGCAGCATCGCCACACCAGAATTCGTTAATTATTTTGGTGAAACGCTGGTTAATGAGTTAGGCATTGAACAATTACCCGCTCCTTCATCGCCAACCGCCATCCCGCAAACGACCATGCCCGCCGAACAACCGGTAACAGGGGAATAATATGCAAGAACTGGATATCGTCATTCTCGCAGCAGGTAAAGGTACCCGCATGCGTTCCCAAATTCCCAAAGTGCTGCATACCTTGGCTGGCAAACCCATGGTGCAGCATGTACTGGATACAGCCTCAGGGCTGCAGCCGGATCGCACCCATGTAGTGATAGGCCATGGGGCTGAGCAGTTGCGCGAGGCGTTGGCAGAAAATGCTGTTCAATTTGCTGTTCAGACTGAACAGAAGGGCACCGGGCATGCGGTAGCTCAAGCGCTTGAGCAGTTGGGCAGCGGCAAGGTGTTAATCCTATACGGCGACGTACCGCTATTGAGGCGGGAATCGCTACTCGAGCTGTTGGCCCAAGTAGATGAGCAGCATATGGGGCTGTTAACGGTCACGCTAGAGGATCCTGCGGGCTATGGACGGATAGTGCGCAATGACGCAGACGATGCAGTGGCAATAGTTGAGCAGAAAGATGCCAGCAGCGCACAACTTGCGATCAGCGAATGTAATACCGGTATTATGGCGATGACCAGTGCCCAACTGAAACGCTGGTTACCGCAGCTCTCCGCAGAAAATGCGCAGGGCGAGTACTACCTTACCGATGTGATTGCCATGGCTGCAGATGAGGGAATTAAAGTATGTACAGCCCAACCGGCCACCGCGGTAGAAGTGGAAGGGGTCAATAATCGAGCGCAAATGGCTCGACTCGAACGCGCTTACCAACAGCAGTATGCCGATAAATTGATGGCAGAGGGAGTGGCGCTTGCCGACCCCGCACGCTTGGATGTTCGCGGACGTTTGAGCTGCGGTCATGATGTCTTTATCGATGTAGGCTGCGTCTTTGAAGGTGAGGTCGAGCTTGGCGAAGGCGTGCGTATTGGCCCCTACTGCGTGATCAAAAACAGCACCATTGGCGCAGAAAGCGTAATCGATACCCACAGTGTGATAGAAGGTACGGTCGCGGCCGGCCTAAATCAGATAGGCCCTTTTGCAAGGCTACGCCCTGGAACACGGTTGGCGATAAAAGCCAAGGTAGGCAATTTTGTTGAAACCAAAAATGCCGATGTAGGTGAAGGCAGTAAAATTAATCACCTAAGTTACGTAGGTGATGCACGCTTAGGGCGTGACGTGAATGTGGGCGCAGGCACGATTACCTGTAACTACGATGGTGCCAATAAACACCAAACAAACATTGGTGATAACGCCTTTATCGGCTCTAATACAGCCTTGGTTGCGCCTGTCTCGGTAGGCAAAGGTGCTACGGTGGGGGCTGGTTCAACGATTGCTAAAGACGTCACCGACTGCGCCTTGGCAGTAACGCGCAGTCGCCAGATAGAAAAAATTGACTGGCTGCGCCCCAGTAAAGAGACGAAGCCTAGTACTTAAAACTGTATATCTATTCTCACTGTAGGCCTGCCACGTAACCCAGCCAAAAGCGTGGCAGTGTAATGATAAACACACCAAACTTTATGCGTAGTTAAACTAATAAAAAAGCCTTTACAAGATGCGGCAATACGTCGCATCTTATGCGCAACCGTTGCGTTGCAGCATTTCGTTAGGGTGCTTATGATCGTGGCGGTCTTTCTCCCCCCTGATTGGATAATATCACCATGAAACCACCAAACGCCCTCGTAACTCGGCATGTCGCTCGCCGGGTCGCTTGGTTGTTGCTCGCCTGCTCGCTTTTTCTACTCCCATCTCTCTCTTATGCTGCCGCCGGGCCACTTGATCTTACCCTCACGCTAACCGGTATCTCTTCTGTCGTGATCTTCGTGCTCGCCTACGCGTTGGTGATGAGTGAAGAGTTACTGCACATGCGTAAGTCTAAGCCTGTATTGGTCGCCGCAGGCCTTATCTGGGCACTTGTGGCCTGGGTCTATGTACAAGCGGGCATGCCGGAAGAGGCAGAAACCGCCTTCCGCGAAACGCTGCTTGAATACGCCGAGCTACTGCTGTTTTTGCTGGTCGCGATGACTTATATCAATGCCATGGAAGAGCGCCGCGTGTTTGATGCGTTGCGTTCTTGGCTCGTGCGCAAAGGCTTCAGCTATCGCAGCCTGTTCTGGATCACAGGGGTGATGGCGTTTGGTATTTCGTCGATCGCCAACAATATGACCACTGCCATGTTGATGTGTGCCGTAGTGCTCAAAGTGGCCGAAGGCGATAACAAGTTTATCGGCCTGTGCTGTGTGAACGTGGTGGTGGCATCCAACGCTGGAGGTGCGTTCAGCCCGTTTGGCGATATCACCACCCTGATGGTGTGGCAGGCGGGCCAAGTACCGTTCGAAGGTTTCTTCGCGCTGCTGATTCCTGCGATAGTCAATTTCATGGTGCCTGCGGTGATCATGAATTTCTTTATCGCGAATCGCCAGCCAGCGGCTTTACAAGAGAATGTTTGGCTCAAGCGAGGTGCCCGGCGGATTATCGTGCTGTTTTTGATCACCGTCGCTATTTCAGTGCTGTGCCACTCGATCCTTTACTTACCGCCTGCCATGGGCATGATGTTTGGCCTAGGCCTGCTGCAGTTCTTTGGTTACTACCTGCGCCGCAGCCTGCCGCGCTCGCTGGAACGCAAGCGCGAGCGCTACTCGCGCCGGGGCGATTGGAAAAAACTTGAGCAGCTCGGTAGCGTGGTGCCGTTTGATATTTTCAGCCGTATTGCGCGCTCCGAGTGGGATACGCTGCTGTTCTTCTACGGGGTGGTAATGTGTGTGGGTGGCCTTGGCTTTATGGGCTATCTCAGCCTGCTCTCTGAAACGCTTTACGGCAGCTGGAATCCCGTGTGGGCGAACGTGGTGTTGGGTCTTATTTCGGCGGTAGTGGATAACATTCCGGTCATGTTTGCGGTACTTTCCATGGCCCCAGATATGTCGGAAGGTAACTGGCTGTTGGTGACGCTGACGGCAGGCGTGGGCGGCAGTTTGCTTTCGATGGGCTCCGCTGCAGGCGTCGCTCTGATGGGCCAAGCGCGCGGGATCTATACCTTTGCCGTGCACCTGCGCTGGATGCCGGCCATTTTATTAGGCTATGCGGCGAGTATCGCCACGCACCTGTGGATTAATGCGTCGATGTTTTAAACACCTTCTTCTAAATTAGAACGCCCTTCACTGAGAAATCGGTGAGGGGCGTTTTTATTTAAAGGCCTACCAAATTTTTTTAAAGGCTTATCAACGCTGAAACGTTATAAGTCGTGGCCGGTTATGACCTGGCAAATATCGGCGAAACTCTTTGCCATAGGTACTGGGTTAGCTTCTTTACCCACCGCGCTCTGTATATCGCTTGTGGAGATAATGCCGCGAATTCTAAGCTCGTGGTTATCGTTTTGCTCAGTGATTAATAGGTGCTGATCGGTAACCGTGTCTATCGACAACACTAAATCTTCAATAGTCAGTGACGCTAGCTGTGCAACGGGCATGGCGCTGAGCTTGTGCCATGGTGTCATCACCATTTCAGCCGTGACTTCCGCACGCGTGAGATTACGCTGCTGCATGGCTAGGTTAATTCGCCGAGTGCCAATGACTTCTTTCGAGGTTATAACGCCAATACAGTGGGCCTGTTTATCCATGACAAACAGCAAACGAACGCCACCATAACGCATCTTAAGGTGCGCCTCGTCGATGGGCGTCTCGGCACCTACAGATTGAGGTACTACCTGAGAAAAATCGGTAAGCACGGTCATCGCAGGGCTAGTGGGCAGCAGACGCCGCGGTGCAGGCATGGCTAGTAGCGGCGTTGAGCTTAGTTGAATTAATGGCTTAGGTGAAAAGGTTACTTGGTTCATCGGGGACCTCCATGTGGAGAAAAGGAGAGCCGTTGTTGTCTGGCTCACCATGCAACCCCACAGTTGCATGCAATTCTTACCGCAACCTTAAGAGACCCATAAAACGCGAGTGTACAAAGAACAGGCGTATTATTTAGATTCTTCCTTTGGGCGCTGTAGAGCAACTTGTACGCGTAATCCCCCGTTGGGGGCATCATCAAGCTGTAGCGTGCCGTTATGGCGCATAGCTAGCCGCTCAACGATAGAAAGCCCTAGCCCTGAACCAGCGCTAGGGCCTGCTCGCTGAAAGCGCTCTATTACTTTTTTGCGCTCATTGATCGGTATGCCGGGGCCCTGATCATCCACTATTAATTGAAAGTAGTGTGGCGTCGTCGCTAGCGTAATGCTGATCACGCTCTGATTCGGCGAGTGCTGAATAGCATTACCCACCAGATTTTGTACCAGGGTTTCAATAGCGCCTGGCTCTTCCAACAGCAACCAATTTGCCTGTTCATCAGCGTTTAGCAGCAACTGCTGTTCACGTTCAGCAGCCAATGGCGAAATTTTGGCCAACATCTCACGCACTTCACTCAGTAGGTTGGTGGTGCGGTACTCAGGTTGTGACTCCTCTTCAGGCTCCAGGCGAGCAAGCGTTAACAGCTGGGTAACCAAACGGGTGCCCCGTGCGACGCCATCGCGCAGGTGGTTGAGAGCCTCTTGGCGATCTTTAACATTGTCAGCGGTCAGTGCATTCTGGGCGTGTAGGTCAAGTACCGCTAAAGGGGTGCGCAGTTCATGGGCGGCGTCGGCAATAAAGCGTTTCTCGCGCACGCGCATTATCCGGATACGTTCTAACAGGCGGTTAAGCGCTCCGGCAATAGTGGCTAATTCTCGGGGTAGTGGGTTAAGCGTTAAGGGCTGCAAATTATGTGGATCACGACTGCGTATTTGCTCGGCCACACGCGAGAGAGGGGCTAGCCCCCAACCGATAGACCACCATAGCAGCATGGTAAGTAGCGGCAGGCCAATCAAGTCGGGCATCAATGTACGCAGTGCAACCGCGCTTATAATGTCGCCGCGCATATCTTCACGCTCGCTGACCACAATTCGCTGAGCGGTGCCTGTTACTTCAAGTACATAAAGGCGCCATTCGTACCCATCGATAAGCTGACTAGTGAACCCGTGAGGGGGATTGATTAGCGGCGACACGGGGGCGTTGGCTGAGCGCAGAAGGAGGCTGTCCCCTTCCCATAACTGAAATCCCAACTGGCTATCTTCTTGTTGTCCTGCCAAGCGTCGATCAGATTTCGTCGTATTCGCATCCCCTAAGGCGTTTTCAAGGCTATTGAGTAATACACTACGCGATTCCTCCGGCAGCGGGGCTTGCAATAAGCCCTCTAATAAACGTGCGTTTTGCTCAAGGCTGGCATCGTACAACGCTTCAATTTCATGGGCAGCGTAGCGATAGCTGATAAAGCCAATCATCAGCATGCTAATTCCAAACACCAACAGCGCCAGCCCTAGCGTTCGTTGGCGAATGGAACTCATGAGTGCCTGTCCTGATCCGCTTTATCCATGACGTAACCAATGCCGCGCAACGTGCGAATTAGGTCAGGAAAGAATTTTCGTCGTAGGTGGTGCACATGTACTTCAATAGTGTTGCTTTCGACGTCCTCGTCCCAGCCATAAACCAAGCGCGTTAACGTATCGCGGGTGAACACTCGTCCAGGGTGGCTCATAAACTCTTGCAGTAATGTCAGTTCACGACGTGATAACACCACGGGTTGACCGTGGTAACTAACACGCATGGTTAGCGGGTCTAGGTGAATACCGCGACACTCCAGGGCACTATTTACCTGGTCACTACTGCGGCGCAACAGGGCACGCAGGCGTGCTTTTAATTCAGCGACTTCAAACGGCTTGGTTAAGTAGTCGTCTGCACCTGCGTCTAACCCGGCGATACGTTCATCGACGGCATCCCTAGCGGTTAATACCAAAATGGGTACGCGATTGCCCTGCCGTCGAACGGCTTCCAACACTTGCATGCCATCCATGCGTGGCAGCCCCAGATCTAAAATAACCGCATCAAAGGGCTCGCCCTCCTTTAATGCAGCCAAGGCGGTAACGCCATCGCTAAGGTGGTCCACCGTGAAGTGTTCGGGTTTTAATGCCAAGCGAATGCCCGCGGCCAAGCTGGGATCATCTTCGACTAGCAATATACGCATGGCAGGGTGCTCACTCCTATGGGGCTGCTGTCGCTTGGTACTTAAACCGTTAGACATTGAAAAAGTAGCATTAGAAGGGTCAGACCGTCAGGATGGGCGGTAGGTTAATAACGTAGCATGCTTTATCACTGCTTCGGAGTCTCGTCATTGGTTAAAGCGCATCAGCATCCTTTAAACTCCTTATCTGCTATTCCCTGCCCGCCAAGCCAGCGGCGCGAAGCATTGCTCTACTTAGCAGCAGCGCATGATTCTGCATTACAGTCATCGCTCAGTAGTGCTTTGAAAACAATGACGAACGCACCAGAAGAAGCCTGGGAAGGATTGTGGGTAAGTTACACGGCTGGGCGACTGTGTGGCGCCATCTGGGTGCAGTGCTTACCCAGACAAATGGCCCAATTATGGTTGCCGTTACCCAGCGTAGCGGCTGAACATACCCACGCGCTGTTGCGTGCGGCATACCAATGGGTAACAACGCAGAATATGCGCCTTTGCCACCTGACGCTATCGTCCCAGGCTACTGAAACAGAAGCACTGTTGAGTGAGCACGGCATGCAGCGCTTGGTCTGCTTGGAACATTTAACTGGCAGCAGTCACCGCCGTTTAGCAATGAATGAAACGAGACCATTGTCACTGCAGCCGTTTGCTGCGTTAACTCAAACGCAACAGTTGGCCCTTTTGGCCGCCGTGGGACACGATTCGCTGGATAGCCGTGCTCTGCGTAACGTACTCTCAGAGAATGAGTTATTAGTCGGCTTTTATCAGCAGGCTCCCCAAGCGCCTCAACATTGGTACGCCGTGGGTTATCAAGGCGTTACCGTGGGCGTTCTGTTGATGGCTCCCCGTCAGGACTTAGAGCGCTGGGAGCTTATGTTAATGGGGCTGACGCCTGACTGGCGTGGTAAAGGCTTAGGCCGCTCGCTGTTAAATAAAGCTCTGGAGCTTGCCCAACAGGCAGGAGCGCCTGACGTTGTGCTGGCGGTTGATGACGTCAATCTACCGGCCAAACGGCTGTACCAGCAGGCTGGTTTTGTGCGCTATGCACAGCAGCATTTATTAGCATGGAAAGGGATGGAGCAAGGGGCGAAGCATTAAGAGAAGGCCTAAATAGCAGCCATTAGTGACATAGGCGCGCTTAGTAGCATTTTCTTGCGCTTTGCGTTGCCGTTATACTAGCACCAATACGCATGTCTTGGCGTCTCGGCGGTGCATCGTTGATGTTGGCGCTGCCGCGCACAGGGGTTGAGGGAAAACGTTTGATGACAATACTCAAGAGGTGGTGAGAGTGAAAGCTAAGCTGATCATGAGTGGGCTGGCGGCCCTCGGCGTCATGGCGGGCACAACAGGTGCTTACGCTCAGGACGCAGCACGTGATGCGATTGCCGAGCGTTTAGCGCCGGTAGGTCAACTCTGTTTACAGGGCCAAGACTGTGGAACGGCGGCGGCACCAGCAGGCGATAGCGCTAGCAGTGGCGGTGATATCGATGGTGAAGGTATCTACGGCAATGTATGTAGTGCCTGTCACGAATCCGGCGCTGCGGGTGCGCCTGTTCGCGGTAACGAAGAAGCTTGGGCTGAGCGTACCGAGCAAGGCTTTGCCACGCTGTTAGAGCATGCTATTAACGGTATTGGCGCAATGCCCCCTAAAGGTGGCAATCCTAACCTCTCTGATGAAGAGGTTGAAGCCGCGGTAGCGCACTTGGTCGAGCCGGTAATGGACGTGCCTGAGTTAGGCGGCGGCGATGAAGCCGCTTCAGAAGAGGCAGCATCTGAAGAGGAAACTGCGGAACAGACTGCAGCCGCTGAAGATGGCGCTGCCTCTGAAGAGGGTGCTACTGCTGAGCAAGAAGTGGCGGCAAGCGAAGACGCCGCTAGTGAAGAAGAGGCGTCCACAAGTGACGAAGCAGCGAGTGGTGGAAGCGACCTGGACGGTGAAGCGCTTTACGCAAGCTCTGGTTGTGCGGTGTGCCACGATAATGGCGTTGCCGGTGCACCGACCAAAGGTGATTCTGAAGCCTGGGCGGCGCGTTTGGAAAAAGGCGCGGACGAGCTGTATGCCAGTGCCATTAACGGCATTGGCGCGATGCCTCCCAAAGGCGGCAACCCCAACCTCGCTGACGAAGAAGTGATGGCTGTCGTCGACTACTTAATGGCCGAAGCCGAGTAAATCGACTCTTAACGGCGCAGTTATAATTTATCCACAGGGTGTTTTTAAAATTGCCCTGTGGATATTTTTTTATAACCTCAGTTTTATCGTCACCCAAGCAGTGAACGCAGTCCAGCAATGGCATCTTTACCACGGGCCTGCTTTTTCTCAGGGTCCTCTTTATCCGCACGGCCTTCCCACTCTAAATCCTCCGCGGGCAGCTCGTCTAAAAAGCGGCTCGGCTGGCAGTCCATTAACTCACCGTAAGCTTTGCGCTGACGCGCCAGGGTAAGCGTCAATGTTCGCCGTGCCCGGGTAATCCCCACATAGGCCAAGCGCCGCTCTTCCTCCACAGTGCCTACCTCAATGGCGTTGCGGTGGGGTAGAAGATCTTCCTCCAGACCCAGCAAATAGACGTGCGGAAACTCCAGGCCTTTTGAGGCGTGCATGGTAAGTAGCTGCACTCTATCCGAGTCATCCTCTTCCGCCTGTTGCTCCAGAATATCCCGCAACACCAAGCGTGATATAGCCGCTTCCACGCTGTCGGTTTCGGTATCGGTGGAGTCGGTGGCATCTTCCGGGTCGCGATTGAGCGATTTCTCCAATTGGTCGATTAAAATCCACACGTTGGCCATGCGCCGCTCGGCGACGGTGGGCGCGCTGGCGTTCTGATAAAGCCAGGCCTCGTAATCCATATCCCGCAGCATATCGCGAATGGCGGCAATCGCATCGCCCTGGTCCATGCGTTTTCGCACACCGTCAATAAAGTGGGTAAAGCGGCTTAAGCGCTCCGTAGCTCGGGTCGGCAGTACTTGTTCTAACCCTAGCTCGTGGCAGGCGGCAAACAGCGATATCGAGCGCTCAGTGGCGTAGTTGGCGAGTTTCTCCACGGTGCCAGGGCCCACTTCACGGCGCGGCACGTTCACAATGCGTAAAAAGGCGTTGTCGTCGGCGGGATTAATCAGCAGACGCAGGTAAGCCATAGCGTCTTTAATTTCGTTGCGCGAGAAAAACGACGTACCTCCCGAGAGCTTGTAAGGAATCTGATAGTGCTGCAGTTTCAGCTCCAACAGCCGCGCCTGGAAGTTGCCCCGATAAAGCACGGCGAAGTCGCGCCACTCGGCTTTTTCCTTAATTCGTCGCGTGAGCATTTCGCTAGCGACTCGCTCGGCTTCTGCCTCTTCGTGGCGATTCACAACTACCCGAATCGGCGCGCCGTCGCCCATATCCGACCACAACGTTTTGTCGTAAACGTGGGGATTATTGGCAATTAGCGTGTTGGCTGCGCGCAAGATAGTGCCAGTAGAGCGGTAGTTCTGCTCCAGCTTGATCACTTTCAAGCGCGGGAAATCTTCGCCTAGGGTAATCAGGTTTTCAGGCCGGGCGCCACGCCAAGCATAAATCGATTGGTCATCGTCGCCCACCACGGTAAAGGTGGAGCGCTCCGCCATCAATAGCTTCACCAGCAGGTACTGAGAAACATTGGTGTCCTGGTACTCGTCCACCAGCATATAGTGGATTTTGCGCCGCCAACGTTCCAGCGCTTCAGGATCACGTTGCAGTAGTACCACCGGTAGCAGAATCAGGTCGTCAAAATCCACCGCGTTGTAGGCTTTTAAATGGCGCACGTAGGCTTCGTACACCCGAGCGGCAAAATGTTCATCGTCATCCCCGGCAAACGAGAGCGCATCGCTGGGCAGCACCAAATCGTTCTTCCAGGTGGATATTTTGCTCTGCACGGCATTGATCTGCTCGGCGTCCACCTGAGCATCTTTGTTCATCAAATCGCGCAGCAGTGCTTTGGCGTCTTCCGGGTCAAACAGCGAAAAGCCCGGCTTGTAGCCAAGGGTTTTAAGCTCACCGCGGATAATATTCAGCCCCAGGGTATGGAAGGTGGAAACCGTTAGCCCGTGGCCCTCTTTGCCGTGGAGCATTTGGCCCACACGCTCTTTCATTTCACGAGCGGCTTTATTGGTGAAGGTCACCGCGGCAATCTTACGTGCGCTCATCCCGCACTCTTGAACCAAGTAAGCAATCTTGGTGGTGATAACGCTGGTTTTGCCCGAACCAGCGCCCGCCAACACCAGACAAGGGCCATCAATGTAGCGTACGGCTTCCTGCTGGCGCGGGTTTAGCCCTTTAATTCGGCTAAGAATGCTCTTTGGCGTGGCAGGCGTCATGGCGTCGGTGGTCCTCTACGAGTGTTGCTAGTCGGTTTCAAGTACGGTTTCAAGTACAATCATCCGCTTGGCGAAGGCATAAATAACAGGCAGGTGGAGATGTTCGAAGTAGCGCTTTTTGAACCGCGCATGGCGCCCAATACGGGTAATATCATGCGCTTGGTCGCCAACAATGGCTGCCGTTTACACCTGATTGAGCCGCTTGGCTTCGACCTGGAAGAGAAGAAGCTGCGTCGAGCCGGGCTGGACTACCGAGACTTGGCAAACGTGACTCGCCACGCGGATTTTGCCGCCTTTCAGCAGGCCATGCAGGGGCGGCGTATCTGGGCGATCACCACCAAAGGAACACGCACCTACAGCGATGCCGGCTTTGCCCCAGGCGATGTACTGCTGTTCGGCTCTGAAACCGGCGGGCTTTCGCCATACGTACACGAAGCGCTAGCCGCTGATCAAAAACTGCGCCTGCCCATGCAACCCAACAACCGTAGCCTGAACCTTTCCAACGCCGTGGCTATTGTGAGCTACGAAGCGTGGCGCCAGCAAGGCTTTGCTGGCGCAGGTTCGAGCTAATCAACTAGCAATCCCATAGCGGTCACGGTAAGCCCTGATGGCTTCGGCGTAGGCGAGCATTTCTCCACCAACGTGCTCTTCCAAGTAAGTGAGTACTTGCTCTAGGGTGACGATACTGACGACCGGCATGGCGTACTGTGCTTGTACTTCCTGAATCGCGCTTTGCTCGCCTTGGCCGCGCTCCTGGCGATCAAGCGCTATAATGACGCCTGCGGCGCGGGCGCCGCTTTGCTCGATCAGGCTCATCACTTCGCGAATGGCAGTGCCCGCGGTAATCACGTCATCAATAATTAAAATATCGCCAGCAAGCGGTGCACCGACAATGTTGCCGCCTTCGCCGTGGGTTTTGGCTTCTTTGCGGTTAAAGGCGTAGGGCATATCGCGGTCGTGATGGTCCGCCAGCGCCGCTGCGGTCACCGCTGCCAGGGGGATGCCTTTGTACGCCGGGCCAAACAGGACATCGGCGTTTAAGTCGCTATCGACAATCGCCTGGGCGTAAAAACGCCCCAGTTTGGCCAGCGCACGCCCGGTTTGAAACAGCCCGGCGTTGAAAAAATAGGGGCTAACGCGGCCGGATTTAAGCGTAAACTCGCCAAACTTAAGCACGCCTTGCTCAATAGCAAAGGCAATGAAATCGCGCTGATAGGGTTGTAGAGTAGTGGCCACAGCATTCCTCACTAGGCGTTAGGTTTAAAACGGCACGAAAGCAACAATAAATGGAGGGTAAATGGCAAGTTTTAGTAAGCGCCTTTACCCAAACGTCTAAACGTCGGGTATCATACAGCAGCGACGCAAAAGGGACGATTTATGAAAATTGCCAGCATCAATGTCAATGGTATTCGTGATGCCGTTGATCGTGGCTTCCTGGACTGGCTGGCTCAGCAGGATGTCGACGTGGTCTGCGTGCAGAACATCAAGGCAAAAAGTTTTGAACTAGGTGACCATATTCTGTATCCGGACGGCTATGAAGGCTACTTCCTGGATGCCGAAGAGGATGGTTTCTCCGGTGTGGCACTCTATTGCCGTAAAATCCCCAAGGCGATTATGTATGGCCTGGGGTTCCCTCAGTGTGATCATGAAGGACGTTTCCTGCAGGCGGATTATGAACGCTTCAGTATCGTCTCTTTTCTGATGCCTGACGGAAGTGACCAAAAAGCCAAACAGGCATTTATGGATCAGTACCAAGAGTACCTGACGAAGATGTCGCGTAAACGCCGCGAATACATCCTCTGTGGTACTTGGCATATTGCCCATAAAACCGTCGATTTGGCCAACTGGTCGGACAATCAACTGACCTCAGGCTTCCGCCCCGAAGAGCGCGCCTGGATGGATCAGGTGCTTGGCCCCACCGGGTTTATTGATACCTTCCGCGAAATTAACCGCGATGCAGGTGAATATACCTGGTGGCCGAAGCTTGACCAAGACGTGCCTCGTGAGCGCCAAGAAGGCTGGCGGATCGACTATCAGCTAGTCGGCCCCAACTTCCGCCGTCACGTGGTTGACGCGTGGATTGATTACGATGCGACCTTCTCCGAGTTCGCACCGCTGATCATTGAGTACGACCTAGCGCTTTAAGCGCTAGACAACGCACTTTTCCCGCGTCGCCGTCTGTCAGTAGTAGTCATAAGCAACAAGCCGACTCTTGAGTCGGCTTGTTGCGTTGCGCCTAGGGAAGAATCTAAATAACCATTAGGTTACTGATCTTTAAAATAATCGTTATAAATATTGTCGAATGTTCCATCTTCTTTAATTTCTTGCATCGCATTATCAAAAGCTTCTATCAGCGCTTCATCTCGTGGGCGGAAAGCAGCACCAATACCGGGGCCATAAATCGACTCAGGGCCGGTAATTAAGTCCCCCGTTTGTATAAAACGCTCGTCCTGAAGCATCGTTTCTTGAGCAAGAGAATAGGCAGTGAAAACAAGGTCAAGGCGCTCAGCATGCATGTCGGTAACTACAGAGCCTGAATCACCATATCGATGAATATCCGCATCAGGATAGTAGGTAGTAACATATTCATCTTGAATAGTGGCCTGCTGCACACCGATTGCTACATCTGCCAAGTCACCTTCTAAATCGTACTCATTATTTATGTTTTTAACCCAAACGGATGGTACTTGGTAGTAGGGAGCCGAGAAGCTAACTTGCCGTGAACGTTCTTCCGTGATGTTCATTGCTGATGCTATAAGATCGTATTTGCGCGCCATTAACCCAGGAATAATCCCATCCCAACCTTGTTCTACCCATTCGCACTCGCGCTGCATGCGTTCACAAGCAGCATTGACTAATTCAACTTCAAACCCTGTGATGGTGCCATCAGGCTCTTTATATTGATAAGGCGCATAGGGCACATCGACCCCAATACGTAGTGGTTTACTATCAGCATGGGCGAGGCCGCCGATTAATACTGTCGTGAAAAGTAAGCAGCAGGTGGCTTGACGCATTTCGCATTCCTCTTGGTTTTATCGATGGTTGTGTGAGGCGTCGTACTCTCGGTATAAAGTTTTTGTTAGTTAATCTTGCTAAAGCGCGCACTGGAAAATTCGCTAAATTCATGGCTCAATCGGTCATGCAGCAAGGCTTGAGCCAGCTCTTCGGCGTGGAAAGCAGCTAAACTAATTCCGCTATGACAATTGATGTTATAGGCACCTGGGTAGGCTCTGGACGATTCATACAGTGGAAACCCATCAGGTGTCATTACTCGTAATGCACCCCAAGCACGCACTATGTTGGCGTTCTTCAGGTGCGGGTAAATACGCACCCCACGAGCTGCTAATTTCGCCATGATGCTGGTAGTCGCATCCCGGTTTAGACCTGCATGTTCATGGGTGTCACCGATCAAGTAGCTACCGTTACCGGTTTGCCTTATCTGAGGTGTAGGAAGTTGCGATATCAGAGGCATTTTTTCCGTTATGAGGATCTGCCCTCGCAAGGGAAACACTTCTCCGCTCAGGCCCAACATGGGGGAGAGGTGCTTTGCTCCTAGGCCTGCAGCTACGATAATACGCTCGGCTGAAAAGTTACCGCCTAGAGTATTGGCAGTGAAGCCAACGATATTTGATTCGAGGCGCTGAACCGAGCAGCCTGGGTGATAGCTAAGACCCATCTTAAGGCTAGCTGTTAAAAGTGCGCGCAGAAGCAATAGCGGATTGCAATGACCATCATGGGGAGACAAAGTGCCCCCGTGAATGCTTTCACCTAAGCCAGGGAGATGGGTTAACAGAGCCTGTCTATCTAAGTATTCCCATTGAAAATAGCGTGCGAGATAGGGTGATGAAGCCTGAAGTTTACGATAGTTGGCCACACGTGCTTCGGCTTCCTGAACGTCAAAGCAAATATCAATACCGCCCTGGCGAGAGTATTCAAGTGGTACACCACTGCGCTCGCTAAGCTCACTAGCAAAGAAAGGCCATGCATCGCTCGACTGTAGACTCAACTCGGCATAACGAGGCATGCCTATACCTTTTCCTTGTACCCATGTTAGTCCGGCATTACCTCGTGATGCGCGTAAAACATCATCTCCTTCGTCTAGCATGATAACTTTTTGACCTCTGCGCAGTAGGCCATAGGCAACAGCCATGCCTACTACGCCACCACCAATAATTAAGAAGTCAAATTGCATGCCGCTAGCTCAATCTAGTTTAAGTAAGCTCGACTATAGGTAGGGATAGGCTATACGATCCAATACCAATAATTGTCCACTTCATGCGTAAAAGTTATGCCCATGCCCTCTCTTCATTTGCGCGACCGCCAGATTCTTGCTTTCAAGCATGTCATGGAGATCGGTACTGTTTCCGGTGCCGCCAGGCGTATGCTGATTGCACAACCGGGTGTCACGCGCCTGCTCAAGCAACTGGAACATGACGTAGGGTTCACGCTCTTCGAGCGTGTTCGGGGGCGTCTGGTGCCGACACCGGAGGCGCGCCTATTTCATCGCGAGGTACAGAAGGTATGGAGCGGCATGGAGCACTTGCGCAGTACCGCACGGCGGATCAGCGAACGTGAAGTCGGCGGGTTACGCATCAGTGCCATGCCTTTGCTGGGAATGACCTTCCTACCCGATGTACTGGCGGACTTCGTGCCTGGCCATCCCGATGCCAGGATCGAGCTGGCCACTTTCCGCTCAGACCAGGTAGTGGAAGACGTTCTCACCCAGCGCTGTGACTTAGGCTTTGCTATTGTTTCTGCCATCGATGACCGCATGAACAGCGACGTATTTCATCTCGACAGCCTATGCGCGCTACCCTCTGGCCATCCCCTTGCGGAACGTGACACGGTGGAAGTGGATGATCTTGCCAATGAGACCCTGATCTGCTTCGAGCCGCAGGACCCCTTGCGCCTCGACCTGGAGCGGTTGATGGAAGCAAGACAGTTACGCCCCAGACGGCGCTTGGAAGTCTCGCTGGCCCTGCAAGCGGTCCGGCTAGTCGGCCGAGGGGTGGGCATCGCGGTCCTCGACCCCATCAGCGCCAGAGCTTTCAGCGACATGAACTTGGTATTAAGGCCTTTTTCTCCCTTGTTAGGAGAGGATTTTGCTTTGCTAACGCCACGTGACCAACCCGTATCTCAGCTCGCCCAGGAGTTTATCGGCGTGTTTCGCCAACGCTTCTCAAAAGCCACCCGACTGACATGGGAGCGTCAGAAAGATGATTAATCTTCGCCAGATAGAAGCCTTTCGGGCGGTAATGGTCCACAAGACAGTGACGCGTGCCGCTCAGACACTGCATGTTTCCCAGCCTGCCGTCAGTCGTTTGGTCGGGGATCTAGAATTCCATGTAGGATTTGCGCTTTTCCAGCGTCACAAAGGTAGATTAATTCCCACGCCGGAAGCGTTGGCCCTCTATGAAGACGTGGAGCGAGCTTTTGTCGGCCTGGATAAAATTACCGATACGGCTCGCGAAATTCGTGAATTTCGTACCGGCCGATTGCTGCTAAGCTGCATGCCCGCTTTGGCGTTGAATGCCCTGCCGACGATGATCAACGCTTTCTCCGAGCGTCATCCCGGCATCACTATTTCCCTGCAGGTGCATAGCTCCCAGCGGGTGCTGGAGTGGGTGGCGACACAACAGTGCGATGCCGGCCTGATAGGTATGCAACTGGTCGACCCCTCCGTCACCATTCGTCCAATTGCCAGTGGTGCGTTGCGGCTAGTGATGCTGCCCGACCACCCCCTTGCCAGCCAGCCTGTTGTGCACATTGATGATCTCGAGGGGGAGTCTTTTGTCTCTCTCGGGCAAACCCAGGATGTCAGGCCGCTTATTGACCAGGTCTTCCAGCAGGCGGGCATCAAGCGCCGAATGCGTATAGAGACCCAATTGTCGAGTGTGGCGTGCGAGCTGGTCCTGGCGGGAGCCGGGGTATCGTTGATCGACCCGATCACCGCGGATAGCTACCTTTCGCGAGGCTTGGTGTCGCGTCCCTTTACCCCCGAAATTCCCTTTCATTACAGTGCTGTACTTCCTGCTTTCCGGCCACCGTCACGATTGGTGCTGGAGTTTCTCGATGAGTTGAAACGATATCTTGCCGATCAGCTTGCCGCATCGTCCACGCCATTAATCCATAACATTAGCGAATAGGATGGCTAACAAAAGGCATTAGCCCTGATGACCAAAGCGATGCTAGCTTAAATTCCAGGTCGCACTGCCCACGCCTTCTGACCGTTTTCTAGCAATAACAGAAGCGGTGGCGGCCATTGATAACAACAAGCAAAACATCGACATCAATGACAGGACACTGCAAGCATGAAAAAAATGACTAGCCAAACGACTGCTATGGCGGGACTGCTGTTTCTCGGTATGAATACCGCTTTCGCTGAACCGCTTTATGTCGGCTCCTATGGAGGCTCTACCGAGCAAGCCATGCGCGATGAGATCATTCCAGCGTTTCTCGAAGAGCATGACGCGGAAATCATCTACGTGGCAGGTAACTCCACCGATACCCTGGCCAAGCTACAAGCTCAGCGTGGCGACCAGGAGCTGGATGTGGTGCTAATGGACGATGGCCCCATGTACCAAGCTGTTAACCTGGGTTTCTGCTCGCCGATGCAAGACACCGCCATGCTGGATGACGTCTACGACATCGCGCGTTTCCCTGATGACAAGGCCGTCGGGGTTGGCCTTGTCGCTTCCGGGTTTGCCTACAATGCCGACATGTTCGAGCGTAATGGCTGGGAGCCGCCCTCCTCATGGAAAGACCTGGCCGATGAAAAGTTCGCCGGCAAGCTGGTCGTTCCTTCCATCAGTAACACTTATGGTGTGCATGCCCTGGTAATGGCGGCGCGTCTCAACGGGGGAAGCGAAAGCGATATCGATCCCGGTTTCGAATTCATGCAAGAGCAAGTCGCACCTAATATCCTCTCTTTCGAGCCTTCGGCGGGCAAGATGTCCGAGCTATTCCAGAATGAAGAAATCGCCTTGTCGGTCTGGGGCAGTGGACGCTTGCGTGCGCTGGCCAGCACAGGCTTCCCAGGCGCCTTTGCTTACCCCGAAGAGGGTGCCGTCGCTTTGATGGTAGCTGCCTGTGTCATCGAAGGCAGTGAGGAGCGCGAGCTGGCCGAGGCCTTTATCGAACACCTGCTGGCACCGGAATCTCAGGAGCTGCTGGCTGACACCCAGGGCTGGGGCCCCGCACAGCGGCATGCTCAACTATCCGACGAGTTGGCAAGCGTGCTCCCCTATGGTGAAAAGATCGACCAGCTAGTGGCCGTGGACTGGGATGTCATCAATCCCAACCGTCTCGAATGGACCAATCGTTGGAACCGTCAGGTTGAGCGCTAGGCACGCGTCAACCCCGTTCCTCGTTGATATCCACTAAAGACACCACATCCTTGCCTCCCCGTTCGATGGGCAAGGGTGTGGAGGAGTCCTGCCATGAGTTTCCTTCGTTTAGAGTCGCTGACCAAGCGCTTCGGCAGCAATACTGCCGTGCAAGACATCACCCTCGATATCGACCAGGGCGAGTTCGTCTCGTTACTCGGCCCGTCGGGTTGCGGCAAGACTACCACACTGCAAATGATTGCCGGCTTCGTTGAGCCCACTCGCGGACGTATCCTGATGAAGGGTGAGGACATTACGTCCAGCAAGCCCAATCAGCGGGGCATCGGTATCGTATTCCAGAGCTATGCCCTGTTTCCCCACATGACCGTGGCGGAAAACGTTCGTTTCGGCCTGGAAATGCGCAAGTTTCCTGCCGGCGAAAGCCGCCAGCAGGTCAGTGAAGCACTGGAGTTGGTACGTCTCGATCACCTCGAAGATCGTTATCCCCGCGAGCTGTCGGGTGGCCAACGCCAGCGGGTGGCCCTGGCCCGAGCGCTGGTCATTCGGCCACCGTTGCTGCTGCTTGATGAGCCGCTTTCCAACCTCGATGCGCAATTGAGAGAAAACATGCAGATCGAGCTGCGAAATATCCAGCAGCAGGTCGGCACCACGACCCTGATGGTAACCCATGACCAATCGGAAGCGCTTTCGCTCAGTGATCGTGTCGTAGTGATGAATCAGGGCAAGGTGGTACAGGTGGATGAACCCTTTGCAGCCTACGAGAACCCCAGAGACAACTTCGTTTCTTCGTTTGTCGGCAAGACCAACCTGTTTGATTGCCACATAGACCAGCGTGAAGGCAGCCAGGCCCACGTCAAGCTCGGCGACTGCCGGCTTGAGATTGCTATGCCCGATGAGATCAAGGGGAACAAGGTTCAGCTGTCGATTCGCCCGGAAAAGCTGGAGTTGACTCAGCATACGGCCGGTCAGTTACAGGGGCGTGTGCGGACACGACTGTTCCTGGGTAACCACTGGCTGTACCAAGTCGACAGTAGTGCTGGCGAGCTGCTGATCACTCAGCCGAACCTGGGCACCCAAGGGGCGGCGGTAGGCGATGATGTCGGTATTTGCTGGCAAGACGGGGCGGTACGTGTCTTGGGGGAGCAAGCAAATGGCTGAGCTTGTTTCCCATCTTCCCTCTTCGTCACCCCAGGCGCGGCCGCTTAATCCGGTGCCGTGGTTGTTGAGCGCCCCAGGTGCCGTTTTCTTTCTCGCCCTGCTGGGCATGCCGCTGATCATGACGCTGATACTCAGTTTCAACAGCTTTGATTATTCGGTCGGCATCGTCTCGTCATTCGGCCTCGAAAACTATATCGAGGTCCTGCAAGACAGTTATTTCCACGAGATATTTCTGCGCACCTACGGCATCAGCATAGCGGTAGTGGTGCTGTGTATCCTGATCGGCGTGCCGGAGGCCTATATTCTTTCGCGTATGCGCAGTCCATGGCGCTCGCTGTTTCTGGTCATCACCCTGGCGCCGCTATTGATTTCAGTGGTCGTGCGGACACTTGGCTGGGTCCTGTTGATCGGCGGCAACGGCTTGCTTGGCAAGTTTCTGGAAGGAAGCGGTATTGCCGAGTCCAGTGCTGGTAACTTGATGTATACCCACACGGGAGTGATTCTCGCGCTGGTTCATGTGCTGGTGCCGCTGATGGTGATTTCGGTTTGGGCCGCCCTGCAGAAGCTCGATCCTGCCGTCGAACATGCCGGCCTGTCGTTGGGCGCCAGCCATGTCACCGTCTTTCGTCGAGTGGTCATACCCCAGGTACTGCCCGGCATCCTCTCCGGCAGCTTGATCGTTTTTGCCTTGTCCGCCAGCGCCTTCGCCACGCCAGCCATCATCGGTGGGCGGCGTCTCAAGGTAGCGGCCACCGCTGCTTACGACGAATATCTCAGCACCATGAATTGGCCGCTCGGGGCGGCAATAGCTATCGTGCTGCTGGTGGCCAATGTCGCCGTGGTGATGAGCTACAACCGCATGATGGAACGGCGTTTCCGCCGTACCCTGGGCTAGGAGACATCACGATGCTACGTAATAGTAAACTCGCCCTGGCGTTTCACACGCTGTTCGTTATTTTCCTGCTGGCTCCCCTGGTGGTGGTAATGCTGGTGGCCTTCACACCGCATGGCTATCTTTCCTACCCCACGGATGGGTTCTCGCTGCGCTGGTTCACGGCAATCTTCGAACACCACGACTTCATCCGCGCTTTCTGGAATAGCCTGTATCTCGGCATTGCTGCCGCCAGTTTCTCGGCCTTGCTAGCAGTGCCCGCAGCGCTGGCCATTGTTCGTTACCGGTTCCGTGGCCGTGACGCGTTGGTCGGTTTATTCCTGTCGCCGCTGATGATCCCCCATGTCGTTCTCGGGGTGGCATTCTTGAGCTTTTTCTCCCAGATAGGCATTTACGGTAGCTTCTGGGCATTGATTGCGGCCCACGTGATCATCGTCATGCCCTACACCATGCGCCTGGTGATGGCATCGGTATTCGGCATGGATCGTAGCGCTGAAAAGGCCGCCTTGTCGCTGGGTGCTTCCCAATGGACGACGTTCCGACGTATCACCATGCCGATGATCCTTCCTGGCGTCGCGGGGGGCTGGATACTGGCGTTCACCACCAGCTTCGATGAATTGTCCATGACCATATTCGTGGCCTCGCCCAGCACGACCACGCTACCTGTACAGATGTACAACCATATCGCTCACACCGTTGATCCGCTGATCGCCTCGGTCTCTACCGTACTGATCGTGCTGACGGTGCTGTTCATGGTGTTGCTCGATCGGCTCTACGGAATCGACAAAGTTCTCATCGGCAAGGGCTAAGGAGCCAGCTATGCAGCAGTGTGATTTCGCCGTGATCGGCGGAGGGCTAGTAGGCAGTGCAATCGCCTATGGGCTGGCCAGCCAAGGTCATCAGGTCAGCGTCCTGGATGAAGGTGATGTGGCCTATCGTGCCTCGCGAGGCAATTTCGGGTTGGTATGGGTGCAAGGCAAGGGACAGGAGATCCCTCTCTATTCACGCTGGAGCATGCGCTCGGCTTCCCTGTGGGCGGCACTTTCCCAGGAGCTCTTCGAGCTGACGGGAGTCGCCACCCAGCATCACAACCCCGGCGGCGTCCATCTCTGCTATAGCCAGGCGGAGCTGGCGAATCGCGAGGTGGAACTCGATGCGCTAGCCCAGGCGACCGGTCGTCAATTCACATTCGACATGCTGGATCACGACCAGCTACGCGACTTGATCCCCGAGATCGGCGAAAGCGTTACCGGTGCTTCATGGTCAAGCTGGGATGGCCACGCCAATCCTCTCTATCTGTTGCGAGCCCTGCACGATGGGATTCGTCACTACGACGGGCGGTTTGTGCCCGGCAGTAAAGTCCATCGTATTCGGCGCAACGGCGATAGCTTCGTGATCGAGCGTGATCACCAGACCCTCACCGCTGGACGGGTCATCCTGGCAGCCGGGCTCGGCAATCGAGAGCTGGCCCCGCAAGTCGGCCTCGATGCACCGCTTGTACCCAATCGAGGCGAAATCCTGGTCACCGAACGCGTGCGGCCGCTGCTTGACCTGCCCACCACGTATCTGCGCCAAACCGGTGAGGGCTCGATACTGATGGGTGATTCCCATGAAGACGTAGGCTTCGATGACGGCACCGAAACGCCGGTGCTGGCTCAAATCGCCCAGCGTGCCGTACGCGCATTGCCGGCGCTTGGCAATACCCGAGTGGTTCGCAGCTGGGGAGCGTTACGGGTCATGACACCCGATGGCTATCCGCTTTATCAAGCATCCGAGAGCCACCCCGGGGCCTTTGTCGCCTGTTGCCATAGCGGCGTGACGCTGGCTGCCGCCCATGCGAAATGTCTGGCGCCCTGGTTCGCAGGTGCTGAACCACCCGCCGAAATCAGCCCTTTTACCGCGGAGAGATTCCATGTTCAAACGCCTGTCCCCGCTTGAAAACACGACCGAACCGGTGGTGACGTTCCGTTTCGGTGAACAGACCGTGACCGCTCGCCCTGGCGATACAGTGGCTGCAGCGCTGCTGGCCTCGGGTATCAGCGTCTGCCGCACCACGCCGGTCAGCAATGCCCCACGTGCCCCTTACTGCATGATGGGGGTGTGCTTCGAGTGCCTGGTGGACATCGATGGCAACCCCAATGTCCAGGCCTGTCAGGTCGAGGTGCGTGAGGGAATGCGTATCCATGCGCAACAGGGCGCCAGGAGGTTGATCCCATGATCACGCATGATCTCGTCATCCTAGGGACTGGTCCGGCAGGACTGGCTGCGGCGGCAACCGCCCTCGAGCATGGCATCTCACCCGTGGTGATAGATGAGCAGCCCTTCGCAGGCGGTCAGATTTATCGTGCCCTGGAACGTACCCCTCTGCGGGATCGGCAGATCCTCGGCGAGGATTACTGGTCCGGTGAGCCGCTGGTCAAGGGGCTTGCCGATCCTCGTATCGACTATCGGCCCGCCACCACCGTGTGGCAGCTGACCCGGCAGCGGGAGATTGGCCTGTTGCACGATGACGCCGCCGAGATGATCCGGGCGCGCCATATTATTCTTGCCACAGGAGCCATGGAGCGGCCTATGCCGATTCCCGGCTGGACGCTTCCTGGCGTGATGACGGCCGGCAGTGGTCAGATCCTGCTCAAGAGCGCCGGTGCCGTGCCCCAGGCCCCCGTTGTACTGGCAGGCTGCGGTCCCCTGCTATTGTTGTTGGCCGTTCAGTACCTGCGTGCGGGTGCCGAGGTAGCGGCCATTCTCGATACCACGCCGCGGGATCGCTATCGCGCCGCAATCAAACATTTGCCTGGCGCGTTACGCAATACCAGCACCCTGTTCAAGGGGGTGGGGCTGTTGCGTGAACTGCGCCGTGCCGGTGTTCGTCACATCAAGGGCGTAAGCGCCCTGCGCGCCGAAGGCGATGGCCAGCTGGAACGTGTGCGATGGCAGCAACGGGGCAGCACCACCTGGCAAACGTTGGAAACACCCACCCTGCTGCTTCATCAAGGCGTTATCCCCAACACCCAAATTACCCGAGCGGTGGATTGCCGCCATGTGTGGGACGAGCAGCAACTCGCGTGGCGGCCAAGCCTTGATGAGTGGCTCAACACCGAGATAGAAGGCATTGCCGTAGCGGGTGATGGCGGCGGTATCGTAGGAGCCAAGGCGGCCGCTATGCAAGGAAGGCTGGCCGGCTTGGGAGCCGCCCTGGCGTTGAGCAAGTCATCCCTGGAAGACGTGACCCGCCAGGCGCGGCCAGTGCGACAGTCGCTTGCCCGTGACACTGCAATAAGGCCTTTCCTGGATACGCTGTACCGACCAGCAAAACAGTGGCGGCTGCCTGATGACGACACCTTGGCCTGCCGCTGCGAAGAAGTGACCGGTGGAGAGGTCCGGCGTATGGCCGAGATGGGCTGCCGTGGGCCCAACCAGACCAAATCCTTTACCCGCTGCGGCATGGGGCCATGCCAGGGCCGCATGTGCGGTATTACCGTGAGCGAATTGCTGGCGGATGCCAATCACCAGAGCGTCGAGGAGACCGGCTATTACCGCCTTCGGCCTCCCTTTAAGCCGATCACCCTCGGCCAGCTTGCCAAGGCGGCGGAGGAGAGTTGATGGCTCGTCGGGTGGTGATCGTGGGCGCCGGATTTCATGGTTGCAGCGCTGCGTTGCGGCTAAGCCAGCAGGGAAACCACGTCACTGTCATCGACAAGGCGTATGCCGGGCGCCATGCCTCGGGCGTCAATGCCGGCGGAGTGCGTAGGCTCGGCCGTCACCCGGCAGAGATACCGCTGGCGCTGGCCGCCTGGGAGCGCTGGCAGCACATGGCCGACATCGTCGGTGACGACTGCGGGTTTCGCCCCGTCGGGCAGGTCAAGGTGGCCGAAAACGATGAGGACATGGCCATCCTTGCCGACCGCGAGCGCCAGGTACGCGACCTGGGGTTTCACCATGAAGTCCTGATCGGCCGTGACGAGTTGCACCGGCGGTTGCCGGCATTGGCCGGCCACTGCCCGGGAGCGCTGGCGTGCGATGGCGATGGTTTTGCCAATCCCTATCGCACCGTTACCGCCTGGCGTCGAGAGGCCGAACGCCAGGGTGCCCGCTTCCGTGAAGGTATCGAGATAACCGCCATCGAGCCCAAGGGAAACGGCTGGCGGCTGAGCGGCGGCGAAGAGCATTTCGATGCCGATTTGCTTGTCAATTGTGCTGGCGCTTGGGCAGGAGAGCTTTGCAAATGGTTTGGAGAGCCGGTTCCTCTCACTGCTGAAGCGCCCATGTTAATGATCACTGAGCGACTATCGCCATTTTTAGGGACAGTAGTGGGCGCCACATCGCGGCCATTATCTTTTAAGCAGTTTGAGAACGGTACTGTTTTGATTGGAGGAGGGGTGCGCGGTGACGTGGATACTGTTCGCCATGTGGCCGAAACCCGCTTGGATGGGTTGGCGGAGAATGCCGATACCGTCGTCAGCCTGTTTCCGTTCATGAAAGAGGCACGCATCATGCGAACCTGGGCAGGCGTCGAAGCAGTCATGCCGGATCACATTCCTGTAATAGGTCTCAGCAGTCAGCATGACAATGTTATTCACGCTTTTGGGTTCTCAGCTCACGGCTATCAGTTAGGTCCCATTACTGGAGAAATAGTCGCCGACCTTGCCATGGAGCGAGAGCCCAAGCTCCCCATCACTCCTTTCTCTATTCAAAGATTTCAAACACCTTGTCCTGAATAGGACGAGTTAACGTACGCCAATTAAGGCAAACTGGAGAGTATTATGATTAAACGACATATCCAAACACCTATTATGCATCGCGCTGTAGAAGCGAATGGCTTTGTTTTCTTTGGTGGAATAATTGCTGATGATCTTACGCTTGATATGGCAGGTCAAACACGCCAAGTGCTTGATAAACTGGAAAGCTATCTAGCTGAAGCAGGTACAGATAATAAGCGAATCGTTACCGCAACTGCCTATGTCTCTGACTTGAACCTTAAGAAAGGTATGAACGATGTATGGACTCAATGGTTTGATGCTGACCATCTGCCAGCTCGAGCGACATTAGGTGTTGCTGACCTTGGCGAGAATGTACTTTTAGAATTAGTAGTGACTGCGGTTAAGTAATTGCTAACACTATTGCTGGCGAATTTTTACGCCAGCAATAGTGCTTGATTGCTCTATCTACTAACCTCGAATACCCAGCGCCTCGCGCTGATGGTCGCGAAGCGCATCGCCTGCCTTCTCGGCCAAATCGAGCATGGCGTTTAGCTCGGCACGAGTGAACGCACCCGCCTCGGCGGTGCCTTGTACTTCAATCAGCTCGCCGCTTTCGGTCATCACCACGTTCAGGTCAGTATCTGCCTTGCTGTCTTCCGGGTAGTCCAGATCCAGCACCGGCACACCTTTGTAAATACCTACTGAAATAGCGCTCACCAACTGCTTGAAGGGGTCGGCTTTGATCTTCTTCTCACGCTGCAGGTAACGGATCGCATCGATCAGCGCCACGCAGCCACCGGTAATCGCTGCGGTACGGGTACCGCCGTCGGCCTGGATGACATCGCAATCCACGGTAATGGTGAATTCGCCCAGCTTTTTCAAATTGACCGCGGCGCGTAGGCTCCGACCAATCAAGCGCTGGATCTCCAGCGTACGACCACCCTGTTTACCATTGGTCGCTTCTCGATTGCTACGCGAATGCGTCGCGCGGGGCAGCATGCCGTACTCAGCCGTTACCCAGCCCTGATTCTTGCCGCGCAGCCAGCGAGGCACAGTGGCTTCTACACTGGCGTTACACAACACCTTAGTATCGCCAAATTCCACCAACACGGAGCCTTCCGCATGGCGGGTAAAATCGCGGGTCAGGCGAATCTCACGAAGCTGGTCAGGCTGGCGACCACTAGGGCGAACAACGTCAGGACGCTTAGCACTGCTCACAAATAGCACCTCTCACAATAAACGCATTACAAGGAAAAGCCGTCCATTGTACACGTCTGGGCGCAAGCTGATCGGCTTAACGTCCAGCTAGCGTCATGAAGTAGGTTGATTGCGTCAATCGAGACGCCCTTCGTAAAGTTTCTTGAAAGCGGCATAACGCGCAGTGTGCAGCGCCTGCATTGCCTGGTCGGGCTCTAATGTTTGTTCGCCTGGGGCGAGGCCATTGGCAACGCTGAGCATCTCACCATTGGCCTGAGCAGCCAGTGCCGCCACGGCTACCCCAAGTAGTACGGGTTCCGGCGCATCCGCCAGCACAACCCGACAACCGGTACCGTCGGCATAGAGCTTGCGCAGCAGTGCTGAACGTCCATGCCCTCCGCTGAGGTGCAGGGTATCGATGGCGTAACCATGGGCATTCATACGCTCTATGATGGCGCGGGTGCCGTAAACCAGCGAGGTGGCTGCCGCCCAATAGACCTTGATGAAGCTCTCGCGAGGAGTATCAAGGGTTAATCCCGTGATGGCGCCGCGAATTTCCGGGTCAGCCAAGGGCGAGCGGTTGCCAATGAAGTCAGGACAAACATGGGTGTCAGGGGCGGGGTCGCCGGATGCCAAGCGCTCGAGTAGAAGGTCTGATAACGCGCCGTGAAGATCGTCGCCGAATTCACTGCTGGCTGAAAATAGTGCCGCCAGGTGATCTAGAAGGGCACCGGTAATGCTTTGCCCCCCTTCGTTGGCAACAAAACCGTCGCATAGCGCCCCTGGATAGGGGCCCCACACACCGGGTACCTCGCGTCGTTCGGGCTGGGCGCCGATATGGCAGGTGGAAGTGCCGCCAATCACGGCAAGCCGACGCTCGGAAGTGTCAGCGAGGCTTCTGCCTAGCGTGCCAAGCGCACCGGCATAGGCATCAATCATGCCTACTGCGAAGGTACATCGAGTCGTCAGTCCCAAGTCATCGGCGGCTTCTTCGGTCAACTGCCCAAGTGCTACGCCCACAGGAAGGGCTTGTTCGGGCAGGCGGGCACACTCGAGTACATCCTGCATATCGATCTGCGTTAGAAAGTCATGATCCCAGCCATGACCAGGGCGTGGGTCAAACGTCCACTTGCAGGAGAGCATGCAGACCGAGCGTTCAAGAGAGCCGGTGCATTTAAAGCCCAGCCAATCGCCTAGATCACCCGCGTAGCCGATCTTTGTATAGAGCTCGGGCTGGTGCCGCTTCAACCACATGAGCTTAGGCATCTGCATCTCGGGAGACATGACGCCACCCAGGTTGCGCAGCGGCGCTGCCTGGGTAGCCGTGCACTCAGCGGCTTCTGCGGTTGCCCGGTGGTCCATCCACACAATGATATTCCACGCTTCATCACCCGGTGAGAGCGCTAGCGGCTTATTCTGCTTATCCAGGAGAACCAACGAGCAGGTGGCGCTCACCGACATACTGGTGATGGAATTGGACGTCACACCAGCAGCCTCGCGGGCGCGCTGGGTTGCGCTGCATACCGCGCGCCAGATATCCGTTGAGCTCTGCTCCACGTGATGCTCGGCAGGGCGATGCATTGCAATCGGTGTTTTTGCTTCGGCAAGCATCACGCCATCAGTCGTGAAAACCCCCGCCCGGGCGCTGCCAGTGCCGATATCGATACCTAGAACATGCTCTTGATGACTCATGGAAAACCTTACTCATGACTGTTTAATAAACGGCATACGCAGTGCCATTACAATAATTAGAAAAGCCCCCCATACCGCGGTGGCTAGATGCTGGCTGGCGCCCATCAGATTCATACCCGAAGCGATGACCTGCAGGCTCATCAAGCCCAGCACCAGTGGTAGCACGCGGCCAAAGCCACCGAAGGGGTTTGCCCCGGCCAGAAAACAGGCCAAAACCGTAATCAGTAGGTAGCTCTCGCCGTGGCCTACGCGTACCGAGTTAAAGCGGGCGAGCATTACCATGCCCGCCAACCCTGCCAAAATGCCGGAAATTGTGTAGACGGTGATTAGCACGCGCTTGACGTTAATGCCCGAGTACTCCGTCGCGCGGGGGTTGGAGCCGAGCATATAAATCGAAAACCCAGTGCGGGTGAAGTGCATGATGTAGATCAACCCTGCGGCAGCGGCGAGAAAGATCAGCATGGGGATGGGGATGCCCAGAAAACTGCCACTGCCGATGGTTTGAAATACCTCCGGCATGCCTGAAATACCGCCACCGCGGGTTAAAAACTCACCTACCCCCTGGAGAAAAATCATCGCACCTAGCGACACCAGAATGGGATGCGCACCCACATAGGCGACGATAACGCCGATTAAAAAGCCTGCGGCTGCGCCAACGACAAGTCCGGCGATAATCGCCAAGGGAACGCTTAGCAGGCCCATGCCTGCCAGTAACCCCTGTACCAGCCAGGCTGTCATCAGCCCTGCGATATTGGCGGTAAAGGTAACTGAGAGGTTCAGACCACCGGAAATAATGGGCAGCAGCATCGCCAGTGAGAGTAACCCCAACTCGGGCAACTGCATCGACATCGAGCCAAAATTAGTGGCGGTCAGAAAGCCCGGTGCCAGTAGTGAGAAGAGTCCAATGCTGCCGATTAGCAGAGCCGTCATGGCGACCACTTCAATGGTATCGCCCCCCAGGCGGAGCCCGGCCGTGGAGGGCTGCTTATTCAGGCGCTTATTCATACGTTCCTCGCCTTGGTGGTGCGGGGCAACAGGTTGCCAAGGTTGCTGGTGGTGATCGCAATCAAGATAATCAGCCCGACAATCATGCGGAAGGCGTAAGGAGTCACGCCCAGCAGATTCAGGCCATTTTGGACAACGGCGAGAAGCAGCACGCCCAGTACGGCGCCGAGCACTGAGCCGCGCCCACCACCCAGGGTGGCGCCGCCTAGCACGACAGCCGCTAGTATGGGCAACTCCTGGCCTATCAAGGCGTTGGGCACGACCTCTTGTACGATATGTGCCTGCATGAGTCCTGCCATACCCGCGCATAGCCCCAGCCAGCCGTAGGCAAAGGCATGAATCTTCCAGACGCTCACGCCAGAGCGGCGAGCGGACTCGGGGCTTGAACCGAAGCCGTAGATAGCACGCCCAAAACCGGTACGGGCCAGAATGAACCAGGTGAGTATTACCATCACCACCATGACTGCGGCGGGTAAGTAGAGCGTGGCTGATCCGCGTTCGGCGGGTAGGTCAAGCAGCGGAACTGAGTAGTAGAGCCAATCGGGGATATCGTAGATGGACACCCCGCTGGTGAAATACATCAAGAGGCCGAAAAACAGGTTAAAGGTGCCGATGGTGACGATGATCGAAACGATTCGGAAGCGATGAATCAGCAGCGCATTGAAGAGCCCCAGTAGCATGCCAACCAGCATCGAAAGCAGGATGCCAAGCAACCAGTTGCCTCCGCCCAGATAATCCATCAGAAGTGACAGCACCACGTACTGCACCACGGATGCCGCCACGGCGAAGGAAATATCTATCCCTCCCGCGATCAAGACAACGACCAGGCCCACTGCAAAGATGATATTGACCGACTGATTGTTAAGCAGGTCGAACAGGTTTTGTAAGGTGAGGAAGCTGTCAGTTGCTAGTGCCAACACTACGCACAGCAACATGAGGATACTCAATAGAGTGCCTTCAGTACCGATCCTTCTGTTTAGCAGTCGTTTATGCATTGATGATCGCCTCCAGCGCTTCTTCCGAGGTCTCCGCAGGTATGACCTCGGAGTAGATGCGCCCCTCGCGCAATACCAGCGCACGATCTGCGTTCATCCAGATTTCTCCTGCCTCATCCGAAATCAGAATGATGGCCATGCCCTGATCAGCAAGATTCCTGATGATGTCGAAAATACCGGCTTTGGCGCCTACATCGACGCCAATTGTCGGGCAGTCAAGAATGAGAACGTCGGGTTCAGTGGCTAGCCATTTGGCGAGTGCAATGCGTTGCTGGTTACCGCCGGATAATGATGAGACCGCAAGCTCGGCGTCACTCACCTTGGTTTTAAGCTGCTCAATCCAGTGGGCGGTCAGTGCCTTGATGCGCTGAGGGGAGAGAAAAAAGCGCGGTTTTTCCAGCCTTGGTAATACGGTCACTGCGGTATTCATATTGATGGATTGGTTTTGCACCAGGCCAAGATTGAGTCGGTCTTCAGAGAGGTAGGCAATTCGGTGGCGCACGGCATCGCGGTTGGAGTTTAGCTTCAGCGGTTGACCCTCTTTTAGCAACTGCCCTGAAGTGGGCTGAGTCATCCCGAAAATTGTGTGAGCTATTTCGGTACGCCCTGCGCCAAGCAAACCCGTAAGTCCGAGAATTTCACCGCGATGCAGGGTGAAAGAGACGTTCTCGAATTCCCCTTCACGACTTAAGTTTTTAAGCTCCAGTACCGGGGCGCCTTTGTGTGTTTCAGCACGAGGGGTTAGTTCAAGTTCAAGCCCGGTCATCAGGGTTGAAAGTCGTGCCTGGGTCATCCCCTCGGTGGGGTAGGTGCCGACCAGCTTCCCATTGCGGAGCACGGTGACGCGTTGGCACACCTCCAACACTTCCACCAGCCGGTGGCTGACCAACACAATGGAAATGCCTTTTGCCGCCAGTGAGCGGGTAATGCCCAGCAGCATCTGTACCTCTTTATAGGTAAGCGAGGCGGTGGGCTCATCCATAAAAATGATACTGGCCCCTGCTTGCAGCACGCGGCAAATTGCAACGAGTTGACGATGGGCAATCGAAAGGTCTTCAACACGGGCCGTGGGATCTAGTTTCAAACCAAACTGCTGAATAATCTCGCGGGATTGCGTCAGCGCATCTTTGTAGGAAATAGGCCGCCAAGGCTTGGCAACGTAGTCATCGAAGACGATATTTTCCGCGACGGTCAGGTGCGGGAACAGCGCGAGGTCTTGCCAGATAACATGAATACCCCGGCTGCGTGCCTCTTTCGGGCTAATAGCAGAGAGGGTTTCATCGCCAAACGTGAACTCAATGCCTGGTTCAGGCTTGTAAACACCGTTGATAATTTTAATGAGGGTGCTTTTGCCACAACCGTTTTCACCTGAAAGGCAAAGCACCTCACCCCGGCGAAGTTCGAATTCGACATCATCGAGCACCCGGCTTTGACCGAAAATCTTGCTGACGTGGCGCGCTCGAATCGCGATATCGCCCATTGGAGGCTCCTCTCTTAACGTCACTGCCGCGCTCTTCAGGAGCACGGCAGTCTCTACGCGATCAATAAGCGCGGTTTTACAGGCCGAGTTCTGCCAACTCATCCACGGTATCTTTGCTCAGCTTGAGTGGCTGTGAAGCAAAGATCGTCTTGCCGTCGAGGGTAATTTCACCCAGTACCGGCAAGTCGGCGCCATCGGTAATCTCTTCGCCGTTATAGAGCATCTCACCCAGGGCAACGAACGCTTTACCCGCCTCAAGAGGGCTCCACTGGAAACCACCGGTAATCACACCTTCGTGCACTAAGCGACGCCCCTGGCCCGGAGAGAACAGGCCCATAACGGCCACATCCCCTTCCAGACCACGCTCTTTCACGGCCCGAGCTGCGCCGATGGTTCCCTGGCTACCAAACGACATGATGCCAGCCAAGTCTTCGTGGGCACGCAGCAAGTCCAGGGTGGTGTTGCGGCTGTCATCGACGCTTTCGGCAACGCCGAAACGATCAGCGGCCTGGGTCAAGCCCGAGCAGTTATCATCGAGCCAGCTCACGGCAGCATCTGCCCAGGCGTTGTGAGCGGGCACGCTGAGGCCGCCAACGTAAACGGCATAAGAGCCTTCGCAGCCGGTGGTGTCAGCCAGTAGCTTGGCGTGCTCTTCACCTAACTGCTGCGCTGAAATCATTTCAAAGTCGTAGTCGATGTTGACCGATTCGGGGCTTTCATGTGTCAGTACGATAATTCCCTGATCACGTGCCCGTTCCAATACCGGCTCAAGAACCTCGCGATCATTCGGGACAACACCAATGACATCAACGCCACGGCTGATCAGATCCTCTATCGCACGCACCTGCAGGGCGGGATCAGCACTGGTAGGGCCTACCATATAGGCTTCTACTCCTAGCTCTTCACTCATTTGTTCGATGCCCATTTCCATGGCATTGAACCAGGGGATGCCACCCACCTTGGCGACCACGGCAATCGTAGGAGACTCCTGAGCCATGGCGCCGGTGCTGCCGATAATGCCTGTTAGCGTAGCTGCGGTAAGAAGTGCTTTGTATTTCATTGTGATTTCCTGCTTGCTGTTGGCTGACCCAGTCAGTGGAATCGCGTGCATTGAAGCGCTTTAATAGTGCTGCTGTACGTTGCGTCATGGTCAAATGAAATGGCGCAAACGCTTCCGAGCCTCACAATGCATAGGAATTTAATGCATAAGAACTTAATGCATAGGAACTTTACACAGTGCTGGATACGTTGAGTGGTACCTAAGCGATGCGTTATCGCTATCGTTATTGTCATTTAATCTAGTATGCACAATCGGTTGTGCAACGTGTAGGATTCATCTATTGCTGCATTACGTCAATGCTACTTTTATCTAATCGCAAGGAGCTGCCCGGTGGTTAGCGACTCTTCAGCCAAGCGGCTGACTATTTACGACTTGGCAAGGTTGGCAGAAACGTCGCCCAGTACCGTCAGTGCCGTGCTCAACGGCACTTGGCAGCGCCGTCGCATCAGCAAGAAACTTGCCAGCAAAATTCTTTCGCTTGCGCAGGCTGAGGGCTATTCGGCCAATATGCAGGCTCGTGCCTTGCGGCGTGAGCGCTCAGGTATTATCGGCATGATTTTGCCGCTGTACGACAACCGCTATTTCAGCTCAATAGCCCAACACTTCGAATCAGAAGCACGGCGTCGGGGGTTGTTTGCGATTGTTTCGTGTACGAATCGAGATCCCAAGCAAGAGTGCGAAGCTGCCCGTATGATGCTTGCTTACCGTGTCGAGTGCCTGGTATGCACCGGCGCAACGGATCCCGATACGATTGCGCAGATGTGTGCAGAGAGCGGCGTACAAAGCATTAATCTCGACCTTCCTGGCAGTAAGGCACCGTCGGTGATTTCCAATAACCGTGAGGGCGCGCGGCAACTCACCCATGCCATCCTCAACCGCCTTGCTGAAGAGAAGCGCAGTGACGACCCTGTACTCTTTATTGGCGGCCGTGATGAAGATCACAATACCCGCGAGCGTATTGCCGGCTTCAAGCAAGCGAGAGAGGAAGTGCGGCTAGCGACGGCGGAAGAGAATATTCTCCCCTGTGATTATGCTGCCGATAAGGCTCAGACTGCCCTTGAAAGGTATATGCTTAAGCGGTCTACCCCGCCCAGCGCTATGTTCGTCAACTCCACGATTTCCCTTGAAGGCATTGTTCGCGGACTACAGCTAAATGGCTATTACCTGGATGATATTATTTTCGGCTGTTTTGACTGGGATCCACTAGCCGCTGCTTTTCATCCGCGTTTGATGATGGTTCGGCAAAATGTGATCGAGATGATCGACCGCGTCTTTGAGCTGATTGATACGCCACCGCAGGATCCACGTCTGCTCATAGAGGTTCAGCCAGAAATAATGGGTGTTAGAGAGGCTCTTTCGCACAGCATTTACTGAATCGAATGAATAGGCTAGCCATTTAGGGCCTGTTGGCAATGCGTTATACACCGTTATTCACTACCAGGATGAAACATGGCCACTTCCAGCCGCGTACACAGCATGACCGCCTTTGCCCGCACCGAGCAGGCTGCCCCGTTTGGCACGCTGCAGGTCGAGATCCGCTCGGTCAACCAGCGCTATTTAGAGCCCCACTTCCGCCTGCATGAAAGCCTGCGTGACCTAGAGCCAGTGCTGCGTGAAGCGCTACGCACCCGCTTGGCCCGGGGAAAAGTGGAGTGCAGCGTAAGGTTTGAGAGCGCCGAAACCGCCCAAGCCCCCGCTGTTAATAGCGTTCGCCTAGCCGCCATTGCTGATGCGCTAAGCGCCATCCAGCAGCAGGTGCCCAGCGCCGTGCCGCCGACAACCTTGGCACTGCTCAACCAGCCTGGCGTGATGGAAACCCAGCACCTCGATCAAGACGCCATCAAGGCCGCCGCCAAAGCGCTGTTTGACCAAGCGCTGGATGAGCTAATTGACGCCCGTGCCCGTGAAGGCGAAAAGCTCGCCGAGATGATCACCACCCGCCTGACGGCGGTAAGTGGACAGGCCGCCATCGTGCGCAGCCTGTTGCCACAGATTCTAGAACGCCAGCGCGTTCAACTGCTGGAACGTTTAGAAATCGCCAAGACTGAGCTCGACCCCCAGCGCCTGGAAGCCGAACTGGTATTGGTAGCGCAAAAAGCCGATGTAGACGAAGAGCTGGATCGCCTGACTGCGCATATCGAAGAAGTAAGCCACCAACTAGCCCAGAAAGGCCCCAAAGGCCGCCGTTTGGACTTCCTGATGCAGGAGCTTAACCGCGAAGCTAACACGCTGTCGTCAAAATCCGTGGTGGCTGAGACGACACGCTGCGCGGTGGAGTTGAAGGTGCTGATCGAACAGATGCGGGAGCAGATTCAAAATATTGAGTGATGTTTTTAGATACTAAAAATCGCCGTTAACCGTCAGACAGGCGAAAGTCAGTATGTAGGCGCATCCAATGTTCTCTAAGTGCCTGCTTATGGGGCTCATGCATAGGCAGCTCTACCAGTGCTTTAGGCCATAAGGTGCGGGCTTTATCAAGTGTGTCATCTAGGTGAGGCTTGATTAAGCGCCAAGGAATGTCGGCTTTTTTGGCCCACTGCTGAAAGCTTTCCATGGAGGTTTGATACCACGCTTTTTGGCCCGCCAAATTGAGCTCAGTAGTACGCTCGTTTTCCATATATACGCTGGTAGTCACAATGTCGTAAGCGGGTGATAGCCTTGGCGTGTAGCGATCAGAATACAAAAGGCTCCAGTTTTTTAAGTGAGCATCGCCGTTGGCGAGCAAAATGTTTACCAGCAGGCGTCGGGCAAACTGCTGGGAATCCGTAATGGGATCACCGGAAAACTGGTACAGAATACGACCGATCTGATCATAACTAGCCGAGCCATACTTTTCATGGGGATATTTCGCCAAGACTTGAGCAAAATCTTCCATATGAACGCGCTCGGTACCGTGCACGCCGCGCTGGCGATCAAAACGCTTGATAGCAAACGCCATAGGCTCTTCTGGCAAACGGATAGCAGGCAGATTGTCTAACGTATCGAGCGCGACCAAGCGTGTTTCCGGCATATCGATGCCTGCCAGGGCTGCCAGTTTCATTGACGAAAATTCGTTTAAGGGAACGTAAACGTGCTGGGTGGAGGGCGTTTTGATAATCCACTCACCCAACTCCCCATTGCCATCATTAACGGCGCTATGGACTAAGTTATAACGGCCATCTTTCTCCTTCATGGAGAACTTCATCTGTACGCCAGCCAGCGAGAATTTATTACCAGGCGCTAGTATCGACGGATATTCAATGGTTTCAGGTCGTGCATATGGCAACCGAGCCAGTACCGGCGCCGGAATGCTGTCTGGGGAGAGTGGGCGTGCGATGAGGGCACCAGGAAGGTCAAGACCAAGCCATGCTAGAAGAGAGAACTCATGGTCAATATGGGTTTTCAAACTATGCGCAAGCAGTTCACGCAGCACACCTTCAGGCAGCAGATTAGATAACAGAGGATGCAACCGTTGGTGCCTCGACCAGTCTCTCGCTAAAATCTCTTCAGATTTAGGGAAATTAGGGTGAGTAATCAGGCTGAGCGTTGGCCGCTCAGGGACGTGGCGAAACTCATCATCGAACAGCAGGATATTCTTGCCATGGGAGTAACCCGCAAGATGTCCCACCACGTTCCCATGCAGAGAGAGCTGCAGAATGCTTAGTCGATCCACTTAGCCCGCCTTTGCATGGTTAATCATCCCCTAATAAGCCTTTCCACGGGTCATCAATGAGGCTATCGCTGGTATCTCCCTTACTGGGAGCAGGTGTGTCTGCTGTATGGCCTGTGAGCAGAGCCAAAACCGCATCGCGTTTCTCTTGGGGGATCAACATAATCTCACTGTTCAATCCCTTAGCCACCAGTTCTAAGGTGTTAAGGCGCGGGTTGCCACTGGCTTCAAGCCGTTGATACTGCTGGCGCGACATCCCCACCCGCATCTGCATGTCATTTTGTTTGAAGCCTAGCGCTATTCGGCGCTTTTTGATTTGATTCAGTAACGGCATGGCGATGTCATCTAATAAGTTGCTTTTTTATTTAATAGCAACATATTAGTTGCTATTTTTTCTAAAAGCAATACATAGGATGACGCTGTAGAAGAGGGATGGTGTGAGATTTTAACGAGAGGCTTATTAAATTTTCTATTCACGGCAGATATTAATGGGAATGTGGCTAATTTTAATCAATGAGCCGGTTCTCATTGACCAAGAAAAAACCGAGCTTCTAATTCCCGCAGAAACCTGAAGGTATTGAGGCAGGGTACTTCGAACTGCTGGCATATATTTGGGACTTTAACTTTACGGGTGTTAGCGGCAGCGACAGCTTCATGCGTTACTACACTGGCACCGATAGCTTTTGCTTTGGCAATAATCCATGGATCGGCTTTTGACAGGAAGTTGTCGCGATTGCCGGGGTTATAGTCGCCTTCCACAACGAACTGAACGATATCTGCAAAAAGTGTTTGGGTAAGCCCATCATCGTTGCTGATAAAGTGGTCTGGCCGCTCTCGAACCCAGTTAGCCAGCTCATCGTTACCTTCTTTTAGCTCTCGGCCAATCATATCGACACTGGCAATGGTACCTAACGCAAACTGCCTATCCAGCCAGTCCCAGTAAGCGGGGCAAATATCCATTCCGTAGTACTGGTTTTTCGCTTCGATATAGGTATTTGCGTCCAGTAAATATCTCAAATGCCCAGCTCCTTAGCGAAGCGCTCTATTTTATTCGGTTTGACTCCGCCCAGCAGGTCGCTCGCTTCACGTAACATCAACTGACCACTCAGCGCTTCACTGACGACCGCCCTAGAAAATGATTGGCTGATTTGGGCTTTTTTAGTCTGGTAGTAGGTTGGCCCACCACTGCTCTCATTTGCTTTATGTTGCGCCTGCTGTTCAGCAATATAACGACCGTATTGCGCTTGAGAGATAAAATTGAGCGTTAGGGCTCGGCGCGCCAATGCCCAGGTGCTGACGTGAAAGTGGGCTTCCAACGTCGGTAAGTTATCTTGCCAGTGCACTAAATCGTGTTGCCAAAGAGAGCTGAATTCTCGTTCTGGTACTAAAAACTCCGCCGCAACGGCATTACAAAGCACTTCTTGTTGGCGGTGCGTATTAGCTTTTCCGTCGGAAATGCCAGATTGCCCAATCCAAACATGACAAAGCTCATGGATCAGGGTGAATAAGCGCGCACCTAGCGCATCGCCATGATTGACGAAAATGATAGACGCATAGTCATCAACAATGGCAAACCCGCGAAATTCTTCAACGCGCAAAGGGCGTGTGTAGTGGCCCATATCGCCTTGACGCATCATCAGGATGCCCAGTGCTTCGATTCGCTGGGTTAAATCGCGGTAATAGTCATCCCATTTGCCACGCTTTGGGTGATCCCCAACGCCTAACTGGGAGCGCATGTCGGCGACGATTTCATCGACAGAGTGATTAGCAGAAAAGCGGCCAACATGTGGGTTGGGCTCTGCAAAGTGCTGCTTTAAGTAGTCTCGGTACCACTCCTGGCGCTGAAGCATTAGCTTGATCAGATCAAAAAGCTCAGCACTCGGGCGAGTGACACCTTGGCCTCCCAGCGTTCTAAGGTCAGGTATGGGCAACACTTCTTCGGGCGGCTCTGTGAGAAACAGGTAGCCAAAAGGAACATAGGCCTTTTCGGCAAACTGCATCGCCTGACGGAAGGTGATGGGCTGTTCACCCGCTTCCCAAGCCAGCAGTTTTTCTTCATTCACCCCACACTTATGTGCAAATTCAGCCACCGGGATGCCGGAGCGCTCGCGCGCCCAGGTCAGCATCTGGGTGTTGATATTTGCCTTGGCCATACGGGGTTTTCCTGTGTATCAATCTTATTCGTGTATTGAGGAATGATTAAGCTGAGTCTAGCAGCACCGTGCATAGCGCCCAATAGGGTAATGAGTTAAGAGGTCATACTTTGTCTTGGAGTAGATATTTTTAAGCATCTAAATAAAACTTAAGTCGTCATATTCTGCCAAATGTGGCTTCCATATCGTTTTTGTCAGCTTGTTGGCGCTTCCAATCTAACAGTGTCCATATATCTCGAAGAAATTCCGCATCCTGCGCTGCTAAGTGTTCGCAGACGCGGTACCACCAAAAGCTCCCTTCCGATGTTCGGTAATCAAGTGGCATACGACCAGCAAAGCGACCCAACTGAACACGGAAATCATTAAAATCTCCAGGGTTGAGTAGGCGTGAAGTGATAGTTTCACAAAAACTGACAGCGACACGGTTTTCAATACGAGAAGGCACTTGATAAACCTCTCGCCAGACACTGATTTTATTAAGCAGTTCTGCAGGGGCGTCTGGAAAATTAACAACAACTTCTTCAATAGGGGCATCGATAGGATTAAGTTTTAGCCTTTCTAAAGTTTTTGGTTGAACTTCTACTTTGGCATAAGAATAACAACTCTCTAGGGAAGGTGGGAGCGGGTAAAACGCTTTTCGTCTTTCACCTTCGCTATTAATTAGCAGGTTCCTAGCACCTTTAGCCTTTGAATTACATGTATGGCATGTAGGTATAAAGTTTCCAGGATGGGCACCATATATCGAGTATTTATCTTTACACAAAATATGGTCATAGTCGGCTCGCCATTGGTCTTCATCGGCTAAGTTGGTTCGGTTTTGAGAAAGATATTCAGTACCACATACATAGCAAAGTAAACTGTTATTGTTGATGCGCAAAAAATCTTGATAGTGCCTCTCAATAGAGCTACCTGACTGTCGTTTTGCTTCAGAAAGACTTTTGGTTCGTAAGAACAGATGTGTAGTTAATGCTTTTACGGCGCTAAATAGCTCTTCTGGCTCAATCAAAGGTAAGTCTTCGTCGATGTCATCAAAAAAGATTTCGATGTTCTGGCATCGCCTTACCAAATTATATAAATTTCTCCGTGCATCCACCCCAGTCGGTAAAACGCTCCAAAGATCATGAAATTTTTCACGTGTTTCAAGATTAGTCCAACAAACACTACGAACGTTACCATCCGGGCAGGTGTGTTCTGTGAATAGAGCTTCCGAGAACACATTGCCTTGAATAGATTCCTGCAAGAAGTGTAAGAACTCATTGTTTAGCAAAATAAATACATTACAAAGGGGAGTCTGGGGGTGAAGTGGAAATAACATTATTCTTTTAACTTCCTTAATAAATATGCTTTTTCCATGGAGTCCCCTAAATTTTCCTCAATCCAGCGACTAGCTTTAGCAGCGTCATCTGATCGGTTATCCGCCGGAAGTCGCCGTCTAATATCTTCAACTACTGATTGGGATATCAAGGAGCGAAGCCCATAGTACTCTTTAATTAGCACATCAAACGGTGATCCATATGTTTGACTAAAAGCAGGCACCATCGAAATTAAGCTGTCACTGTCGCGCTCAAAGAACCTTACATTTTCCCGTTTAAGCGATGAAATCATAAAAGGCGAGTGAGTTGAAAGAAAAATCTGTGACGGCCTATCAGTTTTGTCTCCTAAAGAGATAGCTCTTGTGAGATGGCTATGGAAATATGTGCGCCATGAGGGATTAAGGTGCGTCTCTGGCTCATCGAACAGGAAAAGTGCTTGAGACCTGCTGAAAATAAAAGCAGCAGCCATAATCTGCATTAGTTGGGCTTCACCGTCCGAAAGATCATCCAGGCTTACCGTATTCCCACTGTTATCTTCCAGTAATAATTCTACGATACTCAAAGGCAATTTTGTTTTCAGAGGCTTTTTAACAGCCCCAAAAAAATCACACCTGCGAAGCTCTTGCCGTACCGAATAGCCCCAATTTTTAATTCCAAGCTGCTGGATATTATACAGCCGCTTGAAAAAGGTTAGTGGATCGCTGTAATTCGTTTCTCTCAGCTTTTCCAATAATTCTTGGTCAAAAAGATCAAGCGTAATTTCTCCTGCAAGATAGTTCAGTTCATATACTTCATATTGGGCATCAGTAGTTGGCTGCCCAATACGGTGGACTCGCTCCTCACCTGCAATGCGAATCAACATTTTCACATCACGGATTGCATCCTCTTCAATTATCCCAGTGCGAAGGTCATAGCGGATAACCGCTTTGTGCAGCCGATTGAAGGCCACTTCACTGAATAAATTCTGTACTGCTTGGTGCTCCAGAACTGCAAGGCTTAACAGTAGAAGACCCATGTTGTCATAATCGATATAAATAAGTTGACTGGCTTTCTGGCTCATCTCTATCACGTCAAGGTATCCCCCTTGATCGAAAGCTTCACCAGACACTGAACTGAAAATGTGCGGGTACTTCTCTACATATTGTTGATTAATATCAGCTCTTCTTTTCTCATCAATCTTGCCAGAGAGCTCCTTTTGTCGCTTTGCACTGACACGGCGAACTTCGAATTGTTGTACTGCATTCTTCATGAAACTGCGCTGCAGATTCTCGTTCAAGCCAGAGGCGTAACCCACTACCTGGGGTATTGGGATGTTGCTCTCATCATCCAATGGAAACCAATCACCGCCCTGACGAACCGCAACGTAGATACGACCAATAGGTTCTATACGGACTTGAAATTCTGCCAACCCAGAGTAATTAAAGAGTGCATCATGACGAGCCAACACATCAATATCGTGTCGCAAATCCCATTCGTAATGCAACATAACGCCGAAACCAAGACCGTTACCCGAAACTTCTAATTCGGTGGTATCGACTTCGCCGGTTTGAGTGTTGATGATCTCGATGGGTTTACCTTTCTCAAACAGGATGCCTTCTTGGGTCAGCAGGGTTTCATAGCGGATGGGCGGCTCGTGGTCGATCAGCCAGTCGTCCGCCACCGCCTCCCGGTAGGAGTAGGTGTACACCGGTTTGCCGAAAATCTCGCTGGTGTGCTTGGCCGGGGTAGCGGTGAGCGCGATTTTGATCGCATCGAAGTAATCAAGTACCCGGCGATAGCTGGAAAGGTACTGGCTAGCGTCGCGGGTGGCCAGCTCGCCTTCGGTCATTTCCTGATCTAGCGTGTAGCCGCGGTGGGCTTCGTCGATAATGATGCAGTCGAATTGATCAATGGGCGGCGGCTGGTCGCTCATAAAAATGCGCTTCACCATGGCCTGCACGGTGGCCACCTGCACACGGGTTTCCGCTTCCGCTGCCATATCGCCCAGTTCCGCCACGTTGTAGATCTTGCTTAGGGTTTGGTTCTGCTCTAACGGGGCTTCGTTGAAGGCGTCAATGGCTTGATCGCCAAGGGCTGTTCGGTCAACCAGAAATAGAATGCGGTGAAAACGCTCGGTTTTTAAAAAACGGTACATCAGGCCGATGATAGTGCGGGTTTTGCCGGTACCGGTGGCCATGGCTAGCAGCGCAGAGCGGGTGCCGTGGGCCAATGCATGTTCCGTCGCCAGAATCGCCTTTTGCTGGTACTCCCTGAGCCGCAGGTAACCGAAAGGCTCTTGTTTGAGCAGCTTGTCGGCGTTTTCCCTGTCACGTTCCAGCAGGTTTAATAGGCCACCGGGAGTATGAAAGCGGGGTAAGGCGCGGCGGGTGTTGCTGGGTTCTCGTGTATCTCGAAACCAGGTGCCCGACTGTTCTGCCAGCTGTGGTAGATAGGGGCGTCCGTTGCAGGAGTACACGAAAGGTACCTTAAAGTGTCCTTCTTCATCCGCAGGCCATGCAATGGTTCGCCCGGCAAGTTCCCAGGCGCCGACCAGCGGTGGTTCAATGCTTAGGCCTTTGCTGTAGCGCTCCGATTGATCAATCTTGCCCGCCACATTGGTGTTCTCTTTTTTAGCTTCGACCACGGCAATCGGCGTTAAGCCGCAAAAAAGCACGTAATCTGCTCGTTCCTTTGGGCCATTGGTTTGATGCGCTGGCTGAGTGGGCCATTCAGCAATAGCGCGGTAGGTGCCTTTCGCGGGGCGAGCCCCTTTTTGATAGGTAATCTCTTGGCTGTCGGCTTCCCAGCCTGCTTCATTGAGCTGCTGATCAACCAGTATTCGTGTTAACTCTTCACTCAGCACTAATATATCGCTGGCGGCTTTGGTTTTACTGGCGACCTGCTGGCGCTGCTGATTAACGCTGCTTTCGCTCTGGGTGGTGAGTTGTGTTTGCAGGGTGCGGATTTTGGCTTCGTAAGCCTGTTGCTGCTGGTCTAGTGCCTGTTCGTGGCTTTGTGCCTGTTTTGCCAGGGCCCGGGACTCTTCATCCATGGCCAAGGCCAGCGCCTCGTATTCCTGTTTTTCTTGCTCGACCAGTCGGCTAAGCTGCTGGCTACTGTCCAATGCCTTGTTGGCGTGTTGAAGCTCGTGGCGGAGCTTTTCAATATCGGCCTGAAGCTGGCGCGACTGCGCGCTGGGGTCAGCGGGTGGTACAAAGGGGCCAAGCTTGAAGGCAGTGCCTGCCTTGCCAAACGAACGGTGGAACCAGATCGCCAGTTCGCGGGCAAGCTTCAGGCCATCCATTGCTTCTTTGTGGCGGGTGCGAAACTGGTGGGTGGCTTTGTTGCCCTCGATACGCAGAGTGTGGAATAGCTCTTTTACTTGAGGTTCGAGGCGCAGCTCGCGATTTAAACGGTAGAGTAAGTCGGCTTGGCTGGTTTGGTTATCAAACTCGATCCCGGAGATTGCCGCCATATGCTGGGCAAGCGCTTCTCCCAATTGGCGCAGCTTAATTAAGGTGGTGTTGGGGTCGCTAACAAAGGCGTGTTCGGCAGCGGTGGCCAGTTCGACAAATAGCGCATCATGCTCTGCTAAAAAGCCAAAGTTGCTGGGAGGATAGGTCGATGTCATTACATTTACTCTCCACATCTTTGCCAATTGGCTTTGTCGCGGCTGCTTCATCACCATCCATACTAATGAAATAGAGTGTGCTTAGCTAAGTCTACTTTTGGGGGCGTGCTATTTATCACTCATCGCTTAGCTCTTGCTGCTGAAGCTGTTCCACTGCCTGAGCCCGTTCACGCTCTAACTCGCGTTTCAGCTCATCTTCTGAGGGTAAATAGGGCAGGTATTTCGCCGCAAACAGCTGTTTTTGCTCGGCCAGCACTGAGTACTTCACCACGGCTTCGCTTTTTTCACTGCACAGCACCAAGCCGATGGTGGGGTTATCGTCGCTGCCCTTGCGCTGCTCATCGTATAAGCGCACGTAGGTATCCATCTGGCCGATATCCTGATGCCTGAGCTTGCCGAGCTTTAGATCCACCAGTAAAAAGCATTTCAGTTTGAAGTTGTAGAACACCAGGTCTATATAGAAATCCTCGTCATCAAAGCGGATGCGCTGCTGGCGCTCCACAAAGGCAAAGCCTTTGCCCAGCTCAAGTAAGAACTGCTGCAGGTTGCTGATAATGGCCTGCTCTAGCTGGCTTTCCTGATAGGTTTTATCCTGCAGATTAAGAAAATCCAGAATGTAGGGATCACGCAGGTAGTCTTTGGCGCTTTCCGCCAGTGGCTGAGTGTTTTCTTTGGCTTCCTGTTCAACCAGGGATTTGTCCTGGCTGGTCAGCAGGCGCTCGTAGTAGAGGGTGCTAATCTGGCGTTCTAGAGCTCTGGCGCTCCAGCTTTGGTTGATCGCTTCTTGCAAATACCAGGCGCGGGCTTGGGCGTTTTCTATTCGCAGAAGGGTGCGATAGTGAGTCCAACTCAATTCGAGACGCACTGCGTCGCGAATTGGAAAGGCGTGATAAAACTGGCGCATATTGCGCAAGTTGGTGACATCAAATCCCTTTCCCAGCCGCTCGGTAAGCTGTTTCGAAAGCTGCTTAAGCTGCTGCTTACCATACTCTGCACGACGATTGCCTTGCTGTTCGTGCTCGACAATCAAACGGCCTACTTCCCAGTAGCTTTGTACCATAGCCGTATTGACGGCTTGGCGAACCTGCCCGCGTGCTTGCTCTATCTGTTGGGTAATCGCGCTAACAAGGCTGCTAAAGGCGATTGGGCTCTGCTCGGTCATAAGCTTACCCTTGGCGTCATAGAGTAATGTCAGTTGGCTTAGGCTTAACCATATCAAATTTTGCCGATTTAAGGACGCCTCCCCATGCCCACCCTACGCCATCTCACTTTAACCTTGTTGCTCGGTGTGCTGGGTATGCTCCCCATCGCTCAAGCCAACCCCACCACTTGGCAAGCACTCCAAGAAGGCGGCTTGGTGATTCTTATGCGTCACTCCCTGGCCCCTGGCATTGGTGACCCGCCGGGTTTTGAGATTTCCCAATATGATACCCAGCGCAATCTTTCGGCCCAGGGTCGCGCCCATGCACACGCCGCCGGGCGTGCGTTTCGTGCGCGGGATATTCCCATTGCGGCAGTGTATTCATCGCGCTGGTGCCGGGCGCTGGATACTGCTGAGCTGATGGCGCTGGGGCCTGTAACGCCTACCCGCTGGCTGGACTCGTTCTTTAGTGGGCGCGGTGATCAGGCGTCCATCACCCAAACCGCCCAAGAGCAGATTGCCGCCTGGCAGGGGCCGGGTAATTTGTTGCTGGTCACTCATCAGGTAAATATCACCGCACTGATTGGAGGCGGCGTTGGTTCGGGGGAGATGATCGTGGTGCGTCCAGCGGATGATTCGTTTCGGGTCGTGGGGCGATTAAGCGTTAGCGGCCAGTAAGTTGCGTCTTCTCCGCAGGAGCCGTTATAAAGTAAAAAGATTTAGGTGAGGGATTCGTTATGAAAGCCGTTGTATTTGAGCAATTTTCCGCCCCTCCCCGCATTCAGCAATTACCTGATCCCGCCCCAGAGCCGCATGGGGTGGTAGTGAACGTCAGGGCGACCGGCGTTTGCCGCAGCGACTGGCACGGCTGGGTAGGGCATGACACGGATATCCAGCTTCCCCATGTGCCGGGGCATGAGCTTGCTGGCGTTGTGGAAGCCGTGGGTAAAGACGTCAAAAAGTGGCGCCTTGGTGACCGCGTCACGGTGCCATTTGTGGGTGGGTGCGGCATTTGCCCAGAGTGCCACTCTGGCAATCATCAGGTGTGCGATAGTCAGTTTCAGCCCGGGTTTACTCACTGGGGTTCGTTTGCCGAGTATGTGAGTATTCACTACGCCGATGTCAATTTAGTCGCTCTACCCGAGACGCTCGATTTTGCGACGGCGGCCAGCTTGGGGTGTCGTTTCGTTACTTCATTTCGGGCTGTGGTCGATCAAGGCAAAACATCGCCAGGCCAATGGGTGGCCGTTCACGGCTGTGGCGGTGTAGGTCTATCGGCGGTGATGATTGCCAATGCTATCGGCGCTAACGTTGTCGCCATCGATATTTCGGAAGACGCGCTGAATCTGGCCCGTCAATTGGGCGCCACTGCCACCGTGAATGCCGCCAAGGTGGCCAATGTGGTTGAAGCGGTTGCGGAAATAACCCGGGGAGGCGCTCACGTATCCCTGGATGCGTTAGGGCACCCGACGACCTGCTTTAACTCCATCAGTAACCTACGTAAACGTGGCAAGCATGTTCAGGTTGGGCTGATGTTGGCTGAGAACAGCACACCGGCCATTCCCATGAGTAAAGTCATTGCCCACGAGCTTGAAATACTGGGCAGTCATGGTATGCAGGCGCATCGCTATGACGCCATGCTGGCGATGATCCAGTCAGGAAAGCTGGCGCCTGAAAAGCTAATCGGCAAACGCATCTCCCTTGAGCAGTCGATTGATGCGCTGATGAATATGGATAAAGTTGAAGGGGCGGGCGTGACGGTGGTGACCGAGTTTTGAGGAAACCGCTGATTAACTATTGCGCTTGACCATACGGCGTTAAAAATCGCCTCAAAATGCTCATTTACAACCCGTAAACTCCGCTTCTTCGTTGATTTTTGCCTTGTCTGGTCTGCGCTCATCACGTTAATCAGAGCCTCTTTGAGACGCTTGGTAACAATTTCCTTCAACGAAACGAGGCAAATTATTCGCTCCTCATCTGCGGGTTGAGGTTTTACGCTGGGCGTATTGATAAGGAGTAAGTTATGCCATCAGACACTATTCAATCAGCACGCCGCGTGATCGCCCAGCATCCAGCCAAGCGCGATGATATCGGCGATTTAGTTACCCGGCGCCCGCTGCCGGGGCCGCAGCTTGAACAGCTCGATCCGTTTCTGTTTCTTAACCATCACGGACCACAGACGTATCCGGCCAATAACCGAGGGTTGCCGTTTGGTCCGCACCCGCACCGGGGGTTTGAGACGGTCACTTTTATTCTGGAAGGTTCGCTGGCTCATGCGGATAGCGCCAGCCATCAAAGCGTGATCCATGCGGGCGGTGTGCAGTGGATGACCGCGGGCAGCGGCATTGTGCATGCGGAAATCTCTCCGCCCGAGTTTCTGCGCGAGGGTGGCCCGCTGGAAATTCTTCAGCTGTGGGTCAACCTGCCATCGCGCTTGAAGATGAGTGAGCCGCGCTATGTGGGGCTGCAGCAGGCGGACATACCTGCCATTGCGCTACTTGGCGGCGGTGAGCTGAACCTGATCGCCGGTGAGTGGCAGGACCAGGCTGGCCCTATCGAGACGCTCACCGGCGTGTTCATGTCGACGCTAAGGTTGCCTGCCGGCGCCCATGAACAGCTGTCCGTTGCCCCCGGGCGGCAGGTGTTTCTCTACGTGGTAGAGGGGGACGTTGAGGTGGGCGGTGAGCCGGTGCAGCCCCACCATCTGATCGAAGTAGATCGCGACGGCGATCGCCTAGATATCGAAGCCAGCAGCGATGCGCGTCTGCTGTTTGGTCACGGTGATGTAATCGACGAGCCGGTCTACTCCCACGGACCGTTTGTGATGAATACCCGCGAAGAGATCGTTCAAGCGGTCGACGATTACCAGAACGGCAAATTTGGCGGACTGGATGCTTAATATTTAAAGCGGCTCGCCGCGATAGTAGTGCCACAGAAACAGCGAACCCACGCTACGCCAGGGCGCCCAGTGTTCGACTAGCTGGCGCGCCTGTTTGGGCGTGGGTTTGTCGTCCATGCCTTTTAGGCGGCCCAGCGCTACTCGCAGGGCAAGGTCATCCGCGGGGAAGACATCCGGGCGTTTGAGTGAAAACATCAGATAGATTTCGGCGCTCCAGCGACCAAAACCGCGTAGCGCAGTAATCGCCGTTATCACCTCCTCATCGCTAAGGTGCTCAAGCCCATCGGCGCTAAAGGTGCCTGCCAGCTCCGCCTCTGCAAGCCCTTTGGCGTACTCAATCTTGCGCCAGGAGAGCCCCGCATCGCGCAGCGCTTGGCTTTCCACTTCCATGACCGCTTTGGCATGCAATGCCGGTAGCAGCGTATTGACGCGGCCCATAATGGCGCGAGCGGCGTCGGTAGAGATCTGCTGGCTAACGATGGTGCCAAAAAAGGTAGCAAAGCCTTGGTCACGCTGGCGCGGGCCGGGGGCGCCCACCAGTGGTAGAGCGCGGGCGATATCGGGGTCGGCCTCGGCTAACGCCAGCATGGCCTGTTCGATTGTTTCTGGCGTCATGGCGACCTCGTGCTGGTTTGTTAAACAGTGTGTTAAGTGAGCCGCATATTGAGTGAGCATTGTGCCCAGACTCGTTGAGAAAGCTCAATGACGGCCAGGTACTTGGTTTAGGGGACCTATGCATTTTGCTTGCTAACTTTTTAAACGCAGCATGTTTCTACTTTCGTCTAATCCTGCGATCATTTAGCGCTAAGCGAGATACCCACAAGTACGGTATCCCAAGGAGATAAGCATGCAGGATTCGACAGCTTCGTCGACTCAAGGGCTGGCGCGTAACCCGCGTCTGGCAGAATTTGTGTTGGCGCTGGGTGGCTTTGGGATTGGCACTAGCGAGTTTGTCATCATGGGCTTGATGAACCGTGTGGCGGGTGATTTAGCCGTGACAGTGCCCCAGGTGGGTTATGCCATCAGTAGTTACGCCTTGGGTGTGGTAGCGGGGGCGCCATTGATTTCAGCGCTGGCCGCGCGAGCCCCCAGGCGGTTGCTATTAATTGTGCTGATGCTGGTGTTTGCGGTCGGCAATATTGCCAGTGCTATGGCGCCGGGGTTCTGGTCATTTGTTGGCCTGCGATTTCTGGCGGGCTTACCCCATGGCGCCTATTTTGGCATTGCCGCGCTGGTGGCGGCGGGGGCGGTGCCGGTCGACCAGCGGGCACGGGCTATCTCACGAGTGATGATGGGCTTAACGGTGGCGATTCTGATAGGAGCACCGCTGGGCACCTGGACCGGAAATCTATTTGGCTGGCAAATTGCGTTTGTGGGGGTCGGGGGCATTGCGCTACTCACCGCACTATTGATCAGGTTTTATGTGCCGGTCCAGCCAGTTGATACGCTAGCCAGTCCCATGCGTGAGCTGTCCGCGCTGCTTAAACAGCGTGTGTTGGTCACGTTGGCTCTCGCCTGCATCGGCTGCGGCGGAATGTTTGCTATTTTTAGCTACGTGATGCCAACGTTAACCCTGCAGGCAGGCATGAGTGAGGCGCTGGGGCCGCTGGTGTTGGTGATTTTTGGCTTGGGTTCTATCGCCGGTAACTTAATCGGCGGGCGCATGGCGGATAAAAATTTGATGCGCGCCATTCCGATTATTCTGCTGTGGTGCGGGGTCATTCAAGGGCTGTTTTACTTTGCCGCGAATAACGTTTGGACGGGGCTTTTGTTTGTCGGCTTAGTGGGGACCAGCATAGCGTTGGCGCCCTCACTGCAAACCCGTTTGATGGATGTGGCCGAAGATGCCCAAACGATGGCGGCCTCGCTCAATCATGCGGCCTTTAACGGAGCGAATGCCTTAGGCGCGTGGTTGGCGGGGCTGGCGATCAGCGCTGGTTTTAGCTGGTCGAGTACGGGGTTAGTCGGTGCTGGCTTAGCGCTCTGTGGGTTGGTGATTTTTGCGGGTGGTCGCTGGCTGGAAAAGCGCACTGACAGTGCTGTGGCACAGCGTGCTTAGCTTTTTTAGTTATCGAACAGTGATAATTAACGTGGCAATTATGTCGAATTCTTTCTAGTGTGTAAGGGTTGCAACCCATATGGAGATGATCATGCACACTCATTTATTAAAAACGACACGTATAGTGACTCTAGGCGCGTTGGTGGCGCTAACCGTCGGTTTGTCGGGCTGCGGCTCAACGACAGGTGAACGTACCGCTAGCGGTGCCGGTGTTGGCGCTGCCGTCGGCGCGGGTGCTGCCGCAGCAACTGGCGGTAGCGTAACCCAAGGTGCCGTTATTGGTGGTGGTGTAGGTGCTGCCACAGGCGCCGCCACGGATGAAGACGATATTAGCCTCGACTAAGTAAATGCTGGTTGATTCGTTAGCGGCATAGCCGAAACCCGCGCATGCCCATGTGGAAGTGATCGGCATGCGCGGCGTTGTAATCCGGCCCTAATACATTGCCAAAGGTATTGCAGGCACCATCACGTGCGGCCCGTAAAAACTCCCCCGTTTCGCCTTCATCATCCCAGTTATTGATCAGGGTAACGCGCTGGCCGTTTTCAAACATAAACCCCACGATATCCAGCGCTTCGGCGGTGGCGTGTTCGCTACGCCTACCTGTTTCACGGCCATAGACATTGCGGCAGGCAAAGCTGCCCACATGGTTGACCTGACTCACCCGGCTGCCCATTATTTCCTCTGCGGCAGGCTGTAATGCGTGCCGCTCATACATTACCCATGCCAGCGCCATAGGGCAGGACGCTACAAAACTTTGATTAAATGCAACGCCACTAGATTCCATGCGCACGATGTTGGACAGCGGGCAGCTTGTCGTAGGTGAGTAATCCGCCAATGGTGTGTAACGCAGTTCCTCTTCGGGAACCGTATCTAACGCAGCTAAACAGCCAGCACGATCATCCGCCAAGCGGTTTAGCTTGAGTTGAGTGACGGGCGTGATGGGGTCATCAATGTGCAGCGGTGCCCAGGGCGCCCAGTGGCGGGGAATCTCGATAATGCCTTTTTGTAGGGCTACGCCCAATGCAATTAGGCCTAAAATAAAAAGCGTACTGCGCATGTCTACCTCCGTGTATGTCACCGCCAACGCTACAGTCATCGCGATGGGTGTGCGATACTGCGCAGCCTTGCTGCTCTGCTGCAGTCGCTCTACTTATTTTCATGGCTTATTGTCGCTAACTGAAGGGAAAGCGCTTCATGTCCCAAGGTACGCTTTTTATCGTTTCTGCCCCGTCGGGTGCAGGCAAGACTAGCTTGGTACGCGAGCTAATTGAAAGCCTGGATGGGATTCAGGTTTCTGTGTCGCACACCACGCGCGCCAAGCGCGAGGGCGAGGTGAATGGTGTGAATTATCACTTCACTGATGTGGCTGAGTTTGAAGCGATGATCGCGCGTGGTGAGTTTTTTGAATATGCCAATGTCTTTGATAACTACTACGGCACCTCGCGTAAGGCAGTAGAGGCATTATTGGCAGCAGGGCAAGACGTCATACTAGAGATCGACTGGCAGGGCGCCCAGCAAGTACGTGATCAAATGCCTGAAGCCGTGTCGATTTTTATTTTACCGCCTTCGCGCGATGAACTGGAACGACGCCTTGCGAGCCGTGGCACCGATGAGCATGCGGTGATTGCCCGACGTATGCGCGATGCAGTGAGTGAAATGGCCCATTATCATGAATATGACTACTTGGTAGTGAATGATGACTTCACCACGGCGTTGCAGGAATTACAGTCATTGGTGATCAGCCGACGCTTAAGCCGCCCGGTAATGAGCGAGCGTCACGCGCCGCTATTAGCTGCGCTCTTGTCACAGGCGCCTGCGGTCGAGTAATCTATTCGGTTCTACTGTGTTTTTAGTACAGTTTTAAATGCGTTTTTTCGCTGGGTCGGCTCCGTTGGCTTTTTTATAACGGTGTCGGCCCGGTTCCGTCATAACAGGAAGGCTCCCATGGCTCGCGTAACCGTTGAAGATTGTCTTGATAATGTTGAAAACCGTTTCAAGCTGGTGATGATTTCCACTCAGCGTGCTCGCCAGCTAGCACGCGGCTCCCGTGATGCGCTACTGCCGTGGGAAAACGACAAGCCCACGGTGATGGCACTGCGTGAAATTGCCGCAGGCTTGGTTGATCATACGGTGCTGGACGAGCCCGTTGAAGCCGCTGTCCGTCCGCGCCCCGCGATGGCACCAACTCATATCGACGACTAACGTTTACAACGACACCGATAGAGGCGCGGTAGATGTTCACCATTGATGACCTGGCCGATCGACTCGGCGGCTATTTACCACCGGATGAAATCCAGCAGGTCAAACGTGCCTTTTACTACGCTGAGCAGGCCCACGATGGCCAGCGGCGGCGTTCCGGCGAGCCTTATGTTACCCACCCGCTCGCGGTAGCGAATATCCTTGCCAACATGCACATGGATCATCAAAGCCTGATGGCTGCCATGCTGCATGACGTTATCGAAGATACCGGCGTTTCCAAAAAAGCCCTTGAGGCCCAGTTCGGCAAACCGGTGGCCGAGCTGGTCGATGGGGTATCCAAACTTACCCAAATCACCTTTGAAGACAAAGCCGTTGCTCAGGCAGAAAACTTCCAGAAGATGGTATTGGCGATGTCGCGCGATATACGCGTCATTATTGTCAAACTTGCCGATCGGTTGCATAACATGCGCACGCTGGGTGCGCTGCGGCCAGATAAGAAGCGCCGCATCGCCCGTGAAACGTTGGAAATTTACGCTCGCATTGCCGGTCGGTTGGGTATTAACACCATCCGCATTGAGCTCGAAGATCTCTCCTTTCAAGCGATTCACCCGATGCGTTCAGAGCGCATTAAGCGTGCGGTTGCTAAAGCGCGAGGGCATCGGCGCAGCACGATGCGCGAAATCCAATCGTCATTGCAAAAGAGTCTGGATGACGACGCGCTCAACGGCACGGTGATTGGGCGTCAAAAGCATCTACTGTCGATCTATAAAAAGATGCGCGACCAGCGTAAGCCCTTTGCCGAAATTATGGACGTGTTTGGTTTTCGCATCATCACCGAAGACGTGGCCAGTTGTTACCGTATTCTGGGCGTAGTACATAACCTCTATAAGCCAGTGCCGGGACGTTTTAAAGACTACATTGCGATTCCCAAAGCCAACGGTTATCAAAGCCTGCATACCACCCTGTTTGGTTCCCGGGGAATGCCCATTGAGGTGCAAATACGCACCCGCGAAATGGAGGCGATGGCCAATAACGGCATTGCCGCCCACTGGCTTTATAAGGCGGGCCAGACCTCTCATCCGATTGCCGAGGGTAGCCATGCCCGTGCTCGTGCCTGGGTGAAGGGCCTACTGGAAATGCAGCGCCATGCCGGTGACTCGTTAGAGTTTATCGAACACGTTAAAAATGACCTTTTTCCCGACGATATCTATGTGTTTACGCCCAAAGGCGACATTATGGAACTTCCTCAGGGAGCTACCGTAATAGACTTCGCCTATACCGTGCATACCGATATTGGCAACAACTGTATTGCTTGTCGTATCGATCGCCACTTGGCGCCACTCTCAACGCGTTTAGAGAGTGGTCAGACGCTGGAAATTATCACCGCTCCCGGCGCACGACCTAATCTCGCCTGGCTTAACTTTGTCACTACGGCGAAGGCGCGCTCGGCGATCCGTCATGCTCTTAAACATCAGCAGCAGACCGAAGCGGTCATGCTGGGACGGCGGTTGCTCAATAAAGCGTTAGCGCCGTTCGACACCAGTCTGGAAGAACTCGATGAGAGTGTACTCAAACGTGCCTTTAAGCAGTTGGACGTCTCCTCTGAAGAGTCGCTGTTAGAGTCGCTGGGCTTAGGGAACCGCATGACTCATGTCGTGGCGCGTCGGTTAGTGGATGCCGCGCACGGCGACAATTACGAACAGCAAAATGAGGGTGAGGGGAGTCGGGCGGTAGTGATCAGTGGTAGCGAAGGCATGGTGATTAGTTTTGCCCGTTGCTGTCATCCACTGCCAGGCGACCCTGTGGTGGGCCATCTTTCTGTGGGCAAAGGCTTGGTCGTTCACCGCGCCGAGTGTAAGAACGTTACTGATAAGAACGATCCCGATAAACTCTTCACGCTTGAGTGGTCGGACACTATTGATGAAGATTTTCCGGTTGCGCTGCGTATCGAAATTGAGAGCCGCCGAGGATTGGTCGCCGAGCTTGCCGGGCTGGTTACTGATGCCGATGCCAATATTGAACGGATTGGCATTGAAGAGCGCGATGCCCACCTTTCCACCGTCAATCTAACACTGTCAGTGAAAGGCCGTGTGCACTTGGCACGGATCATTAAACGCATCCGTAATTTACCCAGCGTTAGCAAAATTACCCGACTCGCCAACTAACACCGTACACAACGACATGCTGATAAAAAATCGGCAGTGCACGCTATTCATAAATATTAAGAAATTAAGCAATACCCATTAAGGAGCGAAACACCGCATGAGCAATAAAGCCGTTATCAACACCAGCAAAGCCCCCGCTGCGATTGGCCCTTACTCCCAGGCCATTAAAGCAGGTAACACGGTTTATCTTTCCGGGCAGATCCCGCTAGATCCCACGACCATGGCGATTGTCTCTGAGGATTTCGAAGCTCAAGCACGCCAAGTCTTCACTAACTTGCAAGCAGTGTGTGAAGAAGCGGCGGGCTCGTTAAGCGATATCGTGAAGCTGAATTTGTATTTAGTGGACTTGGATAACTTTGCGATCGTTAACCAAGTCATGGAAGAGTTCTTCACCGCTCCTTTCCCCGCCCGTGCTGCTGTCGGTGTAAAAGCGCTCCCCAAAGGCAGCCAGGTGGAAGCTGAAGCGGTTATGGTGATCGGCGATTAATCGGGTCGGGTTACACGTTATTGAGGGCTAAAAAGCCGCCTTCTTTCAGCACCTGTGCATACCCTTCGCGATAGCTGGGAAAGCGGAACTGATAGCCAGTGCTAACAATGCGCTGGTTATCGCAACGCTTGCTGGCCCGGCGGCGCAATGGAGACTGCATCGTTTCAGAGGCTTCTACGTTCAGCTGCTTGGCAAGCCACATCATCACGTTATGCATGGTAACGGGCTCGCAGTCGCTACCTAAGTAAATGTCCGCCAGCGTTTCGCCGCTCTCCTGATAGCGAATCAGGTGAGCAATGATGCCGGTGCAGTCGTCGCGGTGAATGCGGTTGGAGTAGATGACCGGGGTGATCGCGGCCACGCGTCCCTCAGCGACTTGGTGAATGAGCCGGTCGCGGCCTGGGCCGTAGATGCCAGAAAAGCGAACGACCGTGCCGGGCAATGAGTGTTTGATCAGCGCCTGTTCGGCTTCGCACATCAGTGTGCCCGAGAAGCTGCTGGGGTCCGTCGGGCTCTCTTCATTGACCACTTCGCCTTCCTGCTGGCCATGCACGCTGGTCGATGAGACAAAAAATACCCGCCGGGGGGGCGTTTTATGCTGTTCCATAATATGCAGCACACGCTTTAAGCCTTCGGGGTAGGCACTTTGATAGGCGCTCTCCTCGAAACGATCAGCGCTGACGGTATAGACGACATAGTCAGCTTGGGGAAGGCTGCTGGATTCGGCGTCTTCGAGGTCGTTTAAATCCAACTTTAGCGGTTTAATACCGGTGCCTTCCAAAGCCTCGACATTGCGACGTAAGCCAATCACCTGGTGCCCTTCCTCAAGCAGCTCACGCCCAAGGTTGATCCCAATATCGCCACAGCCGATAATCAGTACGGTTAGCTTCACCGTGCTCACTCCTCTTGATTAATATTCCCTATTAGATGCAAAGTCTCTACCTAATGTGACATTGTCGTTTTAGAACACGTCAGATGAGAAAACCGTCGGCAGAGCTTGCTTGTCCTTTTCCATCCCGCTGACCGCCATGATATTAGTCACGAGCTGCTACGAGAGGATGCCACTGGCACCGCTATGACTTTAACAGAACTTCGCTACATCGTAACCCTCGCCCAGGAGCGTCACTTTGGCCGTGCGGCGGAACGCTGCCACGTTTCACAACCCACGCTCTCCGTCGCGGTGAAAAAGTTGGAAGAGGAACTGGAAACGCCGTTGTTTGAGCGCTCCAAGTCCACCGTACAGGTTACTCCGCTGGGGGAAAAGATTGTTGCCCAGGCGCAGCGTGTGCTGGAACAGAGCACGCTGATTTTTGAGCTGGCCAGCACGGGTAAAGATCAACTGGCCAACCCACTGCGCATTGGTGCGATTTATACGATTGGTCCTTATCTGTTTCCCCATTTGGTTCCTGCGCTGGCCAGCGCAGCGCCGCAGATGCCGCTGTATATTGAAGAAGGCATGACCGGCACCCTGCGCGCCAAGCTAAGAAGCGGTGAGCTGGATGTCATCATTGTGGCGTTACCCTTTACCGAAACCGATGTGGTCACCAAGCCGATCTACGATGAAGCTTTTGAAGTATTGATGCCCGCCAATCACCCCTGGGTTTCACGCGAAGCGATCAATAAAGAGGATTTACTCGAAGAGCGCCTGCTACTGCTGGGTGAAGGGCACTGCTTCCGTGATCAGATCCTGGAAGCCTGTCCGGCGATTACCCAAAAGCTTAACAGCCCCAACAACACCTTGATTGCCGAAGGCGGCTCGCTGGAAACCATTCGCCATATGGTCGCTTCCCGGTTGGGCATTACGGTATTGCCGCAGTCGGCGCTGGGCACTAATCAGTATGAGAATGCCATGTTAGTGAGTCGGCCGTTTGTTAACCCGGCGCCATCGCGTACCGTGGCGATTGCCTGGCGGGCGAGTTTTCCGCGGCCCAAAGCCATTGAAGCGCTCATCCAGGCGATCAGCCACTGTCAGCAGCCTGCTCAGGCCGTGAAAAGCGCCCCATGAGCGATCTCGCCGCGCCCATTACGGCGCTGAAAGGCGTGGGCGAAGCGCTGTCGCTGAAACTTGGCCGGTTGGGGATCGAGCGGGTCAGCGATCTGCTGTTTCACCTGCCGTTGCGCTATCAGGACCGCACGCGGCTGACGCCAATAGGCCTGCTGAGATCGGGCCAAGAAGCGGTCATTGAGGGCGAAGTGACCGCCTGCGATGTGGTAAAAGGACGTCGCCGCAGCCTGTTAGTACGCCTACGCGATACCAGCGGTATCTTGAGTCTGCGGTTTTTTCACTTTTCGCCCGCGCAGCAGCAACAGATGCGCCCTGGCGCCACGGTGCGCGCCTTTGGCGAAGCGCGCGCCGGTGCCACCGGGTTAGAGATTTATCATCCCGAATACCGGCTCAGTGGCGGCAGCGAAACGCCGGTAGAAGAGTATTTCACGCCTATTTACCCCACTACCGAAGGGCTCAACCAACCGCGGCTACGTGCCCTTGCGCAGCAGGCACTCGGGCTGCTGGATAACGCCCCCGAGGCGCTGCCCGATGTGATTCCCGATACGCTACTCCAACGCTTTCAGTTACCTGGCCTTCACGCCAGCTTACATTTGCTTCACCAACCTCCGCCCGATGTGAATATCGAACAACTGACCAGTGGCCAGCACCCGGCTACACGGCGGCTAGCGTTGGAAGAGTTACTTGCCCATCAGCTCAGCCTGCGCGAGGTTCGCCTGCGCATTCAGGCCGATGGCGCACCAACGCTACCGTCTGGACGCAGCCTGCAGGCGCGCTTTTTGGCCCAACTACCGTTTGCGCTAACTGGTGCTCAGCGTCGCGTGTTGGAGGAAATCAGCCACGATTTAAGCCGCCCGGCACCCATGCTGCGGCTGATCCAGGGCGATGTGGGTTCTGGTAAAACCGTGGTTGCCGCTATGGCTGCGCTGAGCGCCCTGGCGGGTAACTGCCAGGCGGCGATTATGGCGCCCACAGAGATTCTCGCCGAGCAGCACTACCGCTCGTTCAAAGCCTGGTTTGAGCCGCTGGGCATCGAAGTGGCGTGGCTGGCGGGCAAACTCAAAGGCAAGGCGAGGCTGGATGCCAAAGCGGCGATAGCCGATGGCCGTGCCCGCATGGTGGTCGGCACCCATGCGCTATTTCAAGATGATGTCCACTTCCAGTGTTTAGGGCTGGCGATTATTGATGAACAGCATCGCTTTGGTGTGCACCAGCGCTTGGCGCTACGCGAGAAGGGCGAAGCCGGAGGGCTTACTCCGCACCAACTGATCATGACCGCTACCCCTATTCCACGTACTCTTGCCATGAGCGCCTACGCGGATCTGGATGTCTCGGTGATCGACGAGTTGCCCCCCGGGCGTACGCCGGTGAAAACCGTGGTAGTGCCCGACGAGCGGCGCCCGGAAGTGGTCGAGCGTATTCGGCTGGCCTGTAGCGAAGGCCGTCAGGCCTATTGGGTGTGTACGCTGATTGATGAATCCGAAGTGCTGCAGTGTCAGGCTGCCGAGGTCACCCGGGATGAGCTAACCGTAGCGCTTCCTGAGTTGGCGGTAGGGCTGGTGCACGGGCGCATGAAGTCGAGCGAGAAAGCCGAGGTAATGACCGCCTTTAAAGCGGGCGAACTGGATTTGCTGGTGGCTACCACGGTGATTGAAGTGGGGGTCGATGTGCCCAACGCCAGCTTAATGATTATCGAAAACCCCGAGCGCCTGGGGCTTTCGCAGCTTCACCAGTTACGCGGGCGAGTAGGGCGTGGCAGCACGGAAAGCTTCTGCGTGCTGCTTTATCATCCGCCGCTGTCCAAAAGCTCGCGCCAGCGTTTGGCCGTCATGCGCGAAACCACCGATGGCTTCCGTATTGCAGAGAAAGACTTGGAAATTCGCGGCCCGGGCGAAGTGCTCGGCACCCGCCAAACCGGCTTGGCGCAGATGAAAATCGCCGACCTGGAGCGGGATGCTAACTTGTTAGAGCGGGTAACAGCGCTTGCCCAAACGCTACAGGGCAACGCCGACGTCACCGCCGTGCTGGTGCGCCGCTGGTTAGGTGAGGCAGCAGGGCGTTATGGGCAGGTTTAGGGTCGGCGCAAAGTCCAGGCCAACCGGGTCATCTCCTAGCCTTCGATACCGTCGTTACGTTGTGCACGGCGATGATAAAAAAGCAGGTAAGCAAGCCCTAGTGGTGCAATAAAAATGGCAAACCCCCAGCAAAGCGTGATGGTGAATAACTTCACTATCAGCATGAATAAAGCGTTGACAAAGAACACGTTATTACCCATTAGGAAGCCTATCACTTCTTCATAGACAAAGCGTGAGTAGGGATAAAGCATGGCATTGGCGAGCAGCAATACAACTTGATCTATTCGTATTTGCCCTCCCCCTTGTACCACAGTAAACAGAAGTAATGCCGACAAGCCAGCTCCGAAGAGTAGCTGGCGAAGGTAATAACGCGGTGAAAGGCCACCAAATGTCATGGCGATGAAATGACGCATGGATATCTCCTAATAATTCGTTTTCTTTTCTATCCGCGCCAGCTCAGGCAGCGGTAACCGTTAATGAATGAAGCATTCGAGCAGTAAACGCCCGCTCAACGCATAGTCCAACCTGCCATGGCCTCCCTGGGGTGCTGGGAAGGCTGTTCCGTTGATGAGCTGGTTGCGTCGCTAGGCATATCCACGCCGCGCCAGGCGAAATAGCGGTAGTGTCGGCTACCTACGCTGGCGTTCGCGCCCCCGGCCTGAAAGCTCCGCGCCTGATCTTCAGCATGGCGGTCATGGATGCCATAGCGGAACAGATAGGCGACGCCAGGGCTGTGCTCGAAGGTTGCTTCCATCTCGCTACGCGCGGACTCGCCGCTGGTTCGGGCCATCCATAGTTCTGCCCACTTGCCTTCGGTGGCCAAGTGCCGCTGGGCGTGGCTAGCTATCTCATTGGGCGCCCCATAGTGCTGGCTAATTAGCGTGCGCGCCTCTTGGCTGACCTCTTTCAACCAGCCCCATTGCGCTTCCAGTTCAGCCAACGCCTGTTCAACTTCCTCGGTAGTAGCGGTGATATCTCCCCATTCGGCAGGCCGGGTCAGCGAGGCCGTGGGAACGCCCAATACGCCGCTCGGTCGGCTGGGCAGCTCGTCGAACCGGGCCTCCAACGCAGCCTTGGTATCCCGGTACATCAGGTAGCGTTTGGCCAGCCAGGTGAGGTACAGCTCGCTATGAAAGCGGAAGTTCTCGACACTTGGAGTCCGGTGCCCCTGGCTTGCCTCTGCATAGGCCTGAGCCAGTGAAGGGAGCGTATGGTCTTCTATTAAATCATCAACCATAAAATATGCCGCCACATCAGGGTTGCGCTGGTAGAGTTGTTCCAGGTTTGGAATGGGCACACCGGCTCGATGTGCCATGCGATACATCCGGTGCAATGCATAGCGCGATAGCTCGGCGCTGACCTTCTGCTCGCCGGACTTTAGGCCACCGCCTACATCTTCACTAATGCCAGGCAGCAACTCCTCGCGCCAGTTGGCCTGCTCCCCGCCAAGGGGGCGGCAGCGGCGGGTAATCCGGCGTTCGTGGGCAGCAATCAGGTGCACTGCACGGCGGCAGGCGAGATGCAGCGGGCCGCCGTCATCAATTTCCGTGACGGCCGGTGTCAGGGCTTCCAGCGGGCCCATATCCGGGTGGGTGCGGTGCACGCAATCGAACAGCCCGGCAAAGGCGACGACTATTTCCGCACCCTGGTAGCGGTAGGTGTCACCCTCGCGGTCACAGGTTTCATCGAGCAGCTCGCGGATAAAAGCCTTGGCCAGGGCGGCGCCAAAATCGAAGCCGAATACCGAGACACGAATCGTGCGTAACGGCATATCGCCTGAATTTGCTTGCGCCACCAAACGCTCAAAATCACTCATTGCTTTGGTTAGACGTGAGGCCGCCCCGCTGGTCAGTAGTGTGGTCATCAAGGGGGTGTCCCGTAGCGGCGACCATGACTCTATGCCAAGGCGTAAAACGGCGTCGCGGGGTGCCTTTACCCACCCTTTGAGCGAACTGAACTGCTGCGCCAGGGTGCGTCGAGAGGTCTCCCACCAGGCTCGTCCGCTCTCTTCAAGCAGCCCGCGTCCCACCGCTTCGCGGGCGCTACCACTGATATGCCCTTCGAGCGTGCTACGGGCTTCACCGGGGGCCATACGCCCCACGGTGGCCATGCTCTCGGACGCATCGATCTCCAACTGCGTACCTAGACCGGGAAGATAGAGTTTACGAAAACGCTTACCCGCTCCATCATACTCAGGGCCAGGAAATGCACGGTGTAGTCGCGCGATATTACTAAGGCGTCCTTCGGTCTCATCATGAAATAGATTTCGCCCTACGCCATCGAAAAAAATACCGACTTCCAATGTGCTCTGACAAACAAGACTGGTTTCCTGCGTGAGATCTTCGTTAATCGCGTTCAATGCTTCACAGTTAGCTATGATTTCTTGCTCTGTCATTGAGTTTCACCCCCGACAGTGGCCAATGAAGTCTCGCTGTAAGGTGACTCCAAGCCTTGGCTCCACCCCAATTTCACTTCTTTGTCCGATAAAATATGTACATGTAAGTATAGTTCCTGACGTTCACGCTCAGGCATAGATAGATTTACTGTGTGAGATTCTGGACTATCGCCACGTTCAAACTCTTCCACTGTTCTGCTATATGTCCAAGCCACCTCAGCAGTCTTTCCTCCAACTCTCTGACAGCAAACAATGCTTCCACCTCCGCTATTAGGCCCTAAGTCTCCACCAGCAGCGTCGTTAACGCGAAAACTATGAATTCGTCGTTCCGTGTGATTATGGCCTACGATGGAAGCACTAGTTGGGCCAGGGTGCAGGTTAGGCATAAAGAGCAGCCATATAAGTAAACCCGCTAAAAACGCAGCTAGGGCCCAGCGTGCTTTCTTGGGCAGGCCGTCCCACATTTGATTAAACAACCAGTTCCAGATCCATCTCACCAGCATGGGTTACTCCTGATAGCGGGCCACATCGAGGCGCTTTGGCAAATGGTCATAGGGCGATACTAGGTTTGGGCTCCAGCCCAGCTTGACTTCGTTATTGGGCAGAAAATGCACATGCAGGTAACGGTCTTCCCGGCTACGTTCGGGCATCGGCAGTGTGACACTGTGACTCTCAGGCTCATCGCCACGCTCGAACCCCTCTACGGTTCGCCCATAAACCCATTCCACCTCGGCGGTATCACTGATGATTCGCTGGCAGCATATTGTGCTCCCGCCTCCATAAGCTCCTAGGTTTCCTCCACCACGCTCATTAACCCAGAAACGAGACAGGCCGATCAATATGACTATGCCCACGTATGGAGGTATCCGTGGGCATTGGGTGCAGGTTGGGCATAAAGAACAGCCATATAAGGAAACCCGCTAAAAGCACCGCTAGGACCCAGCGTGCTTTCTTGGGCAGGCCGTCCCACATTTGATTAAACAACCAGTTCCAGATCCATCTCACCAGCATGGGTTACTCCTGGCTGCGGGCTAACAATCGACGATACACATAGGCCAGCCGCTCGCCCGTTTCAACCAGGCCCGCTTCAGTTGTGGCCAGGAGCGCGGCCTCCACCCGCTGTGGTCGAGTGCAGGTGCATACACCAGCAAACAGCTCTGGGTGTTGCTGGGTCAGCAGCCGGGTAAAGGAGCTAACCTCGGGGTCGCCTTGCAGCGCATGGTAAAGCGAGGAGGACAGTGTCAACTGCCATGGAGATTCATCTGGGGCCTGAGTCGGCATGGCGCCCAGGGTCTGCCAGCCCTGTTCAGCGTCTGGTCGCCACCACTGTTCGATGCCACCGAAAAGTGAGCGGTGCCAGTCAGCGTGGGTCTCGGCATGTAATTGCGTGATCACCCGGGGCAGGTAAAAACGTAGCAGGGAAGGCGGCTCATCCACAGGGCACGCTACCATGGCGGGGGCTAACTGAGTGGCCAACTGCTGGGTTGTTGTACGGCTCTCAATCCAGGCATGCAGAGCGCAGCCAAGCGCTGCCTGCGCTGCCTGCGCTGCTATCTCGGTTATCGCATCGAATGTTATCTCGAAAAGCCAAGGCCCTTCGGTGGTCAGATGTGGCTGCTGATCATCCCGCAGCAACGGCCAGGCCGAGACGCCATCTGTTTCGAATAGTGCAGTACGTAGCGCCGGTTTAAGAAGGCCCAGCTCAATCAGGGCCGTGCGTTTTAATGCCTTATCCGCTGGCCAGGGAGTGAGTTGCCAATCGGAGGGGATATGAGCGACCTCGACCATCGGCTATTCCCCTGCCTGAATCATTGTTTGCCCCGAGGCCAGCGCCGCCTGCCAGCACTCCTCGCATACCTCCGGCACCTTAAGGCGTGTCGTCAGCAGAGCCTCTTGTGTCACGCCGTCTGCATGCTGATGCGCTTCAGATATTGCCCGTCCCGGTAACACTGGCCCTTGGGCTTGTTGCCCACTCCCCACGCCTGGGCTGCCGCCAGAGTTGATCTTCACCTGCACTCCGACAATCGTAATGCCGCTGGGGTCGAGCTTAACGAAGCTTCCTCCGGCTTTAAGGGTGATTTCTGCTCCGGCAGCGATGACCGTTTTGCCACCTGATTTTTGATGTATTTCCTGCCCGACTTCTAACAACTGCGCCTGGCCGACTTTCTCATGGCGGGTGCCGCCGATCATCAGGTTGTCGTCGCCGTCTACCTTCGTGTGGCGATTTTGATGCATCGTGTGGTGGTCATCATTGTCGACCTCGCTGATGCGGTCGTTGTGTACCTTAAGGTGGCTGTCGCGCTGGATCTCTTCGGTGCGGTCGTTCAGGGTTAACAGCTCTAAATCTTTCTGGGCGTGTAGCCAGATTTGCTCTTCGCCAGCTTCGTCTTCAAAGCGCAGCTCGTTGAAGCCTTCCGCCTTGTGGCTCTGGGTGCGGATAACGGTGCGGGTTTTGTGTTCCGGCAGTGAGTAAGGGGCTGTGTTGACGGCGTGGTAGGTGCGCCCGGTAATTAGTGGCTGATCGGGGTCGCCTTCTAAGAATGAAATAATCACTTCATGGCCAATACGGGGAATGGCAATACTGCCGTAGCCGCCCCCTGCCCAGCCTTGGGCGACCCGTACCCAGCAGCTCGCCGTTTCATTCGGTTCGCCGTAGCGATCCCAGGGGAACTGCACTTTGACCCGGCCGTGCTCGTCGCAGTGAATCTCTTCGCCTTCGGGTCCAACCACGAAGGCCACTTGCGGGCCATCTACCCTAGGTTTGGGGGTTGGGGTGGCCCGCCAGGGGGTATCACCGGGAATCAGCGTGAGCTGGCTATAGTAGCGGGTCATTGCTTCTGTTCCTGCCCGGCCCTGCAGGTGAGCATCGCACTGGGTCATCCCGTCTTCTTCCAGCGCCTGGGGCTGCTCGCCGTGGTGGTTGACGCTAATGGCCTGCCAGTCCCGGTTGAGGCGGTCGGTATCGTGATCGGTCAAGGTAAAGCGCAGGCCGGGGGCCAGCTCAGGCAGGTCGCTTTCCGCATGGGCGGTGATAACCTCGCGGCGCAGCTGCTCTAAACGAATCCGTGTAAAGGGGTCGCCAGAAGAATTCTGCTTATAACGGCCGGGGTAGTCGTAGTGCTCGTAGTCGGTGTTTTGACCATGGGTTTCTACGTCGCGGCCCAGGTGCTCATGCAGCTGTGCATAGGCGGGGTTTTTAAAGCTGTAATCCTTCAGCGTGGCGGAGGCGGCCGCGACGCGGGCCTTGTGGCTTAGCTTGCGTACATGGCGGGTGGGAGCAGTACCCCCGGCGCGGCTGTTGTAGGGGCGTTCGCCAACGCTGGTAAGTACCTGAGGGTCATCGGCAAAGATTAAGCGGTGGGCACCGCCATCGCTGCCTTCACCGCGTTCAGCAAACTCATGGAAGTAGAACAGGCCCTCTTCTGCGGCCAGGCGCTCGATAAAGGCGAGATCGGTCTCGCGGTACTGCACGCAGTACTCGCGTTCGGCGAGTTCACGCTTAACCGCAAAGCTCACATCGGTAATACCCCGTTCGTCGCACAGGGTATTAATAATGGTGAGCGGATCGACCTTCTGAAAAATCCGTGAGTTTTGGCGCAAGGAGAGTCGCCATAACGCCGGGCGCAATACCAGGGAGTAGAAGGTGCGGCGGTGGCCACGGTCGCCCCGGCCAAATTCAGCAACAATGCCATGGACCCGCCGCAGCGGTTGGCCGTCCTGCCAAATAGTCAGGGTGGCTTCACGATCCAGCAGCTCGGCAGCATCAAGGTTGCCGTCTTTGCTGGCCAGGTTAAGCGACAGCTCAAAAGGCTGGGAGAGCGCTTCGCGGTGGGTAAAGTCGATCACCGCGATTTCATCAACGCCGGGTAGCGTTAGGGTGAACTGCAGGCCAGTACTCGCCCCCGTATTGTCTGCCATCGCCGCGCTCCGTGGATCGTCTAATGCTAATAAAAACGATTAGGGTAGCGAGCCCAAAGCGCAGCGCAACCCCAAAAAGGCGGTTGCAGGGCAAGTCACAGGGATCTCTTACACGCTTGTAAGATATGGCTTACAAAATGATGAGTAATGCTTACGCACAAGCCACTTGGGCAACTATTTGCTTATCGCAGACGAATTGGTTAGCCGATTCGCCGCTTCGCCCAACGGGGCTAGCTGTTCAGTGATCAGGCGTAGCTGGCTCTGGATAGGACGATAGAGCGAAACCGCCTGTTCGTCTTCGGCTATCACGTTTTGTTCATTTAGCTGGGCTAACAGCTCAGCGGCTTGATCGGTTAGCGCCTCCACCGATTGGCGCTTGTTTAACCGCTCGGCAATTTGGCCTAACAGTTCCCCAATGCGTTTTGCTACTGGCACCAGCGTAGCGTCGTCTTCATCCTCTGCCAGCTGATGACGATGAGCCCCTAGCGCAGAGAGATGGCTCAGCAAGGTATTGGAGAGCACCAGAAAACGCAGCCCGTTATCCGCATCCAGCTTCCGGTAGTGGCCCGGTTCATGGAGCATATTGGTGAGCAGGGTGGAGAGCGCCGCGTCGGCGTTATGGGCATTGCGCCGCGCTAGGCGATAGGCCAAGTCATCCTGCTTGCCTTCCTCGTACTGGTGGATAATCTCCTCCAGGTAACGGCGATGGTTAGTCAGTGTATTGGCGGCTTCGCGGTAAAGCCTACGCCCCTGCCAGTCGGGCAGAATAAAAAATACTGCTAAGGCCGCAATCAGCGAACCTATCAAGGTATCGAATAGGCGGGGCAAAATCAGGTTATAGCCATCGCCCACTTGGTTGAAGCTGCACAACACCAACAGCGTGATCGAAGCAGTGGCGATAACGTAATGTTTTTCGCGGTTAGCGAAGAATGACACGCCAGCGGCCACGGCGATCATGCTCTGTACCAGCGGTTGCGGGAAGAGGCTGATGGATGCCCAACCCATCACTAAGCCCAGTACGGTGCCCAGTATCCGCTGTGATAAGAAACGACGCGTAGTAGCAAAGTTGGGTCGGCAGACAAACAGCGTGGTCAGCAGAATCCAAAAGCCCTGTTCGGGGTCGACCCACTGGAGCAGCCCGTAGCCTGCCATTAGTGCAATAGAGAGCCGCACCGCGTGGCGAAAAGTGGGCGAGCCGAGGGTAAAGTTAAGCCTTACCCGCTTCCACGCTTCCAGCACGCTGGATGGCGAGCGGTCGTAAAGCGAGCTATCGCGGCGCTCTTCACTGGCATCGGGGTTATGGGCGCTGGCAAGTTGGTTTTCCAAGGTGGCTAGGTTCTCTGCTAATGCACTCAGTGGGTAAAGCAGCGGACGCCATTCGGGTTTGCCCCGGTCACGTAGGTTCTCAATCGAGGCGTGTAAGTCAGCCAGTGCCTCTTCGCTCTGCTGGTGATCGAAGGGACGATTGAGCAGTAGTGATTTGGCTAGCTGGCGGCAGGCGCGCCCCTGTTGATCCAGCAGCCGCTGACAGCGAAACAGCACATCGTGGTGAAAAAATGCTTTGCTGAGCGCGCTATAGGGGTAGTGGGTAGAGCTGGCGCGTTCGTGGATGTCCTGGGCGATAAAGTAGATGCGCAGGTAGCGGTTGAGTTTTTGGTCGCCGCGCTGACCCTCTAAGCGTCGGAAAATCATCTCTTTGGCTTGATTGAGCGCATCGACCACTTTGCCGTTCTGGCGTGCCAAGGCCACCCGACGCGCTTCCACATCGACACCGCGTACCGGTTCAAACAGCGCCGATTTCAGTATCAGAAACTCGCCCAGCGCTTTGTACACCCGTGCCATGCTTTGCTTGACCGGCTGGCGTGAAAAGAGTGCGCACCACACCACCGAGATCAATCCGTACCAGACGGCTCCTGCCAACAACAGCAATTGGCGTGCAGCCACGTCCTCATCCACGCCACCATGCTGCTCGATGTTGATCATCGAGTAGATCGACAATATCAGCGTGCCCGAGGCAATTGTGGCGTAACGCTGCCCGATAGCACCGAGCATGATCAGGGTAAACGTCGAAATACCCAGGCCCACCACGAAAAGCCATGGCCAGGGAAACAGCCACTGGACAATAAAAGACGCCGAGGTAAAACACACCAGGGTGACCAGCAGAGCTTGAAAGCGACCTTGCCAGCTGTCGTCAGTTTCAGAAAGCGCACAGGCGATGATGCCCAGAAAGAGGGGAATCACCAGCGCGACATCGCCCATTAAGCCGCTAAACAGCAGCGCACCGCTGAAGGCTATAAACACGCGCAGGCTGTAGGCGAATTTATCCAGCGTCCAAAGGCGCCGCAGCGGCAAAGAAATTGGCATAGAAGCTCTTATGGGTGATTACTAGACTTTAGTGTAAATAGGTTGACGTTGGATGTCGTTACTCGGCTCTCAACGTTTGGCTACTTTAGCGGTGTTGAGCGGGCGTTTCCCTACTTTAAAACGTTTATGTGTTCTAAAAAATAGCGCACTAAAGCTCTATGATTGGAACGGCAACCTTTCGATACTCGGAGTGACACTATAAAAAACAGGAACACCCCCATGGATCTCAAGCTATTGCTGGACTGGCGACTGCACCTGACGGTGATCGTGACGTCGATGTTTGCCGAGTGGATAGGCATCGTACGCATCCCTCTCGGGCCCGGAACACTACTGTTACTACCGCTGCTTTACGCCTTTATCATTGGCGTCATTTTCAATCCCCACCTTTTTTCGGCAATGGGCAAGGTCATTCCCAAGCCGGTCAGTAATGCGGCAGGCCCGATCATTTTAATAGCTATTTTGCCGTTTATTGCCAAGTTTGGCTCCACCATCGGGCCTGCCATTGAGCAGATCATTGCCGCAGGTCCCGCGCTAATTCTCCAAGAATTGGGCAACCTCGGCACCATGCTGATCGCGCTCCCCTTTGCCGTACTGGTGCTCAAGATGGGCCGCGAGGCGATCGGCGCTACCTACTCCATCGCCCGCGAACCCAATATCGCCATTATTTCAGATCGCTACGGGCTGAGAAGCCCTGAAGGTATCGGCATTATGGGCGTTTACGTAGTAGGCACCATGTTCGGTACGCTCTATTTCGCTTTGATGGCGGGCTATATCGCTTCGTTGGATATTCTCGATATTCGCGCCCTGGCCATGGCCTGCGGTGTCGGCAGTGGCAGCATGGTGGCGGCGTGTTCGGCGGCGTTGGCTGAAGCGGTACCGGCCTCCAAAGACGAACTGCTCGCCTTTGCGGGGGCCAGCAATTTGCTCACCTATGCCACCGGTTTGTATGTGTCGCTGTTTATTGCGTTACCGGTGACCGAATGGATGTATAAGCGCTTAAAAGGCTCACGCCAGGAGGTTCGCCATGAAAACTCATGAGAATACGGTTGATCAATTCGACGCCGAAGCGCTTAAAGAGCTGCGTCCTGAAAACCAATTGGGCAAAACTGCGCTGGTACTGGCAGCGGTGTGTGTGGCGGGGTGGTTTAGCAATATCGTCAACGGTTCACCTTTGTTAGACGCGTTGCCCGGTATGCTGATTCTGTATGTGATGGTCATCATCGGTTTGGTCATTGGGCGGGCATGTCCTTTTTATCTGCCCAGCGTGGCCTGGGTATCGCTGATTAGTATTATCGCGACGCTGCCTTTCTTTCCTGGTAACGGCTGGATTATTGCGCGGCTGGCTGAAGTGGATTTCCTGGCGGTGGTCACGCCGGTGTTGGCCTATGCAGGCCTGGCGCTGACCGGTCGTGAATTTTCTATGTTTAAGCAAACCGGCTGGAAGCTGGTGATTGTGGCCCTTTTAGTCTTCACCGGTACCTTTATTGGTTCGGCGGTGGTGGCTCACGTAATGCTTTAAGGAGAACAGGATGACGGCCTCAGTTCACTTACCGGAAAGCGACACATTAAAAGCGTGGCGTCACGATTTCCACCAGCACCCGGAAACGGCCTTTGAGGAGCACCGCACCAGTGCGCGTATAGCCGCTCTATTAAGCGATTGGGGCTTTGAGGTAACCACCGGCATTGCGGGTACCGGCGTGGTTGCGACCTTGGATGGCCAGCGCGGCGAAGGGAAAACGATCGGCCTTCGGGCCGATATCGATGCCCTGGATATTCGTGAAGAAACACAGCTGGATTACGCCTCGCAAACACCGGGCAAAATGCATGCCTGCGGTCACGATGGCCATACCACCATGCTACTGGGCGCTGCTTGGACATTGAAGCAGCAGCCAGATTTCAAAGGCCGGGTAGTATTTATCTTTCAGCCCGCCGAAGAGAGTGCCGGTGGTGGACGGGTGATGGTCGAAGAGGGCCTGTTTGAGCGCTTCCCCATGGATGCCGTGTACGGCCTGCACAACTGGCCAGGCCTGCCGGTAGGCGCCGCAGCGGTGCATGACACCGATGTAATGGCCGCTTTCGATATTTTCACCTTAAAACTGATTGGCAAAGGCTGCCACGCGGCGATGCCACACTTGGGCATCGATACGGTGCTGGCAAGCTGCCAACTGATCAGCCAGTTACAAGGCTTGGTGAGCCGCGAAACGCCGCCGGATAAATCGGCGGTGCTGAGTATTACCAGCATCCACGCCGGGGATACCTTCAATGTGATTCCCGAGCAGGTCGAGCTGCGCGGTACGCTGCGCTGCTTCGATATGGCGCTTAAGGAGCAGTTGGAAGCACGCTTTAAGCAGTCGATTGCCAGCCTAGCCGAGTTCCATGGTTTAAGCGTTGAGCTGGATTATCAGCGCTGCTACCCGGCGACCATCAATACCCCGGAGCATGCCCAGCACTGCGCCACGGTGCTGGAGAACTTGCTCGGCAGCGACAACGTCAAGCGCAACCCGCCACCCAGCATGGCCTCTGAAGATTTTTCGTTTCTACTGGCTGAGCGGCCAGGCGCCTATATCTGGATGGGCAACGGCGAAGATTCTGCCTCGCTGCACAATCCGCGCTACGACTTCAACGATGCACTGTTGCCGTTAGGAACGCGCTATTGGGTGGACTTAGCCAGGGCGCTGCTCGAATAACGCATCACCTTCTCTCAACGATTAGCGATATGCGCTCCCTAATGCCCACTGGGTAGGGGAGCGTCTACGCCGAACTTCACGTAACAGGACGTTCAAGGAATTTTATGATGTCTTTTTCAACAGGGTCGTTATCGATTGTTGTGATTGGCCTGGGGCAGATGGGCGGCAATATGGCGCTCACCCTTAAAGCCGCCGGGTTTGCAGTCACGGGTAGCGATGTATTTGAGCAGGCACGGTCGCGTCTCGCGGCTCAAGGGTTAGCCGTGGTGGCTCCCGATGCCCTACCTGCCAGTGATGTTTACCTGCTGTCGTTGCCCACCTCTGCCCATGTCAGTGAGGTGATCGAGCAATCCCCAGGCTTACTCACCCTGGCACCCAAAGACAGCGTGATTGTCGATACCTCGACCAGTGATCCCGCCGTTACTCGCGAATTGGCCGAAAAAGTAACCGCTGCGGGCCTTCAATGGCTGGACGCACCGGTCAGCGGCGGGCCTAAAGGTGCTGCCAACGGCAAGCTGGGCATGCTGTTGGGGGGCAATGAAACCACCATTGCGCGAGTAATGCCGATGCTGGAGGCGATGTCAGCCAAGCGCACCTATGTGGGCGGCCCAGGCAGCGGCCATGTGGTGAAACTTGCTAATAATTACCTGTGTGCCGCGCACCTGCTGACGACTGCCGAAGCGGTTGCTATGGCGGCCAAGGCAGGTGTAGATCCCGCTGCCTGTTTGGCGGGCCTGAATAGCGGTTCAGGGCGCAGCGCGGTTAGCGAAGTTAACTTCCCCGAGTGGGTGCTGAGCGAGCGTTTTGATTCTGGTTTTACCACCGGCTTGATGCGTAAGGACTTGCGATTGGCGCGGGATGCCGCTGAGCAATTGGGCCTGCCGCTACCGCTGCTGCAAGCCGTTGTCGATGCTTGGCACGCGAACCCTGAGCAGCCAACCGATAGCGATGACTTTAACCATATCACTACGCCGATTTTAGCGCGTGGCAGCCAAACGGAGGGCAACCAATGAGCTCACTTAGCCAACATGCCTGCGACCATCTTGCACAACTGCTTGAAGGCTTCGGCTTAGTCGCTGTCACGCCGTTAAGTAATTGGATTGACGGCGAATTAATCGCGGGCGAAGGTGATGAAATCACGCTTATCAACCCCACCACTGGCGAAACGCTGGTGCGCTATCGCGATGCGGGCGCTGCACTGATTGAGCGTGCTACCCAAGCGGCACAGCGAGGCCAACGTGAATGGATGGCGCTAACCGCCAGTGAGCGCGGGCGGCGCATGAACGCTGCCATGCGCGGCCTGGAGGGCCATGAAGAGGCGCTGGCGCAGTTGGAAAGTGTGGTGGCCGGTAAGCCGATTCGTGACTGTCGCGCCGAAGTGGGCAAAGTGCGTGAGATGTTCGAGTACTACGCGGGCTGGTGCGACAAGCAGCATGGCGAAGTGATTCCGGTACCTACCTCGCACCTTAACTATGTGCGCCATGTGCCCTATGGCGTGGTGGGGCAAATTACCCCCTGGAACGCACCGATGTTTACCTGTGCCTGGCAGCTGGCCCCGGCCATTGCGGCGGGCAACGGCGTTGTACTGAAGCCATCTGAACTGACGCCCTTTTCATCGGTGATGATTGCCAAGCTGCTTGAATGCTCTGGAAAGTTCGGTCAGGGGCTGCCTAAAGGGCTGATTAATATCGTCAATGGGTTGGGAAAAACGACTGGCGCAGCGCTGACCGATCATCCCACCATCAGCAAGCTGGTATTCGTCGGCTCTCCCCAGAGTGGCCGCATGATTGCTGAAGCTGGCGCACGCCGTTTGGTACCCAGCGTATTAGAGCTGGGGGGCAAGTCGGCCAATATCATCTTTGCCGATGCAAAGCTGGATGAAGCGGTCGCGGGCGCCCAGGCGGCCATTTTTGCTGCCGCTGGCCAGAGCTGTGTGGCGGGCTCACGGCTGCTGATCGAGCGTACGGTGTTTGAGCAGGTCACTTCTCGTTTGGCGCGAGCCGCAGAACAGATTGTCATTGGGTTGCCCGGTGATGAAGCGACTCGTATGGGGCCTTTGCAGAATCGCCGTCAATTTGAGCAGGTCACTCGCATGATCGACGCGGCGGTAGCCGCCGGGGCGAAACTATTAACGGGCGGTAAACGACCATCAGGATTGCCCGACGAGGCCCAGGGCTACTTTATCGCTCCTACCGTGTTGATTGATGTCACGCCAGACATGGAAATTGCCCAGCAAGAAGTGTTTGGCCCGGTGCTGATTACTATGGCCTTTAATAATGAAACCGAGGCTATTCAGCTCGCCAACGAAACCCGCTTTGGGCTGGCAGGCGCGGTATGGAGCCAAGATGTAGCGCGGGCGCATCGTGTGGCTGGGCAACTGCGTGCGGGCACGGTGTGGATCAATAGCTACAAAGTAATCAGTGTGATGTCACCGTTTGGGGGCTTTGGTGATAGCGGCTTTGGTCGCTCTAGCGGTTTGGACGGCCTGCGCGAATATACGGTGCCGCAAAGTGTGTGGGTGGAAACCGCGCCAGAAGCCAGCGTTGCATTTGGCTACGGTAGCGGCGTTGGTTGATCGCTTACCTATCCAGGGTCGCGAAAAGCCTGCATCCAGCGTTGTAAATGGCGTAGCAACAGAATGCTGGCCTTGGGTTGTTGGCGACCCACGCGCGTGACCATGTGGGCCTGGGAGCGCTGAAAAAGCGGATTATCGACCGGGCGCGCCACTAGCGTACCGGCTTCCAAATCATGCGCGACGGCAAAGGCGGGCAGCAGGGTAATGCCCATGCCACTGCGCACATACTGTGCTAGTACCACCATTGAATTGGTGTTCATCGCCAGGCGCGGGACGATGCGCGACTGCTGAAACGCCTGGTCGACCATTTGACGCACCCCATGGGTAGTGTCCCACATGGCCATGGGCTGGTCGCTAAGCTGGGTAAGCGTGAGCGGTGTTGTTTGGCTGGTTAAGGGATGGTCGGGCGGTAGAATAGCCATTAGCGGCTGAGGAGTCGATGCCCAGAAGCGTAGCTGGGGGTGAGTTCGCTCATGGAACATTAAGCCGATATGGCTGTGGTCATCGACAATGGCTTCAATAATGCCCGAGGTGCCTGCGGTATGGATATCGAGTTGGATACCCGCATAAAGCTGGGTAAATTCATGCAGCGGGGAAGCCACCAAGTCACTGACAAAACCTTCACCGACAGTCAGTGATATCTTGCCGGTTTCCATACGTTGGTAGGATTCAAGTGACGCAATAAAGCCTTCATCAAGGGCGCCGCGGCGCTCGCAGTACTCAAGCAACATTTCACCGACCGGGGTAGGCGAAATGCCGCCGCGCTGACGTTCCATGAGAGTGGCTCCCAAGGCTTCTTCCAGCAACGCAATTTGCCGGCTGACCGCCGAGGGAGCGATGTCTAAGCGCGCCGCTGCGCGGCGCACCGAGCCAGACTCAAGGGTAACGCGGAAATACACTAAACGTTGATGAGGTATGTCCATCGATAGCGGTTATACCTCTGCCATGGTTCAGTCTAAACCCACTACCCTGCCAACCGTGAAGGGCTACAAGTACTTGAGTAGTTTCTGCAGCTTATTCATATCGGCCGAGTCACCCACTAAGCGCACATTGCCGCTCATCATGCCATCAAGAAAAGCTTGTTGAGTTGGCTTTTTGAGCACGTTTAAGGCGGTGGCTTGGTCACGGAAACGTAACTCAAGATCTAGGTCCACGGGTAGCCCATTACCGGTGTTGATGCTTTTTGGCGTCATCCGGTAGTAGCGGGCAATGCTTAAATCTTCCGTGGCAATCCCCCAATCCAAGCCGCGCATACGTTCTAACTGCTCGCGAAAGCGCGGCTTGCGGCGCAGGGCTCGTTTGAGCATCACGCCCAGCAGCCACAGCGTCAGCTTGAGCTTCATTAGGAAACAGCGTCCTTAAGCGCTTTGCCTGGCTTAAAGGCGACGTTTTTGCTAGCCGGAATTTGCAGCGGGGCACCGGTTTGCGGATTTTTACCCGTACGGGCTGCGCGCTCACGTACCGTAAAAGTACCAAAGCCAATTAACGCGACATCTTCGCCTTTAGCAACGCTGTTAGTGATTTCATCCAAAATGACGTTCAGCACTTGGCCTGCTTTATCTTTGGATAGGTCAGCACTTTCAGCGATGGCAGCAGCGAGTTCAGGTTTGCGCATAAGGAATCTCCCTTTATTAATGTTTCGAGCGTAAAGCAAATGCAGGTTGTTGGATGCGTCACTTGATTTGGCTAGTTTATCTAGCCTAGTCGCGAACGCGGCGAAAATCAGCCTAGCAGCGTAGGTGCTGCTCTGGAAAGCTCCACTTTCCTTCTCACGCAGCCGCCTGTCAACGCAAAACCAATCAAACGTCCGTCTTTATTTTCAGCCAAGGCACTGATATCGCCGCCTTCGCCTTCAATTCGCCACCGCTCTGGTGTTTCCTTTGGCGGGTAGGCCACCACCGGCAACAGCGGTGTTTTAACCACCACTGGCCATGCGCCAAAGCTGACAGAAGTTGGTGTGCCCGTTAGGGTTGTTGCCAGCGCCTTAGCACTGGCTTGCAGCGGCTGTACGTACATGGCATTAACGCCGTCTACGCAGGCCACATCGCCCAAGGCGTAGATATCAGGATGCGAAGTACGCAGTTGGCGATCAACCTCTATGCCAGTAGGCGATACGCTTAAACCAGCAGCTTCGGCAAGCGCCGTACAGGGAGCAAGGCCAGTGGCCATCAACACTAAATCAGCGCTGACAGTATCACCATTATCTAAACGTAATACGATGCCTTCAACACTGCGGGGCGCGATCGAGTTGATCGTGCGGCCTAAGTAGAGATGGATACCTGCCTCGCTGAATGCCCCGCCTAAGGCGTTACCCAATGGTGCGGGCAGCAAGCGTGGAAGTAGTGTGGCTTCGGGGGCAATGACACTGACCTGATGGCGCCCCGCGTGCAGGTCGTTGGCAAATTCACAGCCGACTAGCCCCGCGCCAATAATCGCCACTCGAACATGATCGTGGTCTAAGGCTGCATAAAAGCGACGGTAGCCATCTAAATTGTTGATGGCAAAGCAGCGCGAAGACACGCTTGGATCGACTTTGAAAGGCTCCCGTGGTGCGGCGCCAGTGGCTAATACGAGGGTGTCGTAGCTTAGTCTTTCATAGCTGGAAGCTTGCTCATCTTCAAGAAGGATTGATCGGTTATCCACATCCAATGTGTTTACTGAGGTGTGGGTAACAATGCGAGCGTTCAGTTCATCGCCAAGTTCTGCGGCGCTGCGCTGTGCTAATTGGTCAGGGGTTAGCCCTTTGGCAAAGCCGGTGGAAAGCAGTGGTTTGCTGTAATCATCGCCGCTGTCAGCGCTAATCATTGTTATGGAGCGCTGATCACCCAAGCGTCGCAACGCACGTGCAAGGCCTATACCGGCCATTCCGGTACCAATAATGACTAGCTCAGCGTGAAACATCGAAACTGCCTGCGTATGGGGGGATGCGAGCATGCAAATACCAAAAGAGTTACTGGAAAAAAAGACTTTAAAAGCGTTATGTTATACTAACTGCTTCTACATTAACTGCCTTGGAGACGCTGATTAACTATGAATTTTTCAATGTCAGAAAAGGCTGTACTTGTTTTTACTGCTCTGTATACCGTTGCGTTCGCGGCTTATTTTGCCGTTAATTTTAATGCCGAGTTTCTGGGTTATGTCGGGGTGATCGTGTTTGTTTTTGGCATGCTTTATGGAACCCGTGATCAGACTCGAATTCCAGCTTCCCTATTGTGGGGCATCTCTGTCTGGGGGCTGCTGCACATGATGGGAGGAAGTGTCCAAGTGGACGACGGGGTACTCTACTCATGGCGGATGATTCCTCTCTTTGACGGTAGTGGGGAGTTTTACATCCTCAAGTTCGACCAATTCGTGCATGCCTACCTTTATGCCGTCGTCGCTTTGCTGTTTCTCCATTTGCTGAGACATTATTTGGGTCAGAAACATCCCCCGCTACTCATCGGCTTTATCGCGACGATGGCAGCAATGGGCGTAGGGGCAATAAATGAAATTATCGAGTTTATTGCCGTGTTGCTAGTCCCGGATGATGGGGTTGGTGGCTACTACAACACCGTGCTTGATATTGTTTTCAACTTTATCGGAGCAACCGTGGCTGTCTCAGGGTTTTATCTTTTCATATCAATGTCAAAAACTAGAAATTGAAGGGTTGGAAGCCTTTCCTTATCGGAGTAATTACCCTAGCTTCCGGCTTCTACCTTATGGTCTAACAAGTTAACATTATTTTATGAGTCCAGGCTTAAACACACCGCTGTGTCAAGCTCAGCTATTTTCATGCTGGCGCCCCGTTGATGCGGCTCGCCCGGCAATGAGCGCTCACTGGTGGAAGTGGGTTGCCTCAACCGACTCGTTAACTGCCCGCTTAATGGCCGCGGGTGGCGAGAAGCCGTTTCGAGTACGGTTGCTACGCCAGAGCGTCGGCTGGCCGCGCCAGGATGAGGCTCAGGCGCTGGGCATTGGCGCCAAGCGCTACGCTTGGCTGCGAGAAGTAGCACTCTGTTTAGATGAAACGCCGTGGGTGGTGGCTCGCTCGGTCGCCCCGCTCACGCAGGTAAAAGGCCATCGTTTGGAAAGGTTGGGTGAGCGCTCACTAGGTAATTGGTTATTTCGTCAGCCAGGTTTAGTGCGTGGACCTCTGGAGGTCACGTCTCAACCCCCGCCGTTTGCTCGTATGAATGGGATAGAAGATCGCTGTGCTTGGGGCCGCCGCTCCGTTTTTCATCACGGCTGTAAGCACGGCGGTCTGTCACTATTGGTCCAAGAGTATTTTTTGTGTGCGATGACGGATGAACTGGATTTGCCTTCGCGCTAGGCTAACGTCTGCATCTTATTTCTGTGAGGTAAACATGGATCGTTCACTGTTGCGGCCAAAGGGGTTTGCTCGCGTGTCAGATTTTTTACAGCTGATGCGCCTGAATCGACCCATTGGTACGTGGCTGTTGATGTGGCCGACGCTTTGGGCGCTGTGGTTTGCCAGCGAGGGAGTACCGGGGCGAAATGTGCTGCTCATTTTTGTGGCCGGCGTCTATGTAATGCGTGCTGCTGGCTGTGTGGTGAACGATTATGCGGATCGCCATTTTGACGGCCATGTGAAACGTACCAAACATCGTCCGCTAGCCACCGGCCGTATCAGTGAAACTGAGGCTCAGTTGCTGTTTATTGTTCTGGTAGCCGCTGCGTTTATTCTGGTGCTGTTGACCAATTGGTTTACGGTACTGCTCTCGTTGGGTGGTGTATTGCTGGCGGTTATTTACCCCTTTATGAAGCGCTATACCCACTTTCCACAGGTGGTATTGGGGGCGGCGTTCTCCTGGGCCATTCCGATGGCCTTTGGCGCGGTGCTGGGCTACGTACCGCTGGAAGCATGGCTGCTGTTCTTTGCCAATGTGCTATGGACTGTCGCGTACGACACGCAATATGCAATGGTCGACCGCGACGATGATGTGAAAATTGGTATCAAGTCGACAGCTGTACTGTTTGGAAATGCGGATTGTTTGATGATCGGTTTACTGCAGGTGGCCACGCTGGGATTGCTGGGTTGGGTAGGCTGGCGGGTCGGGTTAGGCGGTTTTTTCTGGTTGGGGCTTACCGCCATGGCCGCCACCTTTCTGCACCAGCAGCGCTTGATTTACCAGCGCGACCGGGATCGCTGCTTTCAGGCGTTTCTCAACAACCACTGGTCAGGCTTGCTGATTTTTGCTGGAATCGCGCTAAGTTGGTGGCCTGCAGCTGGGCAATAGTTACTATTGTCATCTAATTGTCATCAAGTCATGGTGTTATCGTCACTGATATGTCATTGAGCTAGTTTCCTTTAGCTAGCTTTCTTTGAACTAGTTTTTTGAACACCGTGAGGCTCTGGTATGACCGCCAAGACCGTTCTGATTGTCGATGATGAGGCGTCGATTCGCGAGATGATCGCGGTAGCGCTGGAAATGGCTGACTATCGAGTGCTTGAAGCGGATAACGCCCAGGATGCTCATGCCATGGTCGTCGATCACCAGCCTGATTTGTTGCTGCTTGATTGGATGATGCCTGGAACCAGTGGTATCGAGCTGGCTAGACGTTTAAAGCGTGAAGAAACCACCGCTGAGATTCCTATTATCATGCTCACCGCCAAGGGTGAAGAAGATAATAAAATTCAAGGGCTTGAGGCCGGCGCCGATGATTACATCACCAAACCTTTTTCTCCTCGTGAATTGGTGGCACGGCTAAAAGCAGTGCTCCGCCGCGCGACCCCGCGTGGCGTCGAAGACCCGATTGAGATTAACGGCTTGTTACTTGATCCAGTGAGCCACCGGGTAAGCGCTCACGGCAAAGCACTGGAAATGGGCCCCACCGAGTACCGTCTTCTGCAGTTTTTTATGACCCATCAAGAGCGCGCTTACACACGCAGCCAACTGCTTGATCAAGTATGGGGCGGCAATGTATATGTGGAAGAGCGCACGGTCGATGTACATATTCGTCGCTTGCGAAAAGCGCTAGGCAATGTGCATCAAAGCCTGATTCAAACGGTTCGGGGTACCGGTTACCGTTTCTCTGCACGGGTATAAATGTGCGTCTATGGAGTCGTGAACTGTGGCGACTAGTGTGGCTAGCCGCGCTGGGTACTTGCTTAGGGTGGTTGCTGGGCGCCGCTGGGTTGGGTCTCGCGGCCGGGCTTGCAGTTTGCCTGTTTTACCACCTGCGGCAGTTGCGCGAACTCTACTTGTGGTTAACTCTTCACCCTCACGACGAACCGCCTGCGGCCCGAGGAATGTGGGGCGAACTGTTTGATCGCTTGTACCGCTACCAAAAGAGTCAGCGTATAACTCAAAGCCGACTGCGGGCCACCTTGGCGCGCATCCAAGAGTCGTCTGAAGCGATGCGCGACAGTGTGGTGATGCTTGACAGACATGGTGACTTGGAATGGTGGAATAGCGCTGCAACAGCCATGCTGGGATTACAAACCGCCCATGACCGTGGTCAGCACATTACTAATCTGCTGCGCGATCCAAGCTTTATCCGCTATTTTAATGCGCGGGACTATAGCGAGCCGTTAACGCTAACGTCGCCGATTGATGAGCGGCAAATCCTGCAGTATCAAATTACTTTGTATGGTGATGATGAAAGGCTAGTGATGGCACGGGATATCACTCGCTTGCATCGCCTGGAGCAGATGCGGCGTGATTTTGTTGCCAACGTATCCCACGAGCTGCGCACTCCTTTAACGGTCCTTTCCGGCTACCTAGAAACCTACACTGATATTGCCGACCAGTTGCCTCCGCGTTTAGGTAAGAGCATTCACCAAATGCAGGAACAGACACAGCGAATGCAAAATTTGGTAAATGATTTATTGCTTCTATCTCGTCTGGAAATTGACCAGGGCGGTAAAGACCATCATCCATTATCACTTGGTCCTTTATTACAAAGCATCTGTGACGATGCGCTGGCTCTTTCGCATCAGCGACATACTATTACCGTAGCGCTTGAAAGTGATGCACGCCTGCTTGGTAGTGAGCAGGAAATCCGTAGTGCGATCTCAAATCTAGCCTTCAACGCCGTTCGCTATACACCGATGGGAAGCCATATCACAATACGCTGGAGATCGAGCACTACCGGCGGTGGTTGCATAGACGTTGAAGACAATGGCGAGGGTATTGACCCCGTCCATATTCCCCGACTAACCGAACGTTTCTACCGTGTTGATAAAGGACGTAGCACCGCGACCGGCGGCACCGGTTTAGGCTTGGCGATCGTGAAGCACGTATTGTTACGTCATGATGCGCAACTGCACGTTGAATCCCACCCCGGCAAAGGGGCACTTTTTCGCTGCGTCTTTCCCTCCTCGCGTCTTATCCAATCCTGAGACGGGTTACACCGCATAATCCTTGTAAATATGTGCAATGTTGGCATCCACGATTGGTAATACTTTGCGCATGTGTCATTTCTATACATTCCCTGCGTTATGTTTCAAGTATTGGGCTTTTAAACAATGCTTTGTTTTTTTTATTAAATAATTGATTATAATTATTTTTTATTTTTTTTTGGCAGATTGGCATAATCAGTGCAGTATTAAGATTAAGGAAGACGACCGCAGGAAATGCTGGCTACTGGTTAGCCCTTCTTTCTTAACGAAGTAGTATCAAACAGCGATCGGAGGTGGAATATGATGTCCAAGGATTTTCTCAAGAAAGCTGGCATTTTAGGTGTTTCTTTTGGTCTAGTGGCGAGCCCGCTAGCCTTTGCTCAAACAGATGAGAATTCTTCTATTGATGAGAACCAAGGTATCACGGCTGAAGAGCAGCCGATGGATAGCCAGTCTCATGGTAAGGCGGGTTCAGGTGACTACGAAAAAGAAGAGCTGACTACTGACCATAATACCCAAGGTCCAGATACTGTCGGTGAGCCAAATTCAACAGATACTAGTGGTGATGAAGAATACACACCTGAAGAATTAGTTGAAGAAAATAGCGCTGATTAATTTTCTCAATTATTCGTTAACACAGGTTAGTTTTACGATATGTAAGATATGCTTTTTCAACGGATGATGAAGCGATCAAAACAGGATGTTTCATAGGCAAGGATGGTTTTTAGATTCATGGATGAATCAGTAGGCAATCAAAACGCTAGTGAGGGTAAATTCCAAGGTTGGAGTCCCGCACAAGGAGTGGAAGCTAGTGTTAGTTATTACCTATTCTGATATCAGGCCCCGCGTAAACGGGGCCTAATTTTTGTTGCCTGCTTTTGCTACCCTCGCTATCCCAGTATTTTCTTCTTTTCTTTTCTTTTCTTTTCTTTTCTTTTCTTTCTCTTTTTTTACCTTTTTACATCCCTTCTCTCTGTTTTCTATAACGATTGCACCGGTTGGTCTAGCTAAGGCTGGCTAGAAATAATGAGCAACTGCGAAGTTTAGGCATACGCATAAAGTTTTTAACGCAGCATGAAAGCATTGGACACGTTTTGTAACAAAAACTTGCAATAGGCTGGGGATATGTTACGTTAATGGGGTGGGTGAATCATGCAAATGCATGCCACACATCAGGGATGCACATGGATTCAAGGAATGGATCAAACGACAATCAGAGCGCTAGTCAGGGTTAAATTCCAAGGTTGGAGTCCCGCAAAAGGAATGGAAGCTAGTGTTAGCCATTGTCATAAATTGTGTTCTTAGACCCTGCCTAGGCGGGGTCTGATTTTTTGTGTCCAGAAGCACAATAGCACTCAGTGATGGTGATGGCCTTCCGCAGCTTCGCTACCTTCTTGGGCACTTTGTACCCAGACTTCGATGTCCACATCACCTTGTTCAGCAAAGGTGAGCGTGAGGGGAAACCGTTCGCCCTCTTTTAGCGGCTCGGCTAACCCAATCAGCATTAAGTGCAAGCCGCCTCCGGGGCGCATGGCAGTGGTCTCCCCGGCCTCGACGCGAATCTCGTCCACATGGCGCATCTGCATCATATCGCCGTCCATTTGCATTTCATGCAGTTCAACTGTGTCGCTGGCTGGGCTGCTTGCACCCATCAGGGTAACAGGGGCTGACAAGGCGGTGATATCCACATAAGCAGCGCCGTTGCTAGCTCCCGGAGGGGTTGGGGTGGCGAAGGGGTGCGCGATACGCATAGCGTCTGTTTGGACGTCATGAGCTATCGCTACTGACGCCACCAGAGAAAGGGCGCTGACAACACACACACCCAGCCAAGTGATGGGTTTGATCATTCGTTTATTCCTTTATTGTTGATTGAGAGCAGGAGTGCGATCTAGCACGTAACAGTAGCAAAGTCGCCGAGCACAGGTAATAAGCGCCTACTGTGGTGTGATGCCGCGTGCGTCATTATATGCGTCTCTGTAGTGGTCATCCCAGAGCAGTACGGCGCCCGCCACTGCACCAGGAAGCAGAAAAAGATTGGCCAATGGAATCCAGGTGATAAGTGTGACCAATCCGCCAAAGCTGAGGCTTTGCCACCAGCGTTTCGAAAGTCGTTGGCGCATATCGGCAAACGTCACTTTGTTGTTATCCATAGGGTAGTCCAAATAAGTAATGGCCATTACCCAGGCGGAAAATAGCGCCCACAGCAGTGGGGCAGCTAAATTCAGCCCTGGAATCCAGCTAATTACAAACAGGCCAGCAGCACGCGGGAGAATATAGGCGAGCTTAACAAACTCGCGACCAACGGCATCGATAGCTGTTTTGGTAAGGTTACGGTCATCAATGGGCTCGTTGCCCGTAACTTGCGTTTCGACCTTGGCGGCCAAAAAACCGTAAAAAGGAGCGGCGATTAAGCTGGTTACCAGCGTGAAGGTGAAAAACACCACCACGAGCAGGCTAATCACGAACAGGGGCCAAATAAGCCAGGAGAGCCAATCGAGCCAGGTCGGCACCATGCTCATCCAGTGGGCTAGCCATCCATCGAAGCGGTTAAGCACAAAGATGAACATGCTGACATAAACAATCAGGTTGACCAGAATGGGTAGAAACACATAGCGGCGCATACCTGGCTGATACACACAGCGTGTGCCTCGGCTAAGCGCAGTGACAGCATCCAGCATGATGGGGAGACTCCTTGTGATTCAAACGTCCAGGCCGCTCAGCGGCCTGGACGTATTGCAGGAGGAAACCCCTTTCAGGTCAAGACTTTTTTAGTACCTGCGGGTCAAGGTTGTCGGGATCGCTATGGCGGATATCCAACCCTTTGACAAGATAAACCACGTACTCGGCAAGGTTATCAGCATGGTCACCGACGCGCTCAAGTGCGCGCAAAACCCACATGATGCTGAGGACAGAGGTAATGGAGCGTGAATCTTCCATCATAAACGTCATGAGTGAGCGCATCGCGCTGCTATACTCGTCGTCCACCAGCTCATCTTCACGCACTACCTGCATGGCCAAGTCGGTGTCAAAGCGGGCAAAGGCGGTGAGTGCATCGCGCAGCATTTTGCGGACGTGCTCGCTGATATGGCGCACTTCCACCAAACCACGAATAGTGCTGGTACTTTCGCTCAGTAGCAGGGCATTGCGGGCGATTTTGCTGGCCTCATCGCCAATGCGCTCAAGATCAGACGTGGCGCGGATAACGGCGAGCACCAAGCGTAGATCGGACGCGGCAGGCTGGCGCCGCGCCAGTACCCGAGTGCATTCATCGTCAATTTGCAGCTGCAGATCATTGACCTGACGATCATTATCCCGCACTTGTTCGGCCAAGCGGGTATCGCCTTCCAGCAATGCAAAAACGGCATCCTGCACTTGCTTCTCTACTAAACCGCCCATCGCCATCAGATGGGTTTTTAGCTCTTCCAGCTCCTGGTTGAACTGGCGAGAGATATGCTGGCTGTGGGTATCGCTCGTAATATCCATGGAGCACTCCTGACATTTCAGTCGATAAGGCCTAGGTGATGCGGCCGGTGATGTAGTTTTCGGTGCGTTGCAAACGGGGGTTGGTGAAGACCTGATCAGTAGGGCCGTATTCAACCAGCTCACCTTGGTGCAAAAAGGCGGTGTAATCCGATACGCGCGCCGCTTGTTGCATATTGTGCGTGACCAGTACTAACGTCAGCTCTGACTTGAGGTTACGAATCAACTCCTCAATTTTGAGCGTTGAAATGGGGTCTAGCGCTGAGGCCGGTTCATCCAGCAGTAGTACGTCGGGCTGTACGGCTAACGTGCGGGCGATGACGAGGCGCTGCTGCTGGCCACCTGAAAGCTGCCAGGCGGAGCGGTGAAGGCGGTCTTTGACCTCGTCCCATAGCGCGGCGGAAGTTAAGGCCCATTCGATAATGTCATCCCTTTTGCGTTTGGGAAGGCGCTGCTGCAAGCGTAATCCAAAGGCGACGTTTTCATAGATCGACATAGGAAAGGGGTTGGGTGTTTGAAATACCATCCCCACCCGCCGCCGCAGCTCGGTCACATTCGTTTGCGGGGCGTGAATATCTTGCCCTTCCAGCGAGATTTTACCGCTATGGGTGACCGATTCATTCAGATCGTGGAGGCGATTAATGGCTCTTAACAGGGTTGATTTACCGCACCCTGAGGGACCGATAAAAGCCGTCACGCGATGACGCGGAACACTAAGGGTTAAGTCGCGCAACGCCTCTTTCCCCGCATAGGCGAGGCTCAAGTGATCGATGCTCAGGCAACTGTGCTCGGACGAAAAGTGCGCCACTGGAGCCTGAGAGGTATTAGCTGAATGTAATGACGCTAGCATTCGTTTCCCCGTTGACGCCTAAGATAATGACGCAGAAATATGGCAGTTAGGTTAAGCACCAGCACAATCAACACTAAAAGTAGCGCCGTGGCGTAAACCAGCGGGATGGCTGCTTGCACATCTTCGCCGTGAAAGGCGGTGTCAAATAAATGATAGCCAAGGTGCATAAACTTGCGATCTAGATGGAGGTAAGGAAACTCACTATCTATCGGCATCTGTGGTGCTAACTTGGCGACGCCAACGAGCATCAACGGAGCTACCTCACCAGCAGCGCGGGCAACCGCTAAAATGACGCCTGTCAGCATAGCCGGGGTCGCCATTGGCAGTACAACGCGGGTAAGCATCTCCAGGCGAGTAGCGCCAAGTGCTACGGCACCTTCCCGCTGGGCCTCAGGAATGCGCGCCAGCCCTTCCTCGGTTGCTACAATCACGACCGGCAGGGTTAGCAATGCAAGGGTGAGTGATGCCCATAGCAGGCCGCCAGTGCCAAACGTGGGCGAGGGGAGCGTGTCGCTGAAGAACCACTCATCCAGCGAGCCGCCAATGCCGTAAACAAACACGCCCAAACCAAATACGCCATACACAATCGACGGAACGCCCGCCAGATTGCGCACACCAATACGTACCAATCGGATCAGCCGCCCCTGGTGAGCAATTTCATTGAGATAAATAGCGGCCAGCACCCCAAACGGGGTCACCATCACTGACATTAAAATCACCATCAGTACCGTGCCAAATATCGCTGGCCAGACGCCACCGTCGGTGTTGGCTGCCCGAGGGCCCTCACTCAGAAACCGCCAAACTGCATCTCCCCAGGCGAGCGTTTTCTGCCACACGCTCATGGCATTGGGAGCCTGAGCGCTCGACACGCTGGCCAGCGGTTGGCGCAGGGTTTGGCCGTCCACGGTGGTAAGCATCAGTTGGCTATCCTGGCGTTGGCTGACGGGGAGCGCCAATAAAGAGGTCAATCGTTGCCAGGCAGCGTCTCCCTCCCACCGCTGGCCCTGCTGCTCTATGGCGACCAACCGGCCAATAAAGTCGCCCCAGGGGCTGCGATCAAGACGAATCAAATCGTCTGGCTGGGCGCGCTCGGTAATTTCATCAATCGCCACCCAACGCCAGCGCACGCCCTCTATATCCTGGTTGCCGGTAAAGTAGAGGCGTTCATCCCCTGCTCGCTGGGGTAGCGCGACTTCGCGTACGGCTTGACCAGCAAAGGTTTCGCCCGAGTCAAGGGTGACCTCTTCCAGCGTAGCGGGCCAGAAGTGCCCTAGCCCGCGCACCAGCAGCAGCGTGAGTAGGGCGCCGAGCATCAGCAGGGAGAGCGCTACGCTGGCTGCGCAAAGCCAGGGCCATACATCATTTGCCCGGCTAAAACGAGGTCGGCGAGAGGCGGCGTGGGTCAAAACTGAGGTCATAATGTGCCCCCCATCTGGCGGAAGCGGCGGCGCAAACGCTGGCGGACGACTTCGGCAAGGGTATTGACCAGAAACGTGAAGATAAACAACACCAGCGCGGCCAAAATCAGCAGATGGTAGGTCAGCCCTCCGGGTGATGCTTCTGGCAACTCAATGGCGATAGCGGCGGCCATGGAGCGCATGCCTTCAAACGGACTGGCGCTAAACAGGGCGGTATTGCCGCTGGCCATAAGCACAATCATGGTTTCGCCTACTGCCCGTCCAGCGCCGATCATGACCGCTGAGAATATCCCTGGGCCAGCGGCCACGAGAGCAACCTTCCATAACGCTTGCCAACGGCTGGCACCCAGCGCCTGGGCACCCTCTATTAAGCTAGGTGGCACATCGGCGAGCGCATCTTCTGCCAGTGAATAGATGCTGGGGATAACAGCAAACCCCATCGCAATACCGACAATCAGCGCGTTACGGGTCGCGTAATCCATGCCAAAACGTTGATCAAGTAATTGGCGCAGATCACCACCTAACCACTGCTGCTCTATCCACGGTGTAAGCCATAGCGCTATCGCCATCATCAACGCGAGCCAAGGTATTAGCCAGAGACCTGCCCAGGAGAACGGTAATTGGCGACGCAGGCGCGTTTTGGTCAGTTGCCAGAGCAAACCCGCAAGCCCGGCACTGAGCGGCAGCCAAATAATCAGCACTAAAACGCTGGCCAAGTGGCGCTCTACCCATGGCGCTAAAATGAGCCCGGCGATAAAACCTACCACCACGCCGGGAATGGCCTCCATCATTTCTAACGCAGGCTTGATACGTGCACGCAGGCGCGCTGACATAAACAGAGCAGAGTAGATCGCCGCCCCTAAGGCAACGGGAATCGCGAATAGCAGCGCGGCTAGCGCAGCTTTAAGGGTGCCCCACGCCAGGGGAGAGAGCTTGGCGAGGGCCAAGGTATCGCCAATCACCAGCAGCGGCAGGGTTTCCCACACCAAAAAAATGCCGATAGCAAGGATCGCCAGCAATACGCCAACACCGCCCGCCGTAATTAAACCGGTGGCCACGCGATCCTGCAGCAGCCGGAGCGGCTGTCGAGAAGAGGTTAACCGAGGTGGGGTCATGTCGCTATCATGGCAAAACTAGGCATGGCAAAACCAGGGAGGTCACAAAGCTGACCAGTGTGCGTAGAACAACGTACATAAATTGACTCCATACCCTAAGACACTTATGTGTCATTTAGATGACAGGGGTTTACCACCTTTGCTGAGCGTTAAGGACGCTTGGGGTTAAAGGCACAAACCCGGATGCGCGTGCAATCTGTTGGCCCTCGTCGGACATAATCAACGTGAGCAGCGCCTGCTCGGCTGGTGGTAAGCTCTCTCCTGGCGGAAGATTCACATAAAGATAAAGGTAGCGCGACAACGGATAATCACCGCTCTGTATCGCCGCTTCATCGGGTGGTATGGCGATACCGTCTTCGTTATACAGGCTTAACGCGTGCACGGCCGGGGTCAGGTGATTAAACCCGGCGTACCCCATTGCATTAACAGACTCACCCACCGCAGCGACGACAGCCGATGAACCAGGGTGCTCGCTAATATCGTTGCGAAAGTGGCCACCGCATAGCGCTCGTTGTTGAAATAGCCCATGGGTGCCGGAGGCAAGGTTACGCCCATGTAGCGCAATACTGCCAAATGCCCAGTCCTGTGTAGAGGGTAGCTGATCCCAGCGCCTGATGGGCGCATCGGCGCCACAGGTGCGCGTGGTTGAGAAGATGGCATCGACCTGCTGGCGGTTTAGCGCGCGAAGCGGATTATGACGATGCACAACGATGATAAGCGCGTCACGGGCGACCTTTAATTCCAGCGGTGGGTAGCCATAGCGCTCAATAAAATTATCGCGTTCTTCTGGGGTCATCGGGCGGGACATAGGGCCAAGTCGGGTAGTGCCAGCTACTAAGGATGTTGGCGCACTGGCTGAACCGCTTGCTTGAAACTGTAACGTTACGTCTGGGTAGTGGGTGGTAAGCGTTTCGCCCCAACGTAGCATTAGGCCTGCCATGGTGTCTGAGCCCACTGCGCCTAAAGTGCCGCTCATTGAGGACGATTGCCCCCAGGCGAAGGGCGTCACCATTACCAGAAATGCCAATATCCAGTGTAATAGGGTGCGTTTTAGAGCGAAACGTAAGTCTTCATAAGAGGAAATCGCTTTTAAAGGTATATTTGTAAGCGTCGTTAAAAGAATAATTAAAAGAGTATTCAAACGGGCGTCCTCTTATGGTTAACTAAATTCATCCCTTTGTGTTGCGATGCAGCAACGCCCATCGACAACGTAGACTTTCTACAACGTTTACAACAATAAACTGACTAAGCGACTAACCCATGACTCTTCTGGAAACCGATTTGGACGACGTACCCGCCCCTCAAGGAAAGCTTACTTTAAAATTACTGGCTTCTCGTCAAGATACCAATCTTTATGGTGATATTCCCGGGGGGTGGCTGGTTAATCAAATGGATCAGGCTGCTGAATTGGCGGCTGGGCGTGAAGCGGGTGGCCGTACGGCCACTGTAGCCATTGAAGCCATGGACTTTTTAAGTCCAGTGCGTGTTGGCTCCATGGTCAGCGTCTACACCCAGGTACAAGAGATTGGCCATAGCTCAATCAAAATTGACGTCGAGGTCTGGGTGCGCCCGCCCCATGGGCAGCGGATAGAAGAGCGTCAAAAAGTGACGGAGGCGCGTTTTGTCATGGTCGCGTTAGACGATAACGGACGCATAAGAGCCGTCCATAGCGAGTAGCGCCCTTCTTAGAGCCTTTCAATGACGGTCCAGCCCAAAATAGTAAAAGGGCGCTAATAGCGCCCTCAGGTTGCTGACAAAGCGCTGGCGCTTTTGCCAGCGCTTTGCTTTTATGGGCACATGCTAAAAGATCCCTCTCCCCAACAGTTTGAACTCGAGATGGTCACGCTTGACGAGTTGGTGCCTCAGAA
>NZ_JBRAMC010000010.1:0-107600 GCF_052959335.1 Vreelandella sp. H-I2
GCGCATTAACGCTCACCGACCCTGGCTTTAAGCTGCTTTCCCACTGCACGGAAAAAACCAACGCCCCCGGCAGCCCCAAAGCATGGCAGCAGGTATTTGCCGCGTTTGGATTAGAGCTTGAGCTAATGGCAACCGGCTGCTGCGGTATGTCGGGCACCTATGGTCACGAAACGCGCAACGCCGCCACCTCAAAGGCTATCTATGCGCAGTCCTGGCAGCCCCAAGTGGAAGCAAGTGACCATGCGGGCAAGCTACTCGCCACCGGCTACTCCTGCCGGAGCCAAGCCAAGCGCTACTCGAAAACGGCGCTTCCCCACCCTTTACAAGCATTATTAACGGCCTTAAAAAGCGGTTAAAGATTGTACAATAAGAAAGCCTTGTATAAGGTTGAGAGAGTTAAACACGGAACGTCAATAGACACGACGCGATGCATTTAAGCGTTTTCAGGAGCTGCCTTGTTGTCTCTACTCCCTCTACTGCCCCGCCTAAGCGTTGGGTTATTAACGCTTAGTTTGTCGGGTGTCATCACGGCGCAAGAAAACCGTGTTGTAACACAGATAGTGGCCGACGCACCGCGAATAGAAATACTGCCTCTCACGGGCAGTGTTACAGCCCTGCGTACCTCACAACTTTCGAGCGCGGAAGCAGGCTTGGTCAGTGAGCTGGCGGTTGAAATGGGCGACAACGTCACCCAAGGCGAGCCGTTGCTATCCCTCGATACCCGCTATATCACCTTAGAAAACCAGCGCGCCCGCGCCGATCTGGCCCAGGCAGAAGCTGAGCGCGACGAAGCTCAGCGTTTAGTTAACGAGGCGAATCAGCTCTCGGCGCAAAACTTTGCTGCCAGTGACCGGCGCCAACGTGAAAGCAGGCTGGCCGCCGCGCAGGCCACGCTTGAAGCGCGCCGCGCAGACTATGCACTCACTCAGCTCCAGCTAGAGCGTCATCAAATACGTGCCCCCTTTGACGGTATGGTTACCCAACGGGAGAGCAACGTTGGCGAGTGGGTCAACCCGGGTGATGCCCTGCTCACGCTGGTTGATTTAGCGTCGCTTAGGCTCGATTTTTCGGTACCGCTGGCGGCTTACCAACGCTTTGAAGGTTCCACCTTAGAGGTGCGCCTGGAAGGCGATGATCAATGGCACACGGCACGCACCCTGGCACGTATTCCCTTGGATGCCAGTTCGCGGCAGTTTCTACTTCGCGCAGCAGTAGATACTCCGCTTGAGATGCTGCCGGGCATGGCCGTAGAGGGCCAGTTACAGGTTAACGGCGAGAGCGGGCCCAGCGTACCGCGGGATGCATTGATTCGCCGGCCCGATGGCAGCGTTAGCGTTTGGCTCGCCCGCCAAACCGACGGTACTTGGCAAGCCTTTGAGCAACGCGTTGAAATCGGCAGCAGCCACCTGGGAGAAGTGGCTGTTAATGAGGGGCTATCAGCGGGAGACCGCGTCATCGTCGTTGGTAATGAGCGCCTCGAAGAGGGGCAGAACGTGACCCTAAGCGACGACTAAAGGAGCCCCCTCACCTATGTTTGCCGCCATTATTCGTCACGGCATTTTGGTCAGTGTGATTACCCTGATCCTTCTGATTCTAGGCATCGCGGCCATCTGGCGGATCCCGGTTCAGATGATTCCCGACCTTGAAACCCGCGTCGTGGGCATCGAGACCCAGTGGCCGGGTGCCACGCCACAGGATATCGAAAAAGACATCTTGATCGAGCAGGAGGAATTCCTACGCAACGTGCCCAACCTGCAGCGCATGGAGTCCACCGCTAGCAGCGGTAGCGCCGAAATCGAGCTGGAATTCCCGTTTGGGGTCGATCTCACCGAGACCTTGATTCGGGTTAACAACGCGCTAAGCCAAGTGCCCTCCTACCCCAACAACGTCGACCAGCCCCGCATCGTCGCCAACTCCTTTTCCGCCAATGCCTTTATGTACTTTAACGTTGGCCCCCGGGAGGGCAACCCGCGCCAGCTCGATATGCCCGCCATGCGCGACTACCTGGAAGACAATGTAAGGCCGCGGCTGGAGAGTGTGGCGGGTGTTTCGGAAGTCACGGTTTCCGGTGGCGCCGAGCGGCAAATGCAGCTATTGATCGACCCTGAGGCACTGGCCGCCCGTGAGTTGAGCATTCCCGATATTCAGGCCGCGCTTCAGGCACGCAACCAGGATGTGTCCGGCGGTAACCTGGAGAGCGGCAAACGCCGCTACCTGCTGCGCACCGTCGGTCGGTTTGAAGATGTTGAGAGCCTTGAAGCGCTAATTCTTAAACGAGAGGGTGACGCCGTTACCCGCCTTGGCGATATCGCCAAGGTGCAACAATCCTACGCCGAACTAACCTCCCGGGCTTACAGCTCGGATGGCCAGCCGGTACTGAGTGTGCAGGTGCGCCGTGAGCCGGGTGCCAATGTAATCGATATCAAGCGCGCTATGCTGGATGAAGTCGCGGCGCTTAACGAAGGGCTCCTGGCAGAGCAAGGCATGCGCATGACGCTTTCCAGCGATGACGTGCGTTATGTCGAATCATCAATTGCTAACGTTTGGGTCAACTTGGGCCTCGGTGCACTATTTGCCACCCTGGTGATGTACGCGTTTTTGCGCTCTGCACGCGCCACCGTGGCCGGGATTATTGGTATTCCCATCTGCACTATCGCTGCTTTTCTAGGCCTGCTATTGGCGGGCCGTACACTCAACGTCATTTCGCTGGCGGGCGTTGCTTTCGCCATTGGCATGACGATAGACAACACCATCGTAGTGCTAGAGAGCATAGAAACCCAGCGCCGTCGTGGTTTCGCGCGCTTTGAAGCGGCGCTCGAGGGCGTCAAGCAAGTATGGCCCGCGGTGCTCGCCTCAACGCTGACCACTATATTGGTGTTTGTACCGATCTTCTTTATTCAGCAGGAAGCCGGTCAGCTCTATTCGGATATTGCGGTGGCCATCTCTACCTCGATTATCATTTCGATGGTAGTGGCGATAACGGTCATTCCCACCCTTGGCGCGCATATCGATTTTCGTGGTAAAGAGAGCGCTTCAACGGCAGCACCGCACTGGGTGCGTGGCTGCTTATGGATAGTGGATAGCATGATTCGCACTGCTCCCCGGCGCTTCTTTGCCATCGTGCTGGGCATTGCCGGTGGCATTGGGATTTTCGTTTGGCTGACGCCCCCAGCGGAGTACTTGCCCGAAGGCGAAGAGGCCAAAACCTTTGTGAGCATGAATGCCCCGGCGAGCTATAACTTAGCCACCATGGATGCGATTGCCCAAACCCTGCAGCAAGAGCTCGAGCCCCATGTAGGCGCCGATCCTGAACGCTTTGAGCGTGGCGATACCGATATTCCGCCGATTAGCACCATGGGCATTCAAGCCGAAGCTCAAAGCCTGCGGATCATTGCTGAAACCAGCGATCCCACCCATATTGAAGCCTTGATGGATGCACTCACCCAGCGTTTTGAAGCCTACCCGGATATGCGTGCCTTCGCCGCCCGGGGCTCGATTATTTCCAGCAATGACGGCGGTACACGCAGTATCACGCTGGATATCGCCGGTAACGATTTAAACGAGCTTTACACCACCGCCAATGCCATTTACCAACGCGCTCAAGACGTTTTCGACAACCCACGCATTCAGTCCCGCCCTTCCGCCCTGGATCTCGGCCAACCGTTGATTGAAGTGTATCCCGACTGGGAACGCGCTGCTGAGGTGGGTATGGACACCAGCACCCTAGGCACCACCGTGGCAGTGCTCACCAACGGCGCCTACCTGGATGATTTTTACCTCGATGACGAGAAAATCGATCTCTACGGCTACGGCCCTGGCGCGGGGAATATCGCGCTGGATGACCTCGCCACCCTGCCTATCCACACACCGTCGGGCATCAACGTGCCGCTTAATACTCTCGCTGAGATTCGTGAAACCGTGGGGACGGCTACCCTGCGGCGCGTCGATGGGCGTCGCAGTGTCACGCTGGACGTCATACCACCGCGCAGCGTGGCGCTGGAAGCGGGTATCGAGCGCATGCAGCGGGAAGTGATAGAGGCCATGAGCGACGAAGGTACGCTGCCAGCTAACATTAATGTCACCGTCAGCGGCGCAGGCGACCAATTAGACGCTACCCGCCAAGCCCTTACTGGCAATGCGTTGATTGCCTTGGCAATCGTCTATTTGTTACTGGTGGCCATTTTTGCCCATTGGGGTTATCCACTGCTGATTCTGGCTACCATTCCACTCGGCGCCGCGGGAGGCATTGTGGGGCTATGGCTGATGAATACCGTCGGCGCCCAACTACCGAAAATTGGCTTGAACGCCATCAGCCAGCCGTTCGACATGATCACCATGCTTGGCTTTTTAATTCTGATGGGAACGGTGGTCAATAACCCTATTTTGGTGGTTCATCAGGCGAGGGAGAATCTGCGCACGGCGAGCATGAGCGTTCGTGACGCCGTACATCAAGCCGTAGAGAGCCGGTTACGGCCCATTGCGATGACCACACTGACGACCCTGTGCGGCCTTTCACCGCTGGTGTTTTTACCGGGGGAAGGCACCGAGCTTTACCGCGGCGTCGGTGCCATTGTGCTCTTTGGGTTGCTGGGCACGGCAATTGTCACCGTCACCTTCTTACCTGCCCTGACGGTGGCCGTGCTGAGCTGGAAAAACCCAACACGATCGGCCTAAGGGAGTGTTTTATTAGGGGAGGCTTCGATTAAAAGAAGAGCCGTTTAAGCGCTAAGCCGGGGTCGCTTTCGCGCATAAACGCCTCGCCCACCAGGAAGCCGTTAACGTTGTGGTCGCGCATTAGTTCTACGTCATCGCGGGTGTGAATGCCCGATTCGGTAATCACGGTAACGCTCTCAGGTATACGCGGCAGCAGATCCAGCGTGGTATTGAGACTGGTGTCAAAGGTGTGCAAATTGCGGTTGTTGATACCCACCAACTTTAGCTCCAACGCCAAGGCGCGCTCCAGCTCGTCTGCATCGTGCACCTCTACCAACACATCCATTCCCAGTTGATTGGCCTGCTGGTGTAGATCACGCAGCTGTGCGTCATCCAGGGCGGCGACGATCAATAGGATGCAGTCGGCACCAATGGCTCGCGCTTCACTGACCTGATAACCATGGGTGATAAAGTCTTTACGAATCACCGGTAGCGTGCACACATCCCGCGCGGCAATCAGGTAGTCTTCATGGCCCTGGAAGAAGTCGGCATCGGTGAGCACCGATAGACAGGCAGCGCCCCCTTGCGCATAGCTTTTGGCGATATCGGACGGGTGAAACTCCTCACGAATAACGCCTTTCGAGGGAGAGGCTTTTTTCACCTCGGCGATAATGGCAGCATCTCCAGTGGCGATGCGCGTATTGAGGGCCTCAATAAAGCCACGCGGGGCGCTCTGCTGCTCTCCTAGCGCAAGTAAATCCGCTTCAGAGACGGCTTGGCGGCGCTCAGCCACTTCCTGGTCTTTGCGGGCCAGAATGCGGGTTAAAATAGTCGGCGTTGACTGTTGAGTCATAGTGGTCTCTTCTTATTTAAAAGCGTGCTGCTGAAAATCTTATTGCTTAAACACGCTGGTAAAGTGCGAAAGCTCTTTGAGTTTTTCCAGCGGCAGTTTGGACGCCTGGGCGTCTTGGGCGACCATCACGCCCTCTTTCAGTGTGTCGGCCACCCCCGCACAGTAAAGCGCCGCACCAGCGTTCAGCGCGACCATATCAGCAGCGGCACCTTCACCTGAAAGCGCTGCCTTGACCAAGCGCAGGCTGTCTTCGGCACTGCTGGCCTTCAGCGTTGCCAAGCTTTGGCGCTCAATGCCCAGTTCCTCGGGTGTAATGGTGTACTGGGTAATCTCACCCTCTTTTAGCTCAGCGACTAACGTCGGGCTGGCCAATGATATTTCATCCAGCCCCTCCTCGGAGTGCACGACCATCACGTGGCGGCTACCCAAGGTTTTAAGCACTTCTGCCATTAACGGCACCAGTTCGGGGGCATAAACACCGAGCACTTGGTTGGGCGCGCCAGCGGGGTTGGTCAACGGGCCCAAAATATTGAACAGGGTGCGCACGCCCATTTCGCGACGTGGGCCAATGGCGTAACGCATGGCCGGGTGGTGGTTAGGGGCAAACATAAAGCCCACGCCCACCTGCTCGATGCAGCGCGCTACCTGATCAGGTTTAAGGTCGAGATAGATACCCGCCACATCGAATAAATCCGCACTGCCGGAAGACGACGAAACGCTGCGGTTACCGTGCTTGGCCACATGAGTACCGGCGGCGGCAGCCACAAAACTGGCCGCGGTGGAAACGTTAAACAAATTAGCGCCATCGCCACCGGTACCGACGATATCCACCACGTTCTCAGCGTTAAGCTCAACACGCTTCATTAGTTCGCGCATTACCTGGGCGGCAGCGCTAATTTCGATAGCACTTTCGCCCTTCATTGCCAGACCGACCAGCAGCCCGCCAATTTGTGCGTCAGAGGCATCGCCAGTCATGATTTGGCGCATCAAAGCGTGCATGGCATCGAAAGAGAGGTCTTCGCGGCGCATCACCGCATTAATCGCGTCTCGCATTTGCATAAGCAGTGGAGCCCTTAAAGCGTTTGAAACCGGCCGTCAGCCGCGTTTTAAAAAATTGGCCAAAAGCTCATGGCCTTGGCGGGTAAGAATGGATTCAGGGTGAAACTGCACCCCTTCAATATCCAGCTCGCGGTGGCGCAACCCCATTATCAAGCCGGGGGTCACGTCGTCTTCGCCGGTCCAGGCGGTAATTTCCAAGCAATCCGGCAGCGTCTCTTTATCGACGACCAGGGAATGATAACGGGTCACTTCCACGGGGTTATCCAACCCTTCGAACACGCCTTGGCTATCGTGCCGTACGACTGATGTTTTACCGTGCATAACCTGTGGTGCGCGCACCACCTTGCCACCATAGACTTGGCCAATGGCCTGATGGCCAAGGCAAACACCCAAGATAGGCAGTTTGCCCGCGAAGTGTTCAATGGCGGCCATGGAAATACCCGCCTCATTGGGCGTGCAGGGCCCTGGCGACACCACCAAATGGGTCGGCGCCAGCGCTTCGATCTGCTCAATGGTGATCTCATCATTACGGTGAGTGATGACGTCTGCGCCCAGCTCGCCAAGGTACTGCACGATGTTGAACGTGAAACTATCGTAGTTATCGAGCATTAAGACTGTTTGAGCCATAACCCTTTGATACTCCTATAATCGCCTGTGCAATGGCTCTTTTGTCATCCAGGCGGTTCCCCAGATTAGTCATCGATTGCCATCCGCTTCATGCGTTCGATGATACCGCAACCCGAGCCTCTCTTGCAGGGGTTAAGTGCCGCCCTGGGTGAGTCGACAGGCAGCGTACTTAAACTCAGGGATTTTGCCATAAGGATCGAGCGCCGGATTGGTGAGTAGATTCGCGACGGCTTCGGCCAACTGGCAGGAGAGCGAATCACACACCCGCACCGCGCAGATGTTCAAGTAACTGACCACGTTAGCGCAACGCAGGCTGTTGTCGCTCGTCACCCAGCAGCGCCCGCAGGGCGAAGCGCTACAGGGGATAAATCGCGGCCTTGTGGGTGGCCACGCCGACGCCGCAAAGAAGAAACCGTTCGGTCAGTCATAAGGCACGCTATGATGAGGGGAATATTATTCAGCATAGTGGCACTTGCCCCTGGAGGAAATCCTCCCTTAGGCAACATCCTCTCGAATTACCGGTGCATTGGAACTGGCAACTGTCCGCCGCAGTCTTTATTATCTGCCGTCTTTTTTGGGATAGCTTTGCGGGCAGCTTTTGGGATAGCTTTGCGGGCAGCTTTTGGGATAGTTTTTAAGATAGCCTTTATGATCGTTTTTAAGACAATTTTTTAGATACTTTCTAGCCAGTTAGGAGCGTGGGATGTTAAAGCGGGTTACCTGGATGTGTACGCTCTTATTCGTCGCATTAATAAGCACAACACCATCCTATGCCAACACAACGCTGCGCGTTATGGCCTCGTTTTCAGTGATAGAAGACTTGGTCAAGCGAGTCGCTGGTGACGCAGTCAGCGTCAACGTTATTGTTCCACGGGGTGAAGATGTTCACCTCTGGGAGTTAACGCCGCCCAACGTGCTTGCGTTAGAAGAAACCCATATTGTGTTTTATAACGGGCTAGGCTTAGAACCGTGGATACGCCATGTCGAAGCGATGTCGGACGACCAAATCACCTTAATCGAAGTAGCCCACAAGGCCGATTACGCACCCTTGATGATCTCTACCGGGCAGTATAAAGGCGAACCAGATCCGCATATGTGGATGGATCCTGACGGAGCTTCAGCCTACATTGATGTCATTGCGGAGACCTTAGCTGAGCATATGCCTGACCAAGCAGAAGCATTTTATGCCCGTGCCGAAGAAGCCCGCAGGGCATTGAATGATCTCAGCCAAGCGGTTAAGGAGCGGCTCGAAGGCATCCCAAAAACCAACCGCACCTTACTGACCAGCGAAGCAAGCTTTGGTTATTTTGCGGACGCCTTTGACTTCGAAGCGCTGGGGTTGTGGGGGTTGAATAACGAGACCCAAGGCAGTGCCCAAGCAATGGCCAAGATGAGCGAACATCTCGGCGAGAAGCGCCCTCCAGCGCTGTTCTATGAGAGCACCACACCTAGCATTCATATGGACGCATTGTCACGGGAGACATCGCTCCCCCTGGCAGGGCCACTGTATGTCGACACACTGAGTGGTGCAGACGGCCCGGCTGCCACTTACTCGGCCATGCTGCACCATAACGCTGAAATACTGCACTCAGCCCTGGGAGGCGCTACCGCCGAGTAATAGGATCGCCGTCATTAAAGGTTATCCAAACCGCGCTCGGCCATGGCCACTGCGCGAAAAATCGCCCGGCCTTTGTTGAGGGTTTCTTGCCACTCCATTTCAGGCACCGAATCAGCCACAATGCCCGCCCCGGCCTGAACGTGGAGTTGGCCGTCTTTGATCACCGCGGTACGAATGGCAATTGCGGTATCCATATTGCCGTGCCAGGAGAGATAGCCAACTGCCCCGGAGTAAATTCCACGCTTAACCGGTTCAACTTCATCGATAATCTCCAGCGCACGAATTTTAGGCGCTCCCGAAACAGTACCTGCGGGGAATGTGGCCCGCAGCGCGTCCATGGCGGTTAAACCTGGCTTTAGCTTCCCCGTTACGTTAGAGACGATATGCATGACGTGGGAGTAGCGTTCAACCACCATCTGGTCGGTGACTTCCACGCTGCCCGTTTGGCAAATACGGCCGACGTCGTTACGCCCCAAATCGATCAACATAAGATGCTCGGCTAGCTCTTTCGGGTCGGCGAGCAGGTCTGCTTCCAGGGCGTCGTCCTCTTCCTCTGTTTTACCGCGCTTACGTGTTCCGGCAATGGGGCGCACGGTCACTTCGCCCTCTTCCATACGGGTTAGAATTTCCGGCGAAGAACCCACTACGTGGTGATCATCCAAATTAAAGAAGAACATATAAGGCGATGGGTTGAGGCTACGCAGCGCGCGATAGAGATCCAGCGGCGAGGCCTGATAAGGAATCGACATACGCTGAGAGGGTACGCACTGCATGATGTCCCCCGCCAACACGTACTCTTTAATTTTATCGACGGCGGCTTTGAAGCCCTGCTCCGTAAAGCCAGAGTTAAAGTCACTCTCTTGCACCGGCTGCTTACCGCTGCCAGCGTTATTAGGGCTAATGTGCGCTTCACGTAGACGGGTTTCAAGATGCTTTAAATGCCCCTGGGCGCGCTCAAACGCGTCCGGCTCGGCAGGGTCAATGTGAGTCCAGATCGTCAGGCGCCCCGAGAGATTGTCGAATACCACAAAGTCGTTGCATACCATTAACAGAATATCAGGCACGTTCAGCGGATCAGGCTTGTCCGCTCCACCGCGCAGGCGTGGTTCGATATAGCGAATGGTGTCGTAACCAAAGTAACCCACCAGACCACCATCGAAGCGTGGCTGATCATCCAGCTTAGGCACCTTAAAGCGGCTTTGGAATTTTTCGATCCACGCCAGGGGATCGTCCACTTCGGTGACGCCAACCGTTTCACCCTCTTTAATGTGGCGCACCGTAAAGCCACGTACTTCAATACGTTCATGACTCGGCAAGCCAATCATTGAGTAGCGACCCCATTTCTCACCCCCCTGTACCGACTCGAACAAGAAGGTCCAGGGAGTGTTCGCCAGCTTTAAATAAGTAGATAACGGCGTATCTAAATCAGCGAGGACATCACGCGAAACAGGAATTCGGTTGTAACCTGCTTGGCTAAGCTCGTGAAAATGTTCCGGGGTCATCATTAAGCGGTCCTTGTCGCATGGGGTGCAGTCATCAACAGCTCTGTTAACGAAGAGAGCACTAAGTCAGGGTGGCTATCTTCGATGGGTTCGCCGTGATTATAGCCGTAGGGTAACGCCACGGTCGTAAAGCCCGCTGCTTTTCCCGCAGCAATATCATGGCGCGAGTCACCCACCATCACACACTCAGAAGGTTGTATTTGAGATGTTTGCGCAGCGTGCAGTAGCGGCAATGCACTGGGCTTTTTTTCGGCCAGTGAATCCCCACCGACCCATAACGTAAAATAGTCCAGCAGTTCGAAGTATTTTAAGAGTGGCTCAATAAAACGCTCGGGCTTATTGGTGATCAGTACTAATGTTATGCCCTGCTTATGCAGCGCCTGAAGCGCTGGCTGAACCCCAGGATAAAGTGTCGTGAGGACACTGGGCGCTGCGCCATAATACGTCATAAAAGCATCATAGCCGCGCTGTTGAAGCGCTGGATCAGGCGCCGCTTGCAAGGCCCAAGCCAGGGCTCTTTCGACTAACACTGGCGCGCCATTGCCAACCCAGTCGCGCACATCGGATTCGCTCGGTTCGGGCAGATCAAGCTCCCGGAGTGCGCACGCCACCGCAGCAGCAAGGTCCGGTACGGAATCAATCAGCGTACCATCCAAGTCGAAAGCAATCAGCCGTTTACCCTGCAGTACTGGATGCAGGTCAGAATATCGTATCGAATGCACCTTCAAAGCCCTCTAGCTATTGCCTTCTAGCGTCATCCACCGCTAAAAATACTTTATCGTCCTTCGCATTAGGCAACCATCTTACCTGCTCATGGCAAACTTTCGCATTAGTCAGAAGCGTAAGAAGCTTCTATGCTGGAGCTAATTTAGCCAAGGAGATAATGATGGCCATCCCCAGAATCGTGATTGTCGGCGGTGGCGCAGGCGGGTTAGCCCTTGCCACGCGTCTAGGACATACATTAGGCAAGCGTAAGCGCGCAGAGATTGTGCTGCTAGATCGTAATGCCACCCATGTTTGGAAACCGTTGCTCCATGAACTGGCGACTGGCGTGCTGAATTCCAGCATGGACGAGGTAGATTATCGTGGCCATTCCACTACACACTATTACCGCTATCAGCGTGGTTCGCTAACGGGAGTGGATCGTCAACAGCGCGTACTGCACTTAGCCCCCGTCGAAGACGAGGATGGCGACGAGGTACTGCCTGCTCGCGAGCTGACATATGACTATGTAGTGATGGCCCTGGGCAGTGTTTCAAATGACTTCGGCACGCCCGGCGTAGCAGAGCACTGTCACTTTATTGATTCGCCGCAGCAAGCCAAAGCGTTTCAGCGCGATATGATTAATACCTTCCTGCGCTACACAGATCCCACGCTACGCCAACACGTCCAGTTGACTATCGGGATCGTGGGGGGCGGCGCAACAGGCGTGGAGCTTGCCGCCGAGCTATTTGATGCTTCGCGCATACTCAACGCCTACGGCGTTACCGCTATCGACCATCAGCACATCAGCGTGCACTTGCTGGAAGCGGCGCCGCGCTTACTGCCGGGTCTCTCTGAGCGGGTCAGCCAAACAGTCAAAACCGAGCTTGAAAGCATGGGCGTGACCATCCACACCGATACCGCCATCAAGGAAGCACAGGCGTACAAGCTGATTACTGGCGACGGTGAAGAGATCGAAACGGATATTAATGTGTGGGCAGCGGGTATTAAAGCACCTTCGTTTCTAACGGAACTCGGCCTGACGACAAATAAGAAAAATCAGATCGAAGTGAAACGCACCCTGCAAAGTGTCGACGATGAGAGGGTATTCGCGCTTGGTGACTGCGCCAGTTGCCCGATGGGAGAAGACAGTACCGTGCCACCTCGTGCACAAGCGGCGCATCAACAAGCGAAGCTATTAGCCAAAAACTTGGTCCACGAACTCGACGGCAAGCCACTGCAGGATTTCCGCTACCGCGATCATGGCTCGCTGGTATCCCTGGCCCGCTACGATGCGGTGGGCAATTTAATGCGTAGCTCCGCATCCAGAGGCCTATTTTTAGAGGGCTGGCTGGCACGTCAAGCCTACGCTTCGCTATACCGCATGCACCAGTTGGCTATTCATGGCGCGATAAAAACAGGGCTAGCGTGGCTAGTGGATAAACTCAACCGGTACTTAAAACCGCGTATGAAGCTTCACTAACCACCCTGGCTCGTTAGGCTTTCGCCAGCGCCTCGCGCATTTGTTGAATGACACTATCGTATCCGTGCGGGTCGCTGGCTTGGTAGGCGCTAAAGATGGCTGACCCGGCCACAAAGGTATCAGCGCCTGCAGCGGCAATCTCGGCGATGTTGTCCACTTTTACCCCGCCATCGATTTCCAAACGAATATCATATTTCGAGGCATCGATGCGCGCCCGCGCTTCGCGCAGCTTGTTCATCGTACCGGGAATAAATGACTGACCTCCAAAACCTGGATTGACGCTCATCAGTAGCACCATATCGACCTTATCCATGACGTAGTCGAGGTAAGAAAGCGGCGTCGCCGGATTAAATACCAGGCCTGCTTTACAACCGCCATCACGGATTAACTGCAGCGAACGGTCAACGTGCTCTGACGCTTCCGGGTGAAATGTTATATAGCTGGCGCCCGCCTCGATAAAATCGCTGATCATGCGATCGACTGGCTTAACCATCAGATGCACATCAATCGGCGCAGTCACGCCGTGCTTGCGCAGCGCTTTACACACCATCGGACCAATGGTCAGGTTGGGCACGTAGTGATTATCCATGACATCGAAGTGCACCACATCCGCGCCTGCAGCCAGCACGTTATCTACTTCCTCGCCCAGCTTGGCAAAGTCAGCCGATAAAATAGAGGGGGCAATCAAGAAATCCTGCGCAGCGGTCATATTCCATTCCTGCTTATCAATCAGTAGACGAAGGGGGGTTACTCGATATACCTGCGAGTGAGCAGGCAAGAGCAAAGCCAGGCCGCTATCTTATCAGAGCCGCTTAACAGAACCACGTATCCGCGTCTTCGCAACTCATCACACATATATTCTTAAATAGAATATAAAACAAGATTGTAATTCCACATTGATAGTTTTAACCTTGGCAATATTGCGCCACGACGTGCTTATTGATTTAAGGAGTTCCCTATGACATTACCGACAATTTTCCGCCGCAGCCTGATTGCGATTGCATTGGGCGTCACGGTCAGTGGCACCGCCGCTGCACAGGAGCGGGAGCTGCTCAACTCATCTTATGATATTGCTCGCGAGCTGTTTGCCGCGATCAACCCTGAATTTCAAGCGTGGTGGCAGGAAGAGCACGATGAAGAGATCGAGATTAGCCAATCTCACGGTGGCTCTTCTGCCCAAGCACGCGCCATTCTCCAGGGTCTACGTGCCGATGTCGTCACCTTTAATCAGGTAACCGACGTGCAAGTACTCGCGGATGCCGGGCTAGTAGCAGAAGATTGGCAGGACGCGTTTGAGAATAATGCCTCGCCCTACTATTCCACCACTGCCTTCTTGGTGCGTAAAGGCAACCCTAAAGGCATTGAAAGCTGGGACGACCTGGTACAAGAAGATGTCGAGATGGTCTTTCCTAATCCGAAGACCTCGGGTAACGGACGCTACACCTACTTGGCTGCCTGGGGCTTTGCCGAGAATGAATTCGACGGTGATGAAGAGAAAATTGAAGAATTCATGCGCACCTTCTTAGCCAACGTGGCAGTCTTCGATACCGGCGGCCGTGGCGCAACTACCAGTTTTATCGAGCGTGAAATTGGCGATGTACTGATTAGTTTCGAGTCTGAAGTGAATAATATTCGCAGCGAGTACGGCAGCGACGACTACGAAGTGATCGTGCCGCCAGTGAGTATTCTGGCTGAATTCCCCGTCGCGGTTGTCGAGGAAAACGCTGAGCGCAACGGCAACAGCGATTTGGCCCAAAGCTATCTTGAGTATCTCTACACCGAAGAAATCCAGCGCCTGCTTGCGGGTTTCAACTACCGGGTACATAACGAAGCCGTGGTTGAAGAATTCGCTGACCAGTTCCCGGAAACCGAGTTGCTTGAAGTAGATGAAGTATTTGGTAGCTGGGATGAAGCCATGGAAACTCACTTCGAGGGTGGCGCCCTGCTCGACCAGTTGCAGCGCCGCTAATATTTACTCATGAGCCAGCCTGAATTATGAGTCAACTTGCCTCGTGGCGAACCGGCAGCACGCGCGTGCTGCCGGGTTTTGGCCTTTCTATGGGTATCAGCGTGCTGTTTATCTCGCTGGTGCTGTTATTGCCGATTACTGGCCTGTTCGGCCAGTTAGCAGAGCTTAGTCTTGCCGAATATTGGGCGATCATTACCGAGGGCCGTGTCGTAGCAAGTTATATGGTGACTATTGGCGCTGCGGCCGTCGCAGCACTGATCAACGCCGTGTTTGGTTTGTTACTAGCCTGGGTATTAGTACGTTATGAGTTTCCCGGCAAGCGCCTACTTGATGCATTAATGGACCTGCCCTTTGCACTGCCCACCGCCGTGGCCGGTATTACGCTAGCAACGCTGTATGCCAGCAGCGGCTGGATGGGCCAACTGCTTGAGCCGCTGGGTTTTCAAGTCGCCTACACCTGGGTGGGTATCGCGCTGGCGATGGCCTTTACCAGCATACCTTTCGTAGTGCGTACGGTGCAGCCGGTACTGGAAGACTTGCCCGCTGAAGTGGATGAAGCCGCCATGTCACTGGGGGCTACCGACGGTGTCGCCTTTCGCCGCGTGATCATGCCGCATATCTGGCCCGCCTTAGTGACCGGTACCGGGCTTGCCTTTGTGCGCTCGTTGGGTGAATTCGGTGCCATCATCTTTATCGCTGGCAATATGCCCTACGAAACAGAGATCACTGCGCTAATGATTTTCGTCAAGCTACAGGAGTATGACTATGCAGGCGCGTCGGCAATTGCCTCAGTTGTACTGTTTGTCTCGCTGGCGCTATTACTGGCTATCAACATTTGGCAGGGCCGTTTTGTACGCCGCCTGCATGGAGGTAAGGGGTAATGCGCCGAATTGGTGATGCGCCGCTTATCCGGCGTCTGCTGATAGGGGCTGCCTTGCTGCTATCAGCGCTCTTTTTATTACTACCGTTGGTAGCCATTTTTGCCCAAGCATTTTCCCAGGGCGTCATGGTTTTCTGGGCCAACGTTAGTAACACCTTTACGCTGCATGCGATTGGCTTAACGCTGTTTATCGCACTAATGACCATTCCGGTATGTTTGGTTTTTGGCGTCGCGCTGGCGTGGCTGGTCACGCGTTTTAGCTTTCCTGGGCGGCGCATTTTGCAAACGTTGATTGATATTCCGTTTGCGGTATCCCCCGTGGTAGCGGGTCTTATTTATCTGCTGCTCTATGGCCGTAACGGCTGGATCGGCAGTTGGCTGGATGGTCATGACATTCAGCTAATGTTCTCTTGGCCGGGCATTCTGATGGTGACCATTTTTGTTACTTGCCCATTTGTTGCACGGGAGCTGATCCCGTTGATGCAGGCGCAAGGCTCCCGGGAAGAGGAAGCCGCCGTGACGCTTGGCGCTTCCGGCTGGACGACCTTCCGCCGGGTTACCCTGCCCAATATTCGCTGGGCACTGCTTTATGGCGTCATCCTGACCAACGCCCGTGCGGTCGGTGAATTTGGTGCCGTCTCAGTAGTCTCAGGGGCCATTCGCGGTAAAACCAATACGCTGCCACTGCACCTGGAACAGCTCTATCAGGATTATAACGCCGTGGGCGCTTTTGCTTGCGCGGCCTTACTTGCATTTATTGCCCTATTGACGCTCGCTGCCAAGGCCGGGCTGGAGTGGCGCGCATCGCGTCGGGAGGCTTTCATATGAGCATTCACTTACACAATATTGCCAAGCATTTCGGCCCTACTCAGGCGTTAGAGCCGATCAATCTGGATATTCAAAAAGGTGAACTGGTGGGCTTACTCGGCCCTTCGGGGTCGGGCAAAACCACCCTGCTACGTATCATCGCTGGCCTGGAAAACACCGACCACACCGCCCAGCCGGGTAAGATTTTATTCGGTGACCGCGATGTGACTAATGTGCATGTACGTGATCGGCGCATTGGCTTCGTGTTTCAACACTATGCGCTGTTTCGCCATATGAGCGTTTATGACAATGTGGCGTTTGGTCTGACCGTGCTATCACGTAAGCGTCGGCCCAGCAGCAGTGAGATTCGCGCTCGGGTATTCAGGCTGCTTGAAATGGTTAAGCTGGAGCACTTGGCTAATCGCTACCCTGCTCAGCTCTCAGGCGGTCAGCAGCAGCGTGTGTCGCTAGCCCGCGCCTTAGCCGTGGAACCCGAAGTGCTGCTACTGGACGAGCCGTTTGGCGCCCTGGACGCCAAAGTTCGCCAGGAGCTGCGCCGCTGGCTACGCCATCTGCATGACGAGCTCAATTTTACCAGTGTGTTTGTTACGCACGATCAGGAAGAAGCGCTGGAGCTATCCGACCGTGTAGTAGTGATGAGCAACGGCCGCATCGAGCAGATTGACACCCCAGATGAGCTCTACCGCACGCCGAGAAATCGCTTTGTGTTTGAGTTCCTGGGTGATGTAAATCACCTGGAAGGTAAAGTAAGCAATGGCGTATTGACCTGCGGTGACGCCTATTGGCACGTTGACCTGCCCGATGGCCATGAGGAATTATTGCTTCGTCCTCATGAAGTGCGCCTGACCGAACAACCGACCAAAGAGAGCCATCTGCCCGTCACCATCACGGCAATCTCGCCGGTGGGCGCCGAAGTACGCGTAGAACTAGAGGCGGATTGGCTAGCCCAGCCGTGGCTGGCGACCGTCCGCCATACTGACTTTGAGCACTTGGCGCTACGCCGTGGGCAGCGCTTATTCGCCCATCCGCGCCACTGGCGACGCTTTCCCGAAACAGAGGCGAAAGCCGCAGAACAAAGTCGCGTTGCATAAAGCCTAAATAGCCGCCCCCTCACAGGGCGGCTAGCATTAATCACCTACCCCTTTGTTTTAAAAACGCATTTGCCTAAAGGTTAGACTCACCCGCGGCTCGATATCTTTCTTGGTTTTAGGCAGGCTATGGAGCCAGTTTTGCTGAGTAGTACCTTTCATAATTAACAGACTGCCGTGCTCTAGCGTAAGCGACACACTCTCCCCTGTTTGTTTATGTTTAAACGAGAATTTCCTTTCGCCGCCTAAGGTCAACACCCCGATTGCCCCATTCTCAACAAGGTCTTTTTCGGCATCACTGTGCCAACTCATGCCTTCCTCGCCTGAATTATAAAAATTACCCAGGCAAGAATTAAATCCCTCTCCGCAGTGGCTCTCCACGACCTGTTTAAGCTCACGCAAAAAGTCTGGCCACATTGATGCCATTTTTGTGTAGCCAGAGTAGGTATAGGAAACCGGCTTATCTGCATACCAGGCTATTTTCCTCTTTGTAACAATCTCCTTGCCGTAAATAAACGCGCGATCATGCTCCCAGCTTAGTTTGCTTTTGCATTTATCTAAATACATAGCAGCTGTGGGCGTATCAAGGATTTTACCGTGGTAATAAGCCGCCCCATCCTGTGGAAGCAAATTAATCAACTTCATATCGTCGTTTTCAAACAGATCTGTATACGTCATAGCGATGCCTATTGCGTGCCCATTACAAAGACAGCAAGAAACGGGTTTTTCTCACACTAATAAGGAAGCAATACTGAGCGCCATGGGACCAAACAGCCGTGTCTATGGCCTGTTGTCTAATAGAAAACCTTGAAAAGGAAAATAAAATGAGAGCAGTAGCCTATATACGGCTACTTTCGCTAGCCGCAATTTGGGGAGCTAGTTTCCTTTTTATGCGAACTTCATCACCAGCAATAGGAGCAATCAATACAGCTTTTTTCAGGGTCTTTTTTGGACTAGTTGGCTTGGCTGTTATAATCCTAATCGTACGTAAAAGCCTGGCGTTCAAAGGCAAACTAGGCAAAATTTTGGTTTTGGGAGTCATTAACTCAGGCATCCCATTTCTTATGTACAGCATAGCGGCAACATTACTCCCTGCTTGCTATTCAGCGATTCTAAATGCAACGACGCCTTTAACAGGGGCCATGATTGGCTTTTTTATCTTTAGCGAGAGCTTAACTATAAAAAAATGGCTGGGCGTAACGCTAGGAATTATCGGCATTACGGTTATTACCACAGTGGGTGATTCAAATATTGTTGGTAACATCTATATTGGCGTTGCTGCCTGTATGATAGCCACTATTGGTTACGGCTTTGCTGGCTTTTTGACCCGAAAGTGGATAACCCAACAGGGCGGTCTGGATTCAACGCTGGTTGCGTTTGGCAGTCAAATAGGCGCTACCGCTTTTCTCAGCCCCTTTTTGCTTTGGAACATTTCATCTGGCCCCAGCATTGATTGGCTTCAAGGTGATGTATGGATCAGCCTGCTCGCCGTCGGCTTTTTATGCACCTCCCTCGCTTATATCCTCTATTTTAGATTGATCGCTGACATTGGGCCGTTACGTTCGCTCACCGTTACCTTCTTGGTGCCACCCTTCGCTGTGTTGTGGGGGTTTTTAGTCCTTGATGAAACGATTTCTAGCGGATTCTTACTTGGCTCTTTTATCGTTTTACTTTCAGTTTGGCTAATCGTAAGTCCAGATTCTCAAAAAAATAGCCTTGCGCACTAGCTTGCTTGTCTTATTTCACAATGAAGATGGCGCACTATGGCAATAAACAATGAGGTATTGAACATAGCTAAGAAAAGTCGCGTCGCCTGACCATACCGCCAGTGCGCTACCCGCGTTATACTGGCGTTTTAGCCATAGCGGAGGAAGACCATGCTTCGGCGTCACTTTTTACGACTTTCAGGTGTCCTACTTGCCAGCGCATGGCTAGCCGGTTGCACCAGCCCGCAATACTTACAGCTCAGTCCTGAACGTAACACTCAGGTACCCCAGGTGGGTTCCGGCCAGCAGGTGACGGTGATAGCCCAGGATGGCCGCGAAAGCGATATTATTGGTAATCGTGCTGGCGGAGGAATGTCGACGGCGCATATTACCGTCAGTAGCCACGAGCTGATCCCGCGTCTGCAGCAAGAAGCTGAGCGTGCGGTACGCGATATGGGCTTCAATCCTACCACTGAACAGGCTGAGGGACGCCCGTCCTTAACGTTGGAACTTGCCAGTCTCAACTACGCGCGTGGCGACAGCGGCCAGCCGTTGGTAGACGAAGCACGCCTTGAAGGGGTTTTTCGCGCTATCGCTCAAAACAAGGGCACCACTTATACGGGCACTTACACATCGCGCCGCACCCAGGGCTATGCCCTTAAACCCGATGCTGATAGCAACGCACGCATGCTGAGTGACTTGCTTAGCGATGGCTTGAACCGCGCCTTTAGTGACCCTGAGCTGGGGCGCCTCTTAGCACGTTAGGCTGATTTCTACTCCGATACGGGCCGCATCTGTATTGTCCCCCTGTGTTTATTCTCTACAACTACAGGGGGCATTTACAGGCGCGGCCCGCGTCGTTCTAGCGCCCATACGCTTTCTCGATATCCTCGCTCATCAGGGCTTCCCTCCTCCAGAAAGGTCAAAGCGAAGTTAGCCGAAAACAGGTTATCGAGCTCATCAGCGGTCACACTATAAGGAGGCCCTGCGCCACCCTCGTCATGCGCCAAGCTAATCAGCAGCCCTTTGGCGCCAGGCGGGACTAACTGCGCAAGGTGAAAGGCATAGCGCTGGCGAGTGGCAGGCGGCAGCGCTATCAGCGATGCACGATCATAAAACGCCCCAATCTCGGCCGCATGCTGAATATGTAAGTGAAAAAAATCGCCACACCAGAGTTCAACATTACCTTGACGGGAGATAGTAAATCCTGCCTGACGGTAACGTGACACCGGTGTGCTTCGCTGCGCCAAAAACTGCTCAATGGCCTCAGGAGCAAATTCAATGCCAAGCACGGGATGCCCCTGATCGGCCAACCAGCGCATATCAAGACTTTTACCACACAGCGGCACAAGCACCTTGGTACGATCAGTAACGCCAAGCGAGTCCCAATGACGCTGCAGCGCCGGGTGCGTCTGCTGTAGGTGGAAACCAATGCGTCCTTCTTGCCAGCGCTTGCGCCATTGATCGCTCATTATTTGGCCACCTTCGTATCGATTCCGCTATTCGTTTATTTGTCCAAACGCGTGGCTAAAACCAGCGGTCACGCTTCTTACGCCGACGTGGCAAGTGAGGCACAATCAGACCCACCAATAACCCCGCGCCAGCCACACCGCCACCGTACATGAAATAACGCATTAGGAGGTCTTCTTCTTGCGTTTCCAAACGCGCCTGGAGTCCTCTTACCTGCTGACGCGACTGCTCTGCCTGGCTGTCGAGCTCTTGATTGCTTGCCTCAAGCTCGGCAATGCGACGTTCACGCACATCAAGAGTCTCCGTCATTGAGGAAACACGCTGCTCCCAGGTATCGTTGATCCCTTCAAGCTCGGCAGTCAACTCCTCAACTCGCGCTTCTAACTCGGGTAACTGCTCGATCGCGCTCGGCGTTTGCTGAAGCTCATCGCTCAACACCCAGACCGTATTGCCGTCGCTATTGCGCACCCGCGTGTAGTCTCCACTGGTTTCCAGCACAGCGACCTGTTCACCGGCATTCAATGTGCCAATAATGCGATAGCCATCGGTCGGACCACTTCGCACGTAAGTGCTAAGCTCATCGGTCACCCAGGCTTGGTTGTCGGACTGAGCATGGGCCTGGATACTGGCAACACTGAGCAAAATTCCAGCCGCAGCGGCGTAGTAATGAAAACGAATTCTATTTACGTGCATGACATCATGTCCTGATTTAAAACGCCGCAAGGCGGACGAAGCCAGCAGCGCTTATCGCTTAGCTTAGCGGCGCGCATCTCATACGTTTACCCTTCTCCGCGTGGAGGCAACGGAAAGGGACGGGGGAACTCAGCTACACGAGCGTCAGTCTTTACCGCCTTCAAAGGCCCTTCTCTCTCCACTTCGTCGATACGCACAATGGCATTCAACGGCAGATAACTTCGCTTAACGCCTTCAAAGGTTCGCTGCAGCTTTTCGCTTACAGGGTCAACGACTACACGTGAAGAATCTTCAAAGACAAACTCCTCGACTTCAATAAAGCCCCAGAGTTCGCTTTGAAATATTTCTCTGACATATAAATCCCAAATTTCACCCTGCTGGTGAACCACCACACGGTAGATCGGCTTGGCCGCCATCTTGGCCTATTCCTCTTGCCACTTGTACATGAAAGTTGAACCGCCTAGCTTACCATATTCGTATCACTACGCCTTTAGCTAACCCTGCGTTTGCACTGCGGACACTACACCCGTTGGCCAGCTACAAAGCCCTTGTGTATGGTAACGGCGAGCGGCTTGCTAGGTTTCATCACTCTTTCAGATTGAAGCCTCAATGCGAGTGAAAAAGCTTTGAGCTTCCATAAGCACAACAAACAAACGTTTATAAAATCAAAGTATTAATCGGAAAATTCATTAAAGCGTTTGATATTGAGTTTGGCTTAATTCATTCTCAATGCATCATCAGCCTTGATGGTGGCTAGAGAGCATATACGTTTCGCCCCTAGAGGAAACAGTCGCTGAGCGTACTGCAATTTGGTACCTACTAGGGATTGATCTACTTTAAAGCGATGATTCACCCACATTTCGCGATCTACTAAAACGCCAAGAAGATCTCGACTTCTATGTATAATCCCTATTGATGCTGGGATAAGGAGTCACCGTGAAGACAGATCAACTCACGTCTTCTCATGAAGATAGTAAGCTCAATGGACTATTGAGCAATTTTGATGACGCCGTGAGCCTGCTTGCGCAAGCGCCCGCGCCCTCGAAGCCCGCCCAGTTACCGCATGTGATGGATACTGCACGGCATGTACTATTTCAAGATGGCGGCTGTGAAGCGCTAGAGTCGCGCGCACAAGCGTTTGAAAATTCGGGTTTATTTTCCGGCTCTGACTGGGAAACCCCCCAGTATTTAGTACCGACGCTGACCACATTTTCGCTGAAAAGCCCAGACGCTAACGTGGTCGTGATTGAAGCGTTAAGTGAGCTGAGGCTACTGGCCGTTGCCAAAGGGGCCTATCCACATCCGCTTATTTCAGCAGAACATGCTCATCACTACCTAACCCAGGTAATGGCGATTAATTTATGGCTGCTTTTCTTGCCGCCGAGCGAGGCTGAGCGCGAAACCCAAGGGCAACTGGCCACTATTCCACGCCAGCTTTTTCAACATTTAGCCGATCGAATCGGCTACGAGCATATCGTCGACCAACTGATTGATGAGATTTGGCGCATTTTGAAGCAGCGTCCAATCCAAGTCGATGCGATCAAGCAAATGATCACTCAGATTGCGCTCTGCCAAGTCAATCCTGACATTGATCTTGGCATTAGCGGCCAAGGCGCCGATCGGCTAGTCAGTTCGCTCTACGGGCCGACTCAAGCGTGCCGTGAAGATCCAGGTGTGGATATTTATCGCGAGCGCTTGGAGCGTATGGACCAAGCCGCGCTTCAGGCAGAATCCACTGGTTTTGCCCGTGCAATGCACGATACCGGGCTGGTGTCGCCTTATCATGCCGTATTACTACGTCACTTACTCGAGGAAGGTGACCACTTACTTTCTGAGGCGCTCGGCCTTTCGTCTACCGGGCGTGATTGTTTGCTCTGTTACCGCGAACTGGTCCAAGCGCTTATTCGTGGCGGTGTATATCCTGCTACTTCCCAAGCGGTTTACGGCCTAGCGCTAATGCTTGAGCGCGGCATTCTTTATCAGCCGCCGGTAGCGCCAGCAATGTGGCGACAACTTAACCTACCGCTCTCTGAATGGGCGCAGTCGCGTCTGCAAATGGCCTATGGCGACATTGCTTCTCCCCGTGCACGGCTAATCGAAGGTGTACTCTGCATGCTGGGACTTCCCCTAGGTGTTGGTCAGGGGAATAACCCAACCTGCCAGTCGGCCCGGGCACTCTCCATGTGGGCATACAACGACCCAGACTACCTACTGCAGATGGTGGCATGGGCGGCACGCGACGATGAAATTATTATGCACTTTGAGGGACAGGCGATCTCATCAATGGAGAGCGTTTCTGGCGTTGCCACGGAACTACCCATGGATCTAGACCCGGTCTCGCTGATTGTCGTACCGCATCTGGATCGTATCTATGCAGAAATGGGCCGACGCTGTATTGGTCGCGAAGGAGACCCTCACCGCTGGGTTAACCCTGAATTCCATGGCTGGTGGTCGGGCCGCGGCTTTCGTATTAATGTCGATGTGGCGACTGGCCAGCTAAGCGATGTGGACGATTTTGTACGTCATTTTTACGCCTGCTATCACCCCTATTACAATGGCAACCAGCCGCTGATTCACCCGCAGCCAGCGGGTATTGCGGTCACCGATAGCGCGGCACGCTTTATCGGCTGGCACGCGATTACGATTTTGCGGGCGTCGCTTGATCCTTCTGATGTCATGCGGGTTTACTTCTATAATCCCAACAATGATAGCGGTCAGGATTGGGGTGACGGTGTCATTGTCAGCACCTCAGGCAATGGTGAACGCTTTGGTGAAGCCTCGTTGACGTTTGAGCGCTTTGCATCGCGGCTATATATTTACCACTACGACCCACTTGAGCGTGGCGAATTGGTTTCAGTCACTAGCGATGAGCTGGATAATGTTAAGCGCTATCTGCACCGTAGCTGGGGAGCCTCGCGCCTACCGCCTACCGAACTACAGGCTGATCAAGGCCCGAATGCGCCTTTGGACGAGGGTTAAGTAGCCCTCACAACGACACGTTTAATTATTATGATGCGACTCGATCAACTGTTAGTCAGCCAAGGGCTGGCCAGCTCACGCACCCGTGCCCAACGGCTTATTCGCCACGGGCGGGTACGCCTCGCCGAGAACGGCAAGCCACTCACCAAAGTGTCCGAAAAATGGCCTGAAGATACCTGCTTTGATATGGAAGATGACGCCGAAGAGCGCTATGTCTCCCGTGCAGGTTTGAAGCTTGAGGCAGTGCTGATAGCGCTTGAGCTGCGTTTTGACGACTGCGTTGTCCTCGATATCGGCCAATCCACCGGCGGTTTCACCGATTGCGCACTACGCTTTGGCGCTTGCCATGTTATTGGCGTGGAAGTCGGCCATGGCCAACTCGCTGCTGAACTCCGCAACGACCCTCGCGTGACTTGCCTGGAGGGGTTAAACGCGCGTTCGATGAGCAGCGCTAAAACGCTCAACAACCTACTGACGGCTCAGCCTATCGACAGCGCTGTAATGGACGTTTCGTTTATATCTCAAACGCTGATAATGCCCGAAATCGCCGCCTTGCTCCCAGCGGGCGGACAGTTGATCTCGCTGGTTAAACCCCAGTTTGAGCTGAACCCCGGCGCACTGGATAAACGCGGCATAGTACGCAATGCCAAACATTATGCAGAGGTTGAGGCCAATATTCGTAGCGCCTGCCACGCCTGCGGACTCGTCATTCACCATTGGCAGGAGAGCCCCATCACCGGCGGCGACGGCAACCGCGAGTTTCTCCTCCACGCTGTAAAAGTGGCTTAACTCGATGCGGGAGGCGTTAGCTCGCTAGCCGACTGCACTTTAACCGCCTCACCCTGCTCCGGGTGCAGCCATACATCCATCTGCTCAAAGGCCACACGGACATTCGCTTCGCGAAATAGCTGGTCTACCCTGCAATTAATTTCATCGGCAGCAAATAGCCGATCGAGCAGATCGTTGACAAAAATACGCAACTCAAAATTAAGACTATGTTGTCCATAGCTCAAGCAGAAAACCTGGGGTTCTGGGTCGGTGAGTACGCGGGGGTTTTCATCCGCGGCCTTGCGAAGCAACTGGTGCACCTTGGGCATATCTGAACCGTGGGCCACGCCATAGGTGAGAACGACACGTGTAATATTATCCGACAGCGACCAGTTAATAAGTTGGTCGGTCACGAATGTTTTATTGGGGATAATGATCTCTTTGCGATCAAAGTCAGTCACGGTGGTCGCACGGATGCGGATACGGCTGACAGTGCCATGCAAATTACCAAGCGTAATGGTATCGCCAATACGAATGGGGCGTTCAAACAGAATGATCAAGCCCGATATAAAGTTGGCAAAAATCTCCTGTAGACCAAACCCTAACCCGACACTTAACGCTGCCACCAGCCATTGAAGCTTGTCCCATGAAACACCCAGCGTCGCCAACCCCATCACGATACCGGTGCCGACAATCGTGTAGGAGAGCAAAGAGCTAATCGCGTAGGCGCTGCCCTGCTTCAATGACAGCCTCGACAACACCATGACTTCCAGCAGGCCGGGTAAATTACGTGCCATAATAAACGTAATGGCAACGATCAGCAGGGCAGCAAATATATCTGAGATCGACAGAACGTTATCGACCAGATCTCCCTCTTGTGCTTCCCACAGCGAAACGTTATCCAAATAGCCAAGCACCGAAAGCAAGTCCGACCATACTAGATAAAGCAATACACTGAAGCCGATCAGCAAAATCAATTTGGAAAGCCGTAACGATTGGCTATTGATCTGTTCCATATCTAGCGGCGGCTCTTCTACCACTTCCAGGCCCCCTTCTGCGCCCTCTTGCACCTGAGCCCGGCGACGCGCTAACGCACGGCGGTAGGCAAGACGCCGTGCGGCGACGGCTAAGCTCCTGACCAGGGTAGCTTCGACGACGACCCACAGTCCCAGCAGGTAAAGCGTGATAGCAAACCGCGCCACTAAGCGCAGCGCAGTGTATTCATATCCCCACACCACCAAGCCCAGCAGGATCAAAGGCACCGATGCCATCGCCAGCCCTAGCAGCAAGCGAAACAGGCGAACGCCAAAGATAGGAATATGTGCCAATATCAGCTGCGCTAACCACCAACTCATGGCTAACAAGCCACACGATAACAACATCAGCGCCACAGGGCGTAGCGCCAACGGGGTTTCCATTTCTCCTGACATAGCCGCAATGCCGATTACAGGCACCAAGGCGATACCTAAGCCACGTAAGAGTTGGCGTAGACGGGCACTGTATTGCGGTGACCAGGTGAAGTGACGCTCAGCTACGCCATCGGCCACCAGCAGCCTGCGCGCCCATGCGATCACGGCCCAACTTAAGGCCAATTGAAGCATCGCTGGGGCGACGCTGTTTGCCAACGGCCCCGCCGGCCCGAGCAGCCCAACACCAACGCCTGCTAGCACTAAGGGACCAGAGAGAGCCAATAATGCATTTAGCAACACCGCCTTCGGCGTGTGCAGTTGAGTGTCACTTTTTAGCCGGCCAATTTGCGAATGAATCTTGGCTAGACGTGCTTTAATCTGTCGCCTCAACCCCATAAGCAGCAGGCCCAGCACCACTAGCGGTGCTCCTTTTAGCACTTCCCAAGAGAGCCCTTGCCAACGGGCGGGCAAAATGGCACGCCACTCCCCCTCCTGCCACTCTAAACGTAAATTATTGGGCAATTGACGCAGCCAGTTAAAGTCCAGAGGGCGACTATTGGCGACCCAAAAAAGTTGTTCATCGATGGTTTCGCGTAGCTCACTGGTTGTCGTCAAAAGCTGCTGTTGATTCAGCTGTAGCTCGATCGCCGCACTCAACAAGCTGCCATAAGACTGTTCCAACTGTTCGACAAGCTCACGACGGGATTGATAGAGCCGCGAGAGGGAGTCTACTAGGCTTGGCGTTGCCTCTATGCCTGCCTCCGATAGCCGCCTAACGGCAAACTGCTCGCTTTGGCGTAACTGGTCACGCTGGCGGACTAAATCAAACTGTTTAAGGCGTAGATCGGCAATTTCGTCTTGCAAATTACGCGGTGTCGCTAACGGGGGTAGTGATTTACGTTGTTCACGCAGAATTCGCGACAGCAGTTGACTGCCACGAATAGCCTCAATCTGCTCATTAAGGCTGCGCTGCAGTTGGCGTACATGTTCCAACTGGCGCTGGGCTTCGATATTTTCGCGCACGATACTGTTAGCGCGATCTGTCGCTCGCAATAACTCAAGGCTTAATGCCTGGTTGGTTTGCTGCGCCTGCACCACCACAGGATGCCCTGCGGCAATGAGCGGATTGTCCCGGGCGGCATCGGCAATGGCTTGCTCGGAGGCCAGCCGACGCTGCCGATCAATCACACCTTGAAGCATGCTTAGTTGCTGCTCTTGATAATCAATCTGTAGCATCAATACATCGCGGCGCTGCTGCGCTAATTCACGCAGGCGGCTGTTAGCGCTTAGCTCGCGCTGGTAAAAGCTTACTTCGCGGTCGGCAAGTGCCCGTTCTAGACGTAATTGAATAAGGCGTGGGTCGTTCAACGCAGAAAGTTGGCGATCCGCCAGCAAAGCCTCGCGCTCATCGTGCTGTCGGCGTAAACTCTCTGCGCGCTGAAGGGTTTCAGCGATAGATTGTTGAGCACGCTCAGGAAGTGTTTGGGCGGCCAGCAGTTGGGAGTTCACTTCCGCTAGCTGGCTTTGCAACTCTTGAAGCTCGACCACTGCGCCAGTTTGCAGAGTTTCCAGTTCGTCGAGAGGCAGGTCGCTTAAGTCGGCAACTGAAAGCTGCTGCGAGGCGTCTTCAGCCTCGCTCAGCTCACGCTGAAGACGTGCCAGCAGCTCGGGGGCTTGTTCTACACGCGTATCTAACGCAGCTAGACGCTCCTCAAGAGAGGCCAGCCGCTCATAAGCGTCAAGGGACGCCTCTAAGGCTTCTTTGTCACTAGTCTGCTGAGCAGTTAATGTCCCTTCAAGCGCTTCCAACTGAGCAAGCCTTGATGCCAGTTCAGCCTGCTCAGGCACTCGCTCAAGCATATTGGCTTGGAGCGCGGCGTGGGCTGGGTTAGCGGTACCGCTGATAATGAATAGCAAGAATAAACACGATATGAACCACTTACAGGTGTATCTCACCACGTTACTTATGCCTCATTGACATCAATCGCTCCGTAGATACGGATAATGGGGCTATTGTCAGGCGTTCTGATAACAAGCGCAATCAGAGGTGTTGACTTCCTTAGGCGGCGTGATAGAAACAAACTTGGCTTTTGCCTCTTCATTCATTTTGCGAGTCACCTCGATGGTCACCCGAAAACTGCCGTTCACAAAACTTATTATCCTACTGAGCTTTGCTACTTTTAGTGCCAATGCCTTCGCTGCTTCTCAACAAGAGATAGAAGAGCGTATACGCGCCCTCAATGCTGAGTTATACGATTTACATCAGCAGCTGCAGCAGGTAGAGAGCCCCGAAGACGCCGCTCAAGGCGTCCCATTTGAGCCATTGCCGGAAGAAGCGGCGCGGGAAGATTTAAGTGAGCGCCGTGAACTTGAGCAGGAATCTAGCCGGAATCCGTTCTCAATCACAACGCACCACACTAATTATCTGTTTCCGGTTAGCTTCAATGCGAATAAGAACCGCGAAAGCTTTCGCAATATTTCAGATGATGGCGAAGTGAATAGCGTAGAGCTTAAATTCCAGTTCAGCGCCAAGGTGAATCTAATTGAGGAAGTATTCGGCAACTACGGCGACGTCTATTTTGGTTACACCCAGCGCAGTTGGTGGCAGGCTTACAACACTGACGCCTCGTCACCATTCAGGGAAACTAACTACGAGCCTGAAGTTTTTATCGACTTCGACAATGCATGGGGCGCGCTAGGCTGGGTGAACACGCGTAATAGAGTGGCGTTGAATCATCAGTCTAATGGGCGCTCAGATCCTCATTCACGTAGCTGGAATCGCGTTTATCTTGAAAGCACTTTCCAGCGGGGTGATTGGGCGTTCACTCTAGCTCCCCATTGGCGTATACCAGAATCCTCAGAAGATGATGACAACCCTGATATCGAGCGCTACATGGGCTATGGGGATATTCGCCTCGCCAAACGTCTCAATAACAACCATGAAGTAAGCGGGCTACTGCGCGGCAATCCAAGCGCTGGCAACATAGGCACACAGATAGATTACAGCTGGCCCGCTTTCAACAGCTTGCGTGCACATGTACAGTATTACTACGGCTACGGTGAGAGCATGATCGATTACGATCACCGTGTTCATCGCTTAAGCCTTGGGTTTAGTCTTAACCCCTTATTTAGTGCGACAGGACTGAACCGATAGATGCCTTTGCTTGTCTGTAAGCAAGTGGCTGCTATCTTTATTGCAGCTTATCATTCATTCGCCCAAGGAAGACTCCATGGCTAAACGTCAATCCACTTACTCTACTCAAGCTGATCAACTCAAAGATGATTTGCGCCACTTAAGTGAAACCGTTGAAGAGCTCGTCAATGCGACAGCTAAGGACGCCAGCGGAGAGATGAACGATCTACGTAGTCGCGCCGAGCGCCGTTTAAAAGATACCCGTGCACGTCTTGAAGCTCGTGGTGAACGTATCTATGACGATACCCGTGATTCACTGACTCACCAAGCTGATGCATGCGACCGCTACGTTCATGAAAACCCCTGGACGAGCATTGGTATTGGTACCGCAGTGGGTATGGTTGTGGGTATGCTGCTCGGTCGCCGCTAATGGCTTTGGGTCCAACCCAACGCGTCTTCTCTGCTGCCAAACGCTTACTGAAATCGCTGATAGCTAATAGCGAAACCCGTCTGCGTTTGGCGGTGTTTGAGTTAGAAGAAGAGCGTGCTCGTATATTGGTCCTCCTTCTTCTTGCAGGAGCAAGCCTATTGTTGCTCTTGTTAGGTATTGCCACGCTGACAGCGCTTGTAGTGGTGCTGTTCTGGGATACCTATCGCTTAACAGCGATTGCTATTAGTGCAGGGGTGTTGATAGGGGCTAGTTTGCTGCTTGCATGGATGGCTATCCGCCAGTCCAAGCAACACTCTCTTTTAAAAGAGACACTCAAACAACTTGCCGCTGATCGAGCACTGCTTGAGGAGCCAAGTGATGAAACCATCCGCAGACACCGCTAAAACGCTACCTAAGCCACCAAGTCGTGCTGAGCGCAAGGCGCTGCTGCTGGCTGAATTAGAACAGCAGCGTATAGATATTTTGGTGGATAGCGAATATCTGCAACAAGCCGCTTCACCACTGGATAAGAACTGGCAAAGCGTCAAATTGCCTCTCTACGCAGTCGGCGGCTTTGCCGCATTCAAGCTGATGCGCCACCCAGGCGGTGCAATGGCGGCAGGCAGAAAAGTACTTGCGGGCTACATGCTACTCAAGAAACTTAAATTATTAGCCAAAGTGGCTACTTAAGCACAATGCTAATAGCCTGGGCTAGTGGGGTCGTCTAGCAGGATTGCCCGCAGGCTACGCCACTCGCCCAAGCCCATTGAAAATTATACCCGCCTAGCTCCCCTGTCACATCCAGCACTTCACCGATAAAGCGCAATTGCGGCAATCCTTTAACTTCAAACGTTTTTGACGATAGTTCATCGGTATTGACCCCACCCATGGTCACTTCAGCGGTGCGCCAGCCTTCAGTTCCCGCTGGCTTTAGTTGCCATGTATTAAGCCTGCCTGCCCACTCATCCAGCGCCTGGTTTGCATATTGGGCCAATGGGCGTGCTGGGTCATGATCGGGATACCACTCCAACAGAGACTGGGCCAAGCGCTTCGGAAAGCGTTCCGTAAGCCACGTAGAAAGCTGTCGTTTGGGGGTAGCTTGGCGTGCCTCACGCAGCGATTCGGCCACATTTTCTTCGGGCAGTAGATCAATTGTTATTGGCTTTCCAGGCTGCCAAACACTGGATACCTGGAGCATCGCTGGTCCTGATAAGCCACGATGAGTAAACAACATAGGGTCGACAAAGCGATGGCGGCCTTCAGCACTAACCGCCACCGGCACGCTCAATCCAGAAAGCTCCGCCGCCCGCGCCTTCCAGGTATCACTCAAGGTAAAGGGCACCAGCCCAGGGCGGGTCTCAAACACCTCCAAGCCAAATTGGCGGGCAAGATCGTAGCCAAACCCCGTCGCCCCCATAGTGGGAATAGAAAGCCCACCACTGGCCACCACCACCACACCCGCATCTATCTTCCCTATAGAGGTCGTTAGCTGCATGGCATCGCCCTGCTGCTCGACACGGCTGATCTGTGTACTCAGCGCTATTTCAACCCCAGCCCACTCACATTCGGTGAGTAGTGTGCGGACAATTTCTTTGGCGGATGTCGCACAAAATAGCTGTCCCGGTGTTTTTTCCACATACTCAACCCCATGACGCTCAACGAGCTCCACAAAGTGTTCAGGACGGTAACGTTTAAGCGCCGAAATACAAAAGTAAGGATTTGAAGAGTAAAAATGCTGTGGTGTAGTGCCGAGATTGGTAAAGTTGCAGCGGCCACCACCGGACATCAGGATTTTTTTGCCCGCTTTTTTAGCATGATCAAGCACTAAGACCCGCTTTCCAGTATAGCCCGCTTGTGCAGCGCACATTAGACCTGCGGCGCCGGCACCAATAATGACAACGTCATAGATCATAATGAATAGTTCATGATAGATGGCTTAAAGGGCGGCATAAAGGACGGCTCCTGGGCTAAAACAGGCATTCTATCAGGGCTAAGCCTTAGAATTTCTTATGTTATTAAATTACTACGCATAATATATGTATAAATATTTCCAACGCTGAGAACACTATGCATTTATTTTTTCACCAAAGACGGCACGCGCGACATACGCTTGTTGCTCTTGCGCTGCTGTTATCGAATGTGACGTTTGCCCAATCAGCGCCCTCGGTCATCGGCACACGAGCAATAATGACCACCTGGTCAGACCCCCTTGAAGCCTTGGGCACGCTGAGTGCCGATGAAAGCGTCACGCTATCGACCACCGTCACGGACATTATTGCTGAAATCAATTTTAGTGATGGCGAACAGGTTAAAGCGGGCCGGTTACTTATTCGACTTGAGGATGCTGAAGAGCAAGCTCAATTAAGAGCTTCACAAGCACTTCGTGAAGAGCGTCGCAACGCCTCGAACCGTTCCTCGCAGTTGCAGGAACGTAACTTAGCGGCCCGCGCCGACGTGGAAGATAGTCAGTCCCGCCTGCGCCAAGCAGAAGCTGATATACAAGCGATTGAAGCCCAGCTAGCCAATTACCAAATAAAAGCCCCCTTCAGCGGACGCGTTGGTTTCCGCAATATCAGCGTGGGTGCCCTGGTCACACCGGGCATGAACTTAGTGACCCTCGATAAACTGGATGTCATGAAGCTCGACTTCAGCGTTCCCGAAGTGTTTCTAGGTCGCCTTTCGCCAGGATTAATGCTAAATGCCACCACTGCCGCCTACCCTGACGACATTTTTAGTGGCGAAATCGCCACCATCGGCACGCGGGTCGATCCGGTAACGCGCAGCATCAATGTGCGTGCTGAGCTTGATAATGCAGATGGTCGACTGCGCCCTGGCATGCTGATGGAGGTTGTCGTTCAGCAACACGTACGCGACACCATTGTAATCCCTGAGGCAGCCATTGAACCCAGTGGAGACCGTCATTTTGTGATGCTAATCGAACAAGGTGATGACGCGACACGTTTAACACGACGCGAAATTGTGATCGGTGAGCGGCGTAATGGTGAAGTGGAAATTCTAGAGGGGCTATCCGCTGGCGATTTAATAGTCGTCCATGGCTTACAGCTAGCCCGAGATGGCCAAGAGGCAAGATTGATCGGCATTACCGATGACGAGACCGGTATTCGAGCATTACTGGAGGCTGACCGCTAATGCGTCTTTCGGATATTTCCGTTCAGCGCCCCGTCTTGGCAATGGTGATTGCAGCCTTGATTATCGCGTTTGGCTTATTGGCACTCAACCGCCTGCCGTTACAAGAGTATCCGACGATTGATCCGCCGGTAGTCACCATTGACACCCGCTACCCGGGGGCATCAGCTAGCGTTGTTGAAACGCGAATCACCCAAGTACTTGAAGACCGTATCGCGGGCGTTGAAGGCATTGAGCTAATTACCTCGCAAAGCGAGGACGGGCGCTCTCAGATTGAAATCGAATTTGGCATTGATATGGACATTAATGCCGCCGCCAATGATATTCGTGATCGCATATCCGGCGCCCTTCGCAACCTACCCGATGATGCTGATAACCCGGAGGTGACCAAAGCCGATAGCAGTGAAGAGATTGTGGTGTGGCTCAGCCTTTCTGGCGAAGAGTACTCCATCACTGAACTTACCGACTACGCTAACCGCTTCTTGGTCGACAGCCTTTCTGTTCAGCCGGGTGTAGCACGGGTGCGTGTGGGCGGCGGCAGCGACTACGCCATGCGGGTATGGGTGGACCGTAATGCGCTAGCCGCGCGGGGCCTCACTGTGAGCGATATCGAAGATGCGCTACGGGCGGAAAACGTTGAACTGCCAGCAGGCTCGATTGAGTCCGAAGATAGGCAGTTTATTGTTCGCCTTCCCCGCAGCTTTGCCAACGCCGAGGATTTTCAGCGTCTTGCTCTTAATGCTCCCCGCAATCCTTCCCCCAATCAGGGCGAAAGCGGCTATCTGGTTCGCCTTGCCGATGTAGCAAGGGTAGAAGTCGGCGCGGTAGAGGACCGCTCTGTTTTCCGCTCCAACGGCGTCCCCATGGTCGGCCTTGGCATGATCATGCAGTCGACAGCCAATGTTGTAGAGCTTTCTGAAGCGGTGCAGGTGGAGTTAGAGCGGCTGCAGGGTACGCTGCCTGAAGGGATGTCACTGAGCTTGAACTACGACGCCTCACTGTTTGTTTCGGGGGCAATTGAACAGGTCGTCATGACACTATTCATCGCCATGGGCTTAGTCGTGGTGGTGATGTTCATGTTTTTAGGCAATTTGCGCACCACCCTAGTCCCTGCGGTGACCGTGCCTATTGCCGTTATTGGTGCCTTTACCGCTCTTGCCGTGATGAACTTCTCGATCAACCTGTTAACGCTGCTAGCGCTGGTGCTTGCCATTGGCTTGATTGTTGATGACGCCATCGTGGTACTGGAGAATATTAATCGGCGTATGCACGACTACGGCGAAACGCCTTTAGTCGCCGCCTTTCGAGGTACCCGGCAAATCGCCTTTGCCGTTATTGCTACCACGCTCGTATTAGTAGCGGTATTCGTGCCCCTTAGCATGCTGCAGGGCGATATTGGCCGGCTGTTTTCCGAGTTCGCGCTTACCATGGCCGCTGCGGTCGTAGTCTCTACCCTGCTCGCACTGACACTCACTCCCATGATGGCGTCGAAAATACTTAAGCCGGGCATGCACGACAGCCGCATTGGCAAAGCCGTGCAGTGGCTGCTTAGCGGCACACAACGGCGCTATCAAACTGCCCTTGAGTGGATGCTCACTATGCGCTGGCTGGTAGTGGCCCTGTTTGTGTTGCTAATTGCCGCCACCGCTTGGCTGGCCACAGTACTGCCGAACGAATACACCCCGCAGGAGGATCGCGGTAACTTCATCGTATTAGTGAATGGCCCTGAAGGGGCTACCTTCGACTACATGATGGATTACATGGATGAAATCGAAGCACGCATGGCGCCTCTGGTCGAGAGCGGCGAGCTGGAACGGGTGGTGGTCCGTGCCCCACGCGGCTACGGCAATATCGAGAACTTCAACAGCGGCTTTATCATCGTCAATATGGCCGACTGGGGCAGCCGACGTAGCGCCTGGGAAATCATGGCCGAAGTGCGTCAAACCCTGAGCACATTACCGGGGGTGCAAGCCTTCCCTGTGATGCGCCAAGGCTTTGGACAACGCACCCAAAAGCCGGTGCAGTTTGTGCTGGGCGGAGGGACGTATGAGGAGCTAGCCCGCTGGCGCGATACATTGATAGATCATGTGCGCGAAAACAACCCGCGCTTAATGGCTTTGGAGAGCAACTACAACGAGACTCAGCCGCAACTGCGGGTGGAAATTGATTACGAGCGCGCCGCATCGTTAGGGGTTACTGTTACTGAGATCGGCAGAACACTGGAGGTACTGTTAGGCGGCCGTAATGTTACCCGCTACGTGGATGATGGCGAAGAGTACGATGTTATTCTGGAAGGCGACCGCGGCAGTCAGAACAGCCCCAGAGCATTGGATAACATCCAGGTTCGCTCTGCACGTACCGGCGAGCTGATTCCTCTGGCCAGTCTCGTCACCCTTTCCGACTTTGCGGGCGCCAGCACCTTAAATCGCTTTGACCGTATACGCGCCATTACCATTGAAGCTAACCTAGCGGATGGCTATCCGCTAGGCGAGGCACTGACATATCTAGAAGAAGCTGCCGCTGAGCTACTACCGGAAGAGGCACAAACCAATGTGGCCGGAGCGTCGCGTGATTTCCAGCAGGCCAGCGGTGCCACCGCATTTCTGTTGATACTGGGAGCTTTAGTTGTCTTCTTGGTGCTCGCTGCCCAATTTGAGAGTTTGATTCACCCCTTTGTGATTATGCTCACGGTGCCATTGGCGATGAGTGGTGCGTTGTTTGCCCTGCTCCTGAGCGGTCAATCGTTAAATATTTACAGCCAAGTGGGGCTGGTACTGCTAATTGGCCTAGCCGCTAAAAACGGCATACTCATTGTTGAGTTTGTAAATCAGCTACGCGACGAGGGCCAAGCGTTCCGAACAGCGTTAATTGAAGCCTCGGTCACGCGCTTAAGGCCGATATTGATGACGGCCGTGACGACGATGGCCGGTGCCATCCCGCTGATTATATCAACCGGCCCTGGTGCCGAATCGCGTCTGGTGATTGGCACCGTGATCATGGCGGGGGTAGGTTCGGCAACGCTGTTTACGCTCTTTGTGGTTCCTGTGGCTTACGACCTACTGGCACGCCACACAGGATCGCCAGGCGCAGTGAAGCGACAACTTGAGGATGAAATCGCTAATGCTCCAACGGCAAATCAGTTGCCCACGGGTAATGCAGAAAAGTAGCCCGCGTCATTAAAAAAGGCTTCCCATAAAATTGGGAAGCCCTTTCTCTGAACCAGCTCTGAACTAACGTTGCTGTTGGCTGTTACTCACACTCACCCAAGTGCTCGCCTTCAATCACTGTATTCATACTCAGCTCGCCCATGGGCGACTGGGTCAGAATATCGACGCTGCCTTCAATACGCTCACCCATAAAGCGCATTTCGCCATCGATGGTGGCTTCGCCACCCTCAGCACGACACACCATGCTGTAGCTTAGGCCGTCCGCGTTCAATTCCTGGTCGAGCAGCTCACAGCCCTCTTCTTCCTCGATGAAGCCGAATTCAGCGCCCTCAAGCTCTTCTTGGGTAATGCACTGGCGCTCGGTTTCGGTTTGATCCGGAATTTCCATTTCGCCGCTGACGCTGGTTTTGCTGACAAATTCCCACTCACCAGCAGCCACATTAGGGGTTTCAGCCAACGCGACCATCGGAAAGGCCACCAGGGCCGCTACTGCCATGTTACGTAACATCATCGCTACTCTCACTGCGTTGCTTAAGGAACCAGCGAATATCCTACCTGATTCACTCTCACGATGCCCTACCTAGCGATCACACTGCTACACTCTATGTTTAATCAATGCCTGACTTTGCGCACCGACTATAAAGGTAGTTAACCATGCATGACGATGCCCTGGTCAATTATGACTTTCATTGCCCTTACTGCGACTCACCGCTGACCTTTCTGATTGATACTTCTCAGGGTAGCCACGAAACCTGGGAAGATTGCCATCAGTGCTGCGCGCCCATCCAGCTACAAATCATTGTCTCACCAATGAGTGGAGAGCTCGATAGCGTTGTCGCTGGACGCGACGATGATGTTCTATAGCAGATCTAAGCTTCTCGTAGCGCTGCCTTCCGCCTAGTCTCGTTACGGCGCATAAAAAACCAAGCCAATAGTGTTGCCAAGGATACGATCAATATAATCAACGTGGCGAGTGCATTAATCTTCGGCGATACGCCCATACGCACCGATGAAAATACCACCATCGGCAGGGTATTCGCCCCAGGACCTGAAACAAAGCTGGCAATCACTAAATCGTCCAAGGAGAGCGTAAACGCCAGCAGCCAACCTGCCGCCAATGCCGGCGTAATGATCGGTAGTGTGATGGAAAAGAAGGTTTTCACTGGCGGCGAGCCTAAATCCATGGCGGCCTCTTCAATCGAATGATCTACTTCACGCAGGCGCGCTGCCACCACCACCGCCACATAGGCACTGCAAAACGTGGTGTGGGCAATCCAGATCGTCGCCATGCCCCGATCGGCAGGCCAACCGGTTATTTGCGCCATTTGAACAAACAGCAGCAGTAGCGACAGGCCAGTAATCACCTCGGGCATCACTAGCGGCGCCGTCACCATACTGGAGAGCGCCGTTTTACCCCGAAAATGGCCGTAGCGGGTCATTACAAACGCTGCCACAGTCCCCAAGCAAACCGCCATGCTGGCTGCAAAAAATGCAATGCGCAGGCTCGTCCACACCGCCGACAAAATCTGCTGATCGCGAAATAGCTCGCCGTACCATTGAGTGGAAAAGCCCGCCCACACCGTGACCAGTTTCGAGGCGTTAAATGAATACACCACCAACACAAACATGGGCAGGTAAAGGAACAGCAGGCCAAGCACCAGCATGAACGTCGAGAAGTTGATCCTCCGTAGGCGGCTCATGACGCTAACTCCCGGGACTGGTAACGATGGAACCAGACAATCGGTACCAGTAATAACAACAGCATCACCATGGCTAGCGCTGACGCGACGGGCCAGTCGCGGTTAAGGAAAAACTCTTCCCACAACACCTTACCGATCATCAGTGTGTCCGGGCCGCCAAGCAATTCGGGAATCACGAACTCCCCAACCGCCGGAATAAACACCAGCATCGAACCGGCAATAATGCCTCCCATCGATAACGGCAGAGTAACTTTGATAAAGGTATTCAGTTTGCGCGAGCCAAGGTCAGCAGCGGCTTCCAATAAGGCGTTATCCAGCCGGGTTAGATGGGCATACAGCGGCAACACCATAAACGGCAAATAGGCGTAGACAATCCCAATGGTGACGGCAAACTGGGTATTCATCATACGCAGCGGCGAGTCAATCAGGCCTAGCCCTATCAATAGGTTATTAATCAACCCGCTGTTACTTAAAATTCCCATCCAGGCGTAAACCCGAATCAAAAAAGACGTCCAAGACGGCAGCATGACTAACAGCAGTAATAGCAACTGCCAGCGTGCCGGCGCCCTCGCCATCGCATAAGCCATCGGATAGCCTAGTAGCAAGCATGCTAGGGTGGCTATGAACGCTGTTTTTACCGAGCCCCAATACGCAGCTATATAGAGTGAATCCGAAAGTAAAAAGAGATAGTTACCAAGATTGAGAAATACATGCAGCGTCTGGTCAACGTACTCAAGCAGCGGACCATAGGGTGGAATCGCAATGGCTGCTTCGGACAAGCTGATCTTGAGCACCAGCGCAAAGGGCAGTAAAAAAAACAGCGTTAGCCACACAAGCGGAAACGCGATCACCGCTCGGCGCCCTAACTGCATGCGTTTGAACAGTGCTGAAGAAAGAGATGGCTTCATTAAAGGCAGTCTCCTCGCCGTAAGAAGTTCACCACACTAGCGGCTCCAGGCCCTAGCGATTCAAAACATGGGCGGTGCAGGATATTAACGGTTCAAGACGATGGTGCTGTGATCTTCCCAGTGAACATAAACGCTGTCTTCCCAGGTTGGGCGATCACCGCGACGTTCTGTATTGGCCATGCTGACCTTGATCATCTGGCCAGCGGCAGTACGCACATAATAGAGCGAAAAACCGCCCAAGTAGGCGATATCATCCACCTTCCCTTCTGCCCAGTTATATTCCGTGGTGGGCTTTTCACGGGTTAACCAGATTTTTTCTGGGCGCAACGCGACCCAAACCCGACGATCCATTGCCTGGGTAGTAATACCGTGGTCAATATAAATAGGTCGCTCAAGTGCCGGGGCGACGATGCGGCAATGGTCGGCAGCATCTTCGATAATTTCCCCTTCAAACAGGTTCACCGTGCCAACGAACTCAGCCACCATTCGGCTTGCCGGGCTTTCATAAATATCGATGGGTGAGCCGATCTGCTCGATCCAGCCATCGGCCATGATCGCCACGCGGTCGGCCATGGTCATGGCTTCTTCCTGGTCGTGGGTCACCATAATGCAGGTAACCCCTACCTGTTCGATAATTTCGACCACTTCCAGCTGCATTTCAGTGCGCAGTTTTTTATCCAGTGCACCCATGGGCTCGTCTAACAGCAACAGCTTTGGCCGCTTGGCGAGTGAGCGAGCCAGCGCTACCCGTTGGCGTTGCCCACCGGAAAGTTGATGCGGCTTACGCTTGGCAAAGCGCTCCATATGCACCAACTTGAGCATTTGTGCGACGCGGGCGTCGATATCCGCTTTCGGTAACTTGTCCTGTTTCAAGCCAAAAGCGATGTTCTGCGCCACCGTCATATGCGGAAATAGTGCATAGGACTGGAACATCATGTTGATGGGCCGCTTATGCGGGGGCATCGCGGTGATATTGACACCGTCTAACAAAATGCGCCCTTCCGTTGGCGTCTCAAACCCCGCCAACATCCGCAGCAAGGTTGATTTTCCTGATCCGGATCCGCCTAATAACGCGAAAATTTCGCCGCGCTTAACCTGCAAATTGACATCATCCACCGCCAGCGCATCATCAAATCGCTTGCTCAAGCGCTTAACTTCCAGCACTACATCCTCCGCAAACCGCGGGTTTTTTCCCTGAGGGCGTGGTGCTATAGGAAGGGAGGGTGAAGGAGATGAAGGCTCGTTCGACAGGGGTGTAGTGACCATTCGCCACTCCCATCAAAAGGCCCGGCAAACCGGGCACATTAATAAAATAAACAGCGAGCCAGTGAGGACGCTCCTCAGGCTCGCTGTTAGGTAAAGGTCGGCTTAACGGCCAGACTTCACGCGATTCCAAATACGTGTACGGGCGCGCAGCACATCTTGAGGCTTTTCAGCTTGCACGTACAGGTTTTGCATGACGTCGGTTTCTGGGTAGATAGCGGGATCGTTGATAATTTCGTCAGAGAGATATTCATTAGCCGCCGCGTTAGGGTTGGCATAACGCACATACTCGGTGATCTCAGCGGCGATTTCCGGGTCAAGAATAAAGTTAATAAACGCATGAGCGTTTTCAGTGTTCGGGGCGTCAGCCGGTACCGCCATCATATCGAACCAGAGGGCAGCGCCTTCTTTAGGAATGCTGTAACCAATACTGAAATCACGACCGGCCTCTTCAGCGCGCTCGGCGGCTTGGAAAACGTCGCCGGAATAGCCAGCAGCCACACAGATATCACCGTTCGCCAGGTCAGAGACATAGCGCGACGAGTGGAAGTAAGTCATTTCGTCGCGAACGTCGGCAATCAGCTCTCCCGCAGCTTCGATATCGTCGATATTTTCGCTAAGCGGGTCTAAGCCCAAGTATGCCATGGCGGGCGAAAGCATCTCATCTGCGGAGTCCAGCATTGACAAACCACAGCCCGCCTCGCTCAACGCAGCGGTTATTTCAGGATCGAACAGCAGCGCCCAGCTATCCACTGGTGCATCATCACCTAGAATTTCTGTTACACGATCAACGTTATAACCAATGCCATTGGTGCCCCACATATAGGGAACCGAGTATTCGCTACCGGCATCAATGGCTTCCAGGTTAGCCATCAACTCAGGGTTGAGGTTCTCTAAATTGGGCAGTAACTCGTGGTTAAGCGGCTGGAACACGCCGGCTTTTACTTGTCGAGTGAAGTAGTAGGTAGAGGGTACGACCACATCATAGCCCGAACGGCCGGCGAGCAGAGCAGCGTCCAGGATTTCATTGCTATCATAAACGTCATAGGTCACTTCAATGCCGGTACGCTCGGTGAATTTTTCCAGCGTTTCCGGGGCAATGTAATCAGACCAATTATATACCCGTACCTCTTCGGCATGGGCAGCGCTAGCCGCTGCGGCAAACGAGATGGCCGCAACGGCCAGGGAAAGTTTGTGGATGGTCCCCATATTACTTCTCCTGTTGTTTAAACTACTTATAAAACCATTTAGCCACACATTCTTAACCACATTTGCCTAATATGCACCGCTTCTATCGTCAACAGCCTACTATTGCTACCAACAGGGTAGGCCATAAAGCTGACCGTGCGAATTTTGCGGTGCAGTGGCGCCTATCGCAAGCCAATGTGAAAAATTCTTGTATTCTACTTCATCGACCCCATTAACCCAGCAGCGCAATGACATCAGTCTGGAGTGATAGGGAAAGACTATTGATCACATGTCTATTCTTAATTTTAGCTGTTAGTCGTTAGCCGTTAGTATTATCACCAATTTCTAATTCCTCATTCACCAATCGCGGAGATTATCTGAATGTCTTTAATCAACACTGAAGTTAAGCCATTTAAAGCAACTGCCTATTTGAATGGCGAATTTGTCGATGTTACTGAAGCGGACATGCAAGGTCAGTGGTCAATCTTTTTCTTCTACCCAGCTGATTTCACTTTTGTTTGCCCAACCGAGCTTGGTGATCTTGCCGATAATTATGCTGAGTTCAAAAAGCTGGGCGTTGAAATTTACAGTGTTTCAACCGACACCCACTTCACTCATAAAGCATGGCACGACAGCTCTGACACCATCGGCAAGCTCCAGTACCCGATGATTGCTGATCCGACGCTGCGCATTTCACGCAACTTTGAAGTCTTGATCGAAGAAGCCGGTCTTGCTGAACGTGGTACTTTTGTTGTCGACCCTGACGGCAAAATCCAGATCGTCGAAATCAACGCTGGCAACATCGGTCGTAATGCTGAAGAGCTGCTGCGCAAAGTGAAAGCTGCTCAGTACGTGCGCGCCAACCCGAACGAAGTTTGCCCGGCAAAATGGAAAGAAGGCGAAGACACCCTCGCACCTTCATTAGACTTGGTAGGTAAAATCTAAACTGCCTACGGCTGCCAAACGGATATTTTTCACTCTGTTGCCCTTTTGGCAGCGCGACACCCGGGCACCAGCCCGGGTGTTTTGTTTTATTAAGCACGTGTTGTAGTGCCGTGCTCTGTGACCAATCACCGACATGTTAACTGCGAGGAAGCACTGTCATGCTGGACGCCAATTTAAAATCCCAGTTAAAAGCGTATCTGGAAAAAGTGACTCAGCCGTTCGAGATCGTTGCGTCCCTCGATGACGGTGACAAGTCACAAGAATTGCTCAAACTGCTGGAAGATATCAGCAGCCTGAGCGATAAGATTACCTTGCACAGTGATGGGCAGGATGCACGCACGCCGTCGTTTGCGATCAACCGCCCCGGTGAAGAGACGGGCGTGGTGTTTGCCGGCATCCCGATGGGCCACGAGTTCACCTCGTTGGTACTGGCACTGCTGCAAGTCGGCGGTCACCCGCCCAAAACATCTGACGAACAACTCGACCAGATTCGTGCGCTTGAGGGCGATATGCTGTTCGAGACGTACTACTCGCTCTCTTGCCAGAACTGCCCTGACGTGGTTCAGGCGCTTAATCTGATGGCTATCTTCAATCCCAACGTGCGCCATGTCGCTATCGACGGGGCGCTGTTTCAGGATGAAGTCGAGTCGCGTGAAATCATGTCGGTGCCGAGCATCTACCTGAACGGCAAACCGTTCGATCAAGGCCGCATGACCCTTGAACAGATCCTTGCCAAAGTCGACACCGGCGCTGCCGAACGCGATGCTAAAAAGCTAAGCGAAAAAGCCGCCTTCGATACACTGGTGATTGGTGGCGGCCCTGCAGGCGCTGCGGCGGCCATTTACTCGGCGCGTAAAGGCATCAATACGGGTATTGCCGCTGAGCGGTTCGGTGGTCAGGTGGCCGATACCATGGGGATTGAAAACTTCATTTCTGTTTCCCATACAGAAGGCCCTAAGCTGGTCAGCGCGCTTGAAGAGCACGTAAAAGACTACGAAGTCGACGTCATGAACCTGCAGCTTGCCACTGCGTTCAAAGCAGCCGAGGCGGAAGGCGGTCTGCATGAAGTCACGTTTGAGTCAGGCGCTAAACTCAAGAGTAAAACGCTGGTGTTGGCGACAGGCGCCCGTTGGCGTGAAATGAACGTTCCAGGTGAACAGCAGTACCGCAACAAAGGCGTTGCTTACTGCCCCCACTGCGATGGCCCGCTGTTCAAAGGTAAGCGTGTAGCGGTCATTGGTGGCGGTAACTCGGGCGTTGAGGCGGCTATTGACCTGGCGGGCATTGTCGGCCACGTCACATTGGTTGAATTTATGGGCGAAATGCGTGCTGATGCAGTACTCCAGAAGAAGCTCAAGAGCTTGCCCAATGTCGATATTATTCTCAACGCACAGACGACCGAAGTTACTGGCGATGGCAGCCGTGTTAATGGCTTGCACTATAAAGACCGTACGACCGATGAAAGCAAATCCATCGCGTTGGAGGGTATCTTTGTTCAGATTGGCTTAGTGCCTAACACCGAGTGGCTGAAAGGCTCACCAATTGAAATGACACCACGCGGTGAAATCATTGTCGATGCCCATGGCATGACGTCCGTGCCCGGTGTGTTTGCTGCAGGCGATGTCACGACCGTACCTTACAAGCAGATCATTATCGCCATGGGGGAAGGTGCTAAAGCATCGCTTGGCGCTTTTGACTACTTGATTCGTAACTGATTACGACAAAACAAAGCCCGCTGACAATGTGTCAGCGGGCTTTTCTCGGCTTCCCTCTTTATTAGCTCTCTAGCGATCAATCAAGACGTCTTGGGAATTTCTCCCAGCACCTCTGGAATCGTCATCTTCACATAACGCCCTGGCGCCGGCTCAATCACATTGAGCTCCCCCTCGCCAGGTTGGCGCACGGGCACCATTTTTTCACTATCGGCATAACCATTCTCGGTCATCCACGTTTGCCAATGGGGCCACCATGAGCCTTCCTGAGCAGTCGCATTTTCTAGCCACGCTTCATGGTTATCCGGCAGCGCATCGTTGGTCCAGTAGCCATACTTGTTTTTATGGGGCGGGTTAACAATACCCGCGATATGACCTGACCCGCCCAATACGAATGTGACCGGCCCTTTGGGTAACAAAGCGCCATAGTAGGTACTGTTCCACTTGGCGATATGGTCTTCTTTGGTGGATACGAAATAGCTGGGCGTGGACACCTTACGCAGGTCAATTTTCACACCATCCAATTCAATGCCACCTGGCTCAACCAAGCGGTTTTCTAAGTACATATGGCGCAGGTACCAAGCATGCGTCCCAGCAGGCAGATTGGTGCCATCGGTATTCCAGTAAAGCAGATCAAAAGCGGCTGGCGTTTCACCTTTTAAGTAATTATTGATGTAAAACGACCAAAACAGATCGTTCTCACGCAACAAATTGAAAGTGTAGGCCATTGAGCGACCGTCCAGATAACCTTTCAGCTCAAGCGTCTGCTCTATGCCTTCGACCACTCGTTCATTCAAAAAGACGCCGATATCGCCCGGATCACGAAAATCTTGCAGCGTCGCCATATAAGTGACCGACTTTACTTTACGCCCACGACGCGTGCTGGTGAGATATGCCACCGTAGAGGCGGCCAATGTGCCACCAACACAATAGCTAAGCAGATTGACAGACTTCTCACCACAAGCCTGCTCGATAGCTTCCATCGCGCTAATGGGTCCCATCTGCATATAGTCGGCCCAGGTAATATCGCGCTGCTCAGGGCCTGGGTTACGCCAGGAGATCAAAAATACCGTATGGCCTTGATCCACCAGCCACTTAACCATTGAATTGTCTTCACGCAGGTCAAGGATGTAATACTTATTGATCCAAGGCGGCACTATGAGTAACGGCGTCTTAAACGTCTTTTCCGTTGTCGGTGTGTACTGGATCAACTGGATCAGTTCATTTTCATACACCACCGAACCGGGGGTCACAGCGATGTTTTCGCCTACGCCAAAGGCGCCGCGATCGGTCATGCGGACATTGATACCTTCTGAAGAATTACCTAAATCTTCGCGTAGGCGCGCTAGTCCATCGACCAAGTTCTGGCCACGCGTTTCAAGTGTACGGCGCATGACTTCAGGGTTAGTGGTTATAAAATTAGTCGGCGCCATCGCATTGACAAGCTGGCGCGCGTAAAACATCAGGTTACGCTGCTGGGTTTCGTCTAATCCACTTAAACTTTCAACCAACTCTTCCACCATCTGCGAAAACAGCAAGTACTGCTGCATAATGGCCATGTAGTGCGGGTCTTGGGTCCACGCTTCATCTTTAAAACGACGGTCACTTTTAGCCGGTGTAATGAGCGGTGTGACTTGCTCCCCGGCCATGCCACGCATGGCTTGTTGCCATAACAGCCATTGATCCTGTAGCAAACGAGCCTGGGTTTCCCACAGCAGGGTAGGATTTTGCATCAGCGACTTCGCACCGGCTTCAAAGCTTTCGCGCATATCGCTGTAAATTGAGTCGGCGGCTTCACTGGGGGCAATACGGGAAAGCAAATCCTGCATCAATCCTTGGTACTGGTCGCCGATCTCTTTAAGCTGATTATTCCAGGCTTCAATTTCTGCCTGCGATAACCCTTCAGGCAAGCCTAAAGCTAAACCATCAGGTAGCCCTTGAGGTAGCCCGTTAGATAGTCCTTGAGGCAACCCCTGCGATAGCCCTGATGATAGAGCCTGGAACGGATTGTGCCACGCTGATTGCATAATTACTCTCCCTACGCCTAGCGACAGGCGCACCGAACACTTTGGCCATTACTGGATGAAAGACCAAGCTAATCAATGCATCGCGGCGCCCTTAGGCGCCGCGATGATGTCGCCAATCAGCTTTTACGTGATGATTGACTAGAGGCTTTTCCAGGCTGCTCGCCTTTAGCAGTCGCCTTGGCCTGGTCGGACATTTGTTGCCCTGCTTCACTGAACATTTTTTCCATTTCAGATTTAAATTGCAGACTCATTTCGCTCATGACACGAGCGTCTTCCTGCATCTGCTGAGAAAGTTCATTCATCATTTCGGCTTGCTTGGTGCCGAAATCGCGGAGGCTTTCTGCATCCTGGATTTCCGTGGCGCTACGAATGCGCTCAGTGCCCATCTGGCTGTAGCGCTTCATAGCTTCCAACTGATACTGCGTCATTTTTTCCATATTGTTGAGCATTAGCGAATTAATTTTACGCATGGGCTCAAACATTTGTTTCGTTTGGGCGTTAAAGGCGTCCATCATATTATCTTGCATAGTGTCTGCTCCTATTTTGTTCCTTGGCATGAGCCTTGGAGTGACTCACCGTAATGTAGCTATGCTGCATCGCAAAAAGAGTAATCTTTGGCATGCTGCATTGCAACAGCAATGTCGTTAGTCAGTGACACCATGCAAACTTGGGTTGCAATATGTATGCACCTTGCCGAATTACTCTGCCCTTCTTCAACAGGCTTGGCACTGCCTGATTGTGTTTATGTACCGCTACGTTTGGATGTGGAACGTGAACTTGTACCGGACCGGGAACGCGACGACGCTGTCGACTTGGTGCTGCTGCCCGTAGCGTTGTTGGCACCACTTTTCGTACTGGCGTCCGGTTCTTTCTCAGCCTCCGCACTGTCAGCCGAGGAAGTGCTGGCACTGCCCGCCTGACGCAGCATATCCAGCATCATTTGCTGGTAGGTGCCGAAGTTGGCTAGCCCTTGAGACAATCCTTCGGATAGTCCCTGAGAAAGCCCTTGCTGCATCATTGGTTGCTGCAGGAAAGGCCGCATCAAACTCATTGGGTCGTAACCTTCTACCCCAGACTCCATCTGACGCTGGATATTGTCCAGCAGGTTTTTCTGAAAGGCTTCGACGTTAGGAAGCCCCAATGATTGGCGAAACTCATCTGGCGTCAGATCAAACTCAACGTTAATCTTCATAGGCGGCTCCAGCATTTGTTTGCTGCATTGTTTTTGCTACATGTTTTGCCACATAGCTTTATTTGAGTGTAGCAGTGAACTGCAAACCTCACCGTATTGCGTTAGCGCTGAGTTAAACGCGGCGTATCAACGCTGACCTCGCCATTTTGACCGCGCTGACGCAACCAGTGGTCTAACAGCGTGATCGCCATCATCGCCTCAGCAATGGGCGTTGCGCGAATCCCCACGCAAGGATCATGGCGTCCTTTCGTGATCACCTCGACTGCCTGACCATGAATATCGATAGAGCGCCCGGGCGTGGTGATACTGGAGGTGGGCTTTAGCGCTAAGCGAGCAACAATGGGCTGACCACTGGAGATACCTCCCAACACACCGCCAGCATGATTGGAGAGGAACCCTTCTGGTGTCATCTCATCACGGTGCTCACTGCCGCGCTGATTAATACAACCAAAACCAGCGCCTATCTCAATTCCTTTTACCGCATTGATACTCATCAAACCATGCGCCAGATCAGCATCCAGGCGGTCAAACACCGGTTCGCCAAGCCCTACCGGTACGCCTTCTGCAATCACGGTAATTTCGGCACCGACCGAATCCTGGTCGCGGCGTAGCTGATCCATATAGGCTTCCAGTTCAGCGACGCGCGCTGGATCAGGGCAGAAAAAAGCGTTCTGACTGACCGATTCCCACTGTTTAAACTCAATTTTGATAGGGCCTAACTGGCTCATATAGCCTCGAATCTGGACACCCTGGGCGGCTAGATACTTCTTGGCAATCGCCCCCGCTGCTACCCGCATGGCCGTTTCACGGGCGCTGGAACGGCCACCCCCACGATAGTCTCGGTGGCCATATTTATGATGGTAGGTGTAATCCGCATGGGCTGGCCGAAACTGCTCTTTAATTTTCGAGTAGTCGTTAGAGCGCTGGTCGGTGTTCTCAATTAACAGGCCGATTGAAGTGCCGGTCGTTTTGCCTTCAAACACCCCAGACAGAATACGCACTTGATCAGGCTCTTTGCGCTGGGTGGTGTGCCTTGAACTGCCCGGCCGACGGCGATCCAAATCATACTGCAAATCTGCTTCGCTTAATGGCAGCCCAGGCGGGCAGCCATCTATAATGGCGCCGAGCGCAGGGCCGTGGCTTTCACCAAAAGTAGTGACGCTGAATAGTTTGCCAAACGTATTGCCAGACATGGCCGTTAGTTCCTCATACGAAAGACGCCGCATGGGCGTCGAGTTCAGCAGCGCTCAGGGCGAAGACACCCTGGCCGCCACGCTCGAATTCAAGCCACAGGAAGGGGACATTCGGAAATGCCGTTTCCACATGACGATCAGAATTGCCGACCTCTACAATCAACCAGCCGTCATCGGTTAAGTGTTCCCTCGCTTCACGCAGAATGCGCCGCACAATATCCAAGCCATCGCTACCTGCGCCGAGTGCCAATGAAGGTTCATGGCGAAATTCGGCAGGCATCACCGCCAAGTCGCGCGTATCGACATAGGGCGGGTTAGAAACGATCAAATCGAAGCGTCGGCCTTCTAAGCCACTGAACACGTCCGATTCGACCGCCCTCACCCGATCACCCACATCGTGGCGGGTAATGTTCTGGCGCGCTACGGCCAGAGCGTCCTGGCTGATATCAGCAAGCATCACTTCGCAGGTAGACAAATAGAGAGCGCTAGCAATACCAATACAGCCAGAGCCGGTGCATAAATCCAGCACACTGGCAGGTGGCTCTTCGGGAAACCAAGCGGAAAAGCCATCTTCAATCAGTTCGGCAATTGGCGAGCGCGGAATCAGTACGCGTTCATCAACGCTAAACGGGTAGCCAGCAAAAAAGCTCTCGCCTAACAAATAGGGCAACGGGCGGCGAGTGGTGATACGTTCCCGCGCCAGGGCAATAATCCGCTGGCGCTCAACGGGCAGCAGCCGCGCTTCTAGTACGCTTGGGTCAATATTCCAAGGCAGGTGCAGTGCGCCTAGGCATAGTGCCACCGCCTCATCCCAGGCAGAATCAGTACCGTGACCATAGTGTAACCCTGCCAGGTAAAACTCGCTGGAGACCCAGCGCAGGTAGTCGCGCAGCGTAAAGAGATCGCTCATCAGCGCCGACTCGGGCAGGGAAAGGGTTGAGTGAGAGTACTCAGCGTTTAAATGCGTGGACACAGCGACTCCTGGGTAACGTTACTCATGGTTGCAGGCAGTAAAGCCTGCTCCATATGACGAATAAAAGATTGTACCTTTCACGCTGCCCGGTTCACAGCAACGCTCAGCCCGCTATACTGTACGTCTTTATTTATCTCACAGTTTTCTGCCACCCGAGCCTGCCATGACGCGACACCGCCACCTGCCTAGTGATGACGATATCAGTGCCTTTCGCGATGCGTTAAAGGCGGCGGGCGTGCGCCGTATCGCTACCAATCAGGCCGACCCAGGCAAGCCCAAACGCGATGGTAAGGCGCATGAAGCGCGGCGCAATGCGGCGGTAGAGAACAGTGCGCCCCAGTCTAACGGGCGCACCTCGGATGGAAGGGTGGAAGCCGTACGCCCTTCTGAGTATTTAGAGTTCAGTATACCGGACTTGCCGTGGCGTACTTTCAGCCAGTTAAAACGCGGCCAAACGGCATGGCAGGCAGGGCTTGATCTACATGGCTATACGCTGGAAGAGGCGCGCGCCGAGCTGGAGAGCTTTCTGCGTGACTCGGCGGGCCAAGGTTTACGCTGCGTATTGGTGGTGCACGGCAAAGCGTGGGGTACTACGTCTGACTTTCCCGTCCTCAAAAGCCATACCAATACGTGGCTACGCGAGTGGCCAGGCGTACTGGCTTTCTGCTCGGCGATTGATCTCGACGGTGGCACCGGAGCGGTGTATATCCTATTGCGCAAACGCAGCCATTAGTGGTTATTCGGTAGCGTCAGACGCAATGCTGGGCATGCGACGCTCCAACGCTTCGTCAGCCAAATGCCTGCCTAAGCGAATCAAGTCCTTACCGCGGTGGAATTCATAAGTGCTACAGACGGTCTTAGGTATTTCAATCAGCACATCGGGTGGATAACCCGCGACCTTGTACTTGGCCAGCGCCGCTTGGGTAATATCAAATGACTCCAATATCATATCGAGCTTACTCCACTCGCGTTTACCCCGCGCTTCGGTGACTTCTTCAAGTTCGCCGTCCTCTCCGTTGGCCCCCAAGCCAGCCCAAAGTTTTCGAGTAGCGATACGCACGTCACCCATCCAATTTCCCATGCTTTGATCATGGGCGATCTCTTTTTTTGTCTGGCTATCGGCAGCTTCTTCCTTGGGTGGCAGTAACTCTTCCAACGTTACCGGCAGCGGGCTATGGGCAGTCACGTTGACCGCCACTACAAAGTCCGCCTGGTGGGCCGCCACCACAGGCATGATGGGTAGCGGATTAAGTAGCCCGCCGTCTACTAACACCTGCTCGCCCAAATGTACCGGGGTTATTACACCCGGCACGGCGATTGAGGCGCGAATCGCCTGTAGCAATGGGCCATTTTGAAACCATACTTCTCGTTGACGCACTAGGTCCGTCGCAACTGTCGTCACAGGGATCGGTAGATTTTCAATTAAAATATCACCCACCAGCGCTTCCAGCTTGCCCATGACTTTACTGGCGCGCATCGCGCCCATCGGGCTCCATGTCACATCAACCAGCCTGAGCACATCCAGGTAATCGAGGGTACACACCCAATCGCGGTATTCCGGCAATTTACCGGCGGCATAAATGCCACCAATCAGCGCGCCCATTGAGCACCCTGACACGGCGATAATTTCAAAGCCCCGCGCTTCCAATGCTTCAATAACACCAATGTGCGCATACCCACGTGCACCACCACTGCCCAGCACTAGAGCGACTTTATTACCACTACTCCTATGTGCCAATTCGTTCATGCTGCTGTCCTTCCCTAAGCCTTATCGTTCTTACACCAGTGAGCGCCGATTACCGAGGCGACTTTTGCTACCGCGCGAGGTTCCAGGTGCAGGTGGTGGCCACCGCTGAGCACGTGGCGTGTTAACCCTTTTACCGCTTGCCGCGCCTGCGCCGCCCAGGCGCGCTCGCCTAGAATCCCCTGTTCCCCTTCGATTAACAGCACCGAGGCGTTGATTTCCCCCAGCAGCGTAAGCACCTGTTCGGGCGTAAAGCGGACCAAAGATGGCTTTAGCAAACGGCTATCGGTACGCATTTGCACATGGCCATCGGCGGTAGACTGGGTGTTGCGTTCCACGAGTGGCGCTGCCGTTATACTATCCACGGGCGTGACGCCACCAGCGACCCGGGCCGCGATAGCGCTTTCGATATCAGGGTAGCGCGGCGCTCGCGAAAGCGAGCGCCGGTGAGCGATTAGCCCTTTACGCAGTTGGCTGGCAGTCTCTTCAATCGGTGTATTAAGCGCCCCCAACCCATCGATCAGTGTTAAGCGCTCGACGCGCTCAGGTAGTGAAGCGGCAAGCAAACAGGCCACTGCCGCACCCATGGAGTGGGCCAGCAAGCTAACTTGTTCCAGGCCAAGGGCTTCCATGGCATCAAGTACGTCGTGACAGTAGTCCCATAACGCATAGTCACCGCTTGGTGGCGTATGTGCCGAATGGCCATGACCTCGAAAATCGAGCGCCACAATACGAATACCCAGTGCGTCGACCAGCAAGGGAGCTAAGCGAGAAAAACTGGCTGCATTATCCAGCCAGCCGTGAAGAGCCACCCAGGTGGGTGCGTCAGAGCGTCCCCAACTTAGCGCCGCCAGGCGACCTTGAGCAAGAGAAAGCGGCTGCGGCACAACAGTGCGTACAGCCGTAAATTCAGTCTGGGGCATAATCAACAATCCTGAACAAACACCAGCGTTGTTAAGCAGGCAAGATGACGGCGTAAGCGACAAACGTTACCATGCTCGGCGCAATGCTTCCGCCTCTTTTATTTTCATACTCACTTGGTGCCGTTATGAAACCCCATCGCGATACCCGGGCTCGTAATTTGGTCTTTTTTATTGTTGTCATCAGCGCTCTTGTGGTCGGTTTCTGGCTTGCAAAATAGGCCATGCCGGCCTAAGCCTCACCGAGCAGCCCCAGGCTGGCTGCTGGCGCTTGGCGACGTAGTCCCCGCGAAAGCGCATGACCTATTACACCGATAAGCACTGCACCGCCAACGGGAAGAAACACCCATAGCCCTAGGTGCAAACGCGGGGTGAGCTCCAGCAGGTAAATATACAGCGCGGCGGTGGTCAGTTCTGCAAGCACCGCGCCCATCAATCCACTGGCAAAGCCCAACAGCGCGTACTCAGCGCCCTGTACCCGAGAAATCATGCGACTACCGGCGCCAAATACACGCAGCAGGCCGCTTTCATGGGCACGTACCGGGCGGCTGGCCGTTAGCGCGGCATACAGCACGCTCACACCCGCCAACAGCACCAACGCGAGCACTAACTCAACCGCACGGGTAACCTGAGCGAGTACATCCCGCACCTGGCCTAAAATCGCATCGACGTTAAGCAAGGACACCCCAGGAAAGTCGGTGATCAGTTCGCGGATCAGTCCCTGTTCCGCCTCAGGCAGGTGAAAAGCAGTAATGTAGCTATGGCCAAACTGCTCCAATACACCCGGCGGAAAAATAACGAAGAAATTAGGCTGGAAGCTATCCCAGTTCAGGCTGCGTAGACTGGTAATTTGGGTGGTTATTTCGTCACTACCCACTGAAAACGTCATTTCGTCACCGATGCTCAGCCCAAGCCTTTCAGCAAGCCCAGCCTCCATGGAAATAGGCACCGGTGCCGCCTGCTGCGTTGCATCGACAGCACTCATCCAGCCTTCGCTTTCAGTGCCTTGTTCAGCGTTAGCGTCACGACCCAACTGCGCTGGCGAAAACCACTCACCTGCCACCACTTCATTGCCTTCGGGCACCTCTGATTGCCAAGTAAGGTTTAACTCCCGGCGCAGCGAGTTGTCACCGCGGGCATCTGGCGGCACGGCATCTCTGGGTGATTGGTCATTAATAGCAATGACGCGCCCACGTACCATGGGATAAAGGGTGCTTTGGGTTTCCACCCGCGGAGAGACCGCCGCTTCAAAGGGATCGCGCTCAGAGGGCTGTATGTTGATGGCAAAGTAGTTGGGGGTATTTTCGGGCAGTTGATCCTGCCATGTGCTTAGCAGATCGCCACGCACCAACACAATCATCGCCATGGCAAAGAAGGTCACCGAAAATGCCAGCAATTGCCCAAGCCCCGCTTGACGACGACGGGCTAGCTGGCGACCGCCTAAGCGTAGCGCCTGGGACCACTCACTGCGCCCGGTGAGCCGGTGCACAACACGCAATAAACTGCTAAGTAGCAGCGCGCTAATCATCCATAGCACACCAAGCAGTAACGCCCCCCCGATTAACAGTGCAATCGCCAGCGACAAACTGCCCGAATAGAGCCATAGCAACCCGCCAAATACGATACTCGCCACCCCGACGACTAGCCAAGCAGATGGTGGCAGTGGATCAAGCTCACGACGCAGCACTTTTAATGCACTCACTCGTTTGATACGCAGCAGGGTTGGCCCAGCAAACCCCACCAGCACCGCAAGAGCAGTGAACACACCTAATCCCAACGGCATGAGCCCAGGTGGCGGCAGCGTCATAGGGAGAAAACTCACCAATAACCAGATAAGCACTGCTTGCCCCACTAGCCCAAGCAGAGCGCCTATAATCGCCGCTACCAGCGCTAGCCCCATTAGCTGGAGGGTGAAAATAGTGACTAATTGGCGCTGACTCGCGCCGAAGCAGCGCAATAGCGCGGCGGTATCCAGGTGGCGTTCTACATAGCGTCGGGTAGACATTGCCACCGCCACCCCCGCTAGCAATACTGCTGCTAAACCGGCTAGCCCTAAATAGCTTTCAGCGCGCTGCAGAGCATTACCGAGCTGTGGGCGGTCCACTCGCACATCGCGCACCTCTACCCCATCGCGGCGTAGCTCAGCAAGTAATTCTTGCACTTGATCGAGCGCGGCAGGCGGACCTGCCGCTAAAATCTCAAACTCAATGCGCGAGCCTTCTTGAACCAGCCCCGTGGCTTCGACATCCGCCGTGTTGATCATCAAGCGTGGGTTAAAATTACCAAAGCCGCCGGACTGGTCCGCTTCGCGTTCGATGATCCCCGTCACTGCAAGCTCGGTTTGGCCCACTTGGACCCGATCACCCAGCTCTATCTCGATCAGCTCTATCAAGCGTGGATCCGCCCATGCCTCTCCAGGCGGCGGGCCTGAGGCTATTTGTTCGGTGCCATCACCAAAATCGACGTATGAGGTGCCGTAGTGGGGGTAGACATCATCCACGGCTTTTAGGCTGGCAGGTTGAAAACGCCCACCACGACTAATCATCGACACCAGATCCACTTGATCGCTAAGTATAAAGCCCGCATTCTCAAGGCGTTCGCGCAAATCAGCAGAAAACGGATCACGCTGTTCCAGTACCAGGTCGCCCCCCAGCATTTGCCCTGCCTGACGTTCCAGGCCACGCTCTAAACGATCAAGAAAAAACGCAATCATTGTAGACGCCGCTACAGCCAATACGAGGGCAACAAATAGCGCACGCACATCAGCGGCACGCAGGTCTCGTTTGAGACTGCGCATCGCCAAACGCCAGTTCACATCGCTCATTGGATCTCCTCTTCGTTGAGAGCAGCTGCAGGCACAAAGGACTCCAGACGGCCATGCTCCAAACGCAAGCAACGATCACAGCGTCGCGCCAAAGCATGGTCATGAGTGACTAAAATAAGCGTGGTGCCCGCCTCACGGTTTAATGAGAAGAGTAGATCAATGATTTGCGCACCCGTCTCTGGATCTAAATTGCCGGTTGGCTCATCGGCAAATACCAGTTCGGGGTCGGTCACGAAAGCGCGAGCAACGGCCACGCGCTGTTGCTCGCCACCGGAAAGCTGTTTGGGTAAGTGGTTTACCCGTTCGCCAAGCCCAACGCGTTCTACCCACTTGATGGCGGTTTGTGTCTCCCCGGCGCGAGGCGACAGCTCAAGCGGCAGCATGACGTTTTCAAGCGCACTCAAGGTAGGCAGTAATTGAAAATTCTGAAAAACAAAACCCACACGCCCTGCCCGCAGCGCTGCACGCCCATCTTCATCCAAGCGGCTCAGCGCATGGCCAAATAGGGTCAGTTCACCGTCGCTCGGCGTATCAAGGCCGGCTAACAGCCCCAACAGCGTTGATTTGCCTGCGCCACTTTTACCCAGTATCGCCACGCTCTCACCCGCCGCTACGCTAAGGGATAGGTCGTGTAAGATAGTGAGTGAACGTTCGCCGCTAGTCACTTTTTTAGACAGCTTGTCAGCGTGCAGCACAGGTTGCCTTGTCGCCCCGTAGGAAGCACCAATGCTGCCTTGAGGAACATCGCCTGCCGATTGGTTGTCGGTATTAGGCTGGCCCGCACCGAAGGGTGACACGCTAGACATCGATGTATCCGTAGAAGAATTTGCAGTTTTATCTGAGGAGCTTGAACGTGAGGAGTTTGAACTTGAGGAGTAAGACATGAAGCGTGGCATCCCTGTGGCATGGCAAGGTCTGAACCGCATAGTAACCGGATGGCTGGTGTTGCTGATAGTCACTGTTGCCTCATCATCAATCAACGCAGAGCCTGTCAACACAGAACAAGTCAATACAGGACAAGCCCCTGCTCTTTTAGTGATGGGCGATAGTTTAAGCGCCGCCTACGGTATTGAGCGAGAAGAGGGCTGGGTAAGCCTGCTGGCAGAGCGCTTGGAAGGCGATGCACACGTTATTAACGCCAGCATCAGCGGTGAAACAACATCCGGAGGTTTGCAAAGGTTCACTGACATTCTTCGACAGCATCAACCGGATATTGTTCTACTTGAGCTGGGCGGCAATGACGGCTTGCGTGGTTTAGCGCCCAATCAAATGCAGACTAACTTAGCCAATATGATTGAACAAAGCCAAGAATTAGGCGCTCAGGTGCTGCTGTTAGGCATCGACATTCCGCCTAACTATGGCCAAGCGTACCGAGATGCCTTTACCGGTGTTTTCCATTCATTGGCTGAGGAATATGATGTAGCAATAGTGCCTTTTCTGCTTGAGGACATCGCTTTAAACAAAGGCTTAATGCAGAGCGACGGCATTCACCCTACGGCTGAAGCTCAACCGATTATTTTAGAGAATGTTTGGCCTGAGCTTGAACCGCTACTAACAACCACCCAGCAAGCAGCAGTTGAATAAGTAAATTGCACCACCCTTTTGGTTGAGAAATGTAGCGCTTCACCCCGTCAACTTGTAATCTTAAGCCCTATTTGACGGCTACTAACGGCGACTCATGCCCGCTTCCTCAGATCATAGCCCCACCGCCTTGTCGCGTCGGCAGTTCTTAGCAACTGTCGGAGCGCTATGGTTAGGCCTTGGTCTTGGAATCCATCCTACCCCCGCTTCAGCTTTTGACCCCCAACGCCTTCGCCAAAGCATGCAGCAAAAGTATGGGCAAGCCGGTCTGTCCGTATTAGAAGAGTGGCTTGCCCTACTACAGCAATTACAAAACCAGGCAGTCCAAGCGCAATTGCGCGGTGTTAACGATTTTTTTAATCGTCGTATCCGGTGGGTGGATGATATTCGCGTTTGGGGAGAAGAGGATTACTGGGCTACGCCCTTGGAGGCACTGGGTAAAGGTCAGGGGGATTGTGAGGACTACTCAATCGCTAAGTACATAACCCTTAAGCAATTGGGTGTTACTAGCCAGTATCTACGCATGATTTATGTTCGAGCTCGCATAGGCCGTAGTCAAATTACCCAAGCTCACATGGTGTTAGGTTATTACTCGACCCCCGACGCAGAACCGTTGGTACTGGATAATATTGTACCTTCCATTACCCCCGCCTCTCAGCGTACTGATCTCGACCCACTGTTCAGTTTTAATAGCGATGGCCTTTGGGCTGGCGGTTCATCTGAATCTCGCGCCGATCCATTGGCTCGGCTATCACGTTGGCGCAGCGTCATTGAGCGTATGCAAACCCAGGGTTTCATTTAAAAGGAATTGGCACGATGTCACTTATAAAACAACTTTGGCTTGCCATTATCGCCCTGCTAGTGCTGTCCTTCATTGGTAGCCTCGCCATTAGCATTACCACTAGCCGCGACTACATCGAGCAGGAAGTACGCATCAAGAATGAAGACAATGTCACCGCACTGGCCCTATCTATGAGCCAGCTCGAAAAAGAACTGGTGACGTTGGAGCTATTGATAGCGGCTCAATTTGATACCGGCTATTACCGCCGAATTACGCTGAGGGATACGGATGGAAGCGTGCTTATTGAGCGTTCAGCCGAAGAGTATTCAGGCGAAACGCCTGTCTGGTTTCGTCAGCTTGTCGAGTTTGATGTACCCAGTGGCACAGCGACGATTCAAGACGGGTGGCGGCAGTTCGGCACGCTGGAACTTGAAAGCCAACACAGCTTTGCCTATGCCTCGTTATGGCGGAGTACATTAGAACTAGCCGCTTGGTTTTTACTGGCGGGTGCGATCAGCCTAGCAATGGCGACTGTGTTGGTTCGCGGCATTAAACACCCTCTTTCACGGGTGGTTGCTCAGGCGCAAGATATCAGCGCACGGCGTTTTACCACCGTTCAAGAACCACACACGCTGGAATTGCGGCAAGTCACCCAAGCAATGAACATGCTGTCAGCTAATGTTCATCAGATGTTGATTCACGAAGGGCATAAGCTGGATGAGCTCCGCCGCCATTTACAGCATGATCGCGTCACCGGTGCGCTTAACCGCGATGTGTTTATGGGTAAACTTTCCTCCCAGTTAAGCAGTAATGATGCGCGGGCAACAGGCATGTTGATTATGGTACGCGTACTTGAATTAGAGACGCTCAATGAACAGTTGGGTTACGCCGATACCGATCAGCTACTAAGCACCCTGGTCACGCAGTTGGGGCAATTGGATAAGGTGTCGGTAGAACCCATAATAGGCCGCCTTAACGGGAGTGATTTTATTTTTATGCTGCCGCTGGCCGACGATACCGAGCAGGTTAAGCAGCATGTTATCTCAGCGCTGGAGAAAGTGGTCGAAACGGCGCCTAGCGGCGATGTTCTCTTGCCTACGGCCATTATACCTTATGCGCCTCATGATGAGCGTGCGACACTTCTGGCAACGCTGGATGATGCCTTGGCTCAAGCCGAAAGCCTAACCTCGCATAAGCAGGTAGTGGTACGTCAGCGCGAGCGTGTCTCGCTTTATAATAGTCGTGCAGAATGGCGATCAGCGCTGGAAGCAGCAATTCTGGTAGGGCCGGAATTGGCTTACTTCCCCGTGATTAATGCCCAAGGGAACATTCTCCACTACGAATGTCCGGCGCGCTTAAAACTAGGTGGGGAATGGCAAACTGCCGGTGTTTTCATTCCCTGGATAACCCGATTTGATATGGAGCCAGCGCTTGATTTAGCCGTGATCAAAAAGGCACTGAGCAACCTACAAACTGACTTGAAACCGATTGGCATTAATCTCTCTGCGGCATCCATTACCAATACGCAATTTGTCAACGACCTGCGTGCACTGCTGGTATCCCAGCCATTGCTTGCCAAGCAACTCTGCTTTGAAGTACCCGCCACGCTTAGTACACATGCGATTGGTAGCTTGCGGGGACTGTGTGACGCCTTACGCCCGCTTGGTTGCACGTTTGGCATTGAGCATGTGGGCGCAGAGTTTTCCAAGCTCGCGGATTTGCATGACGTTGGGCTTGCCTACTTAAAAGTGGACAGTAGCCTTATTCACTCCCTACATGCTTCAAACGAACAGCAATCCATCGTGCGCGGCATGACCACGCTTTGCCATTCACTCGGGATTCAGGTAATAGGGGAAGGCGTCATAAACGATGAAGAACTCGCCTGCCTGTTCCATGTGGGTGTCGATGGCGCGACCGGGCCAGGCGTGCATTACGAGTAATTTCCACTCTGTACTGATGAGGATTAACGTAATAAAGAAGGCAGCGGCACTGGATAGCAAAAAGCGCTAAATAGTGTCGCTGTCACCCCCAAACAAGTCGACATTGTTTTTTACCCGCAACGACTTACGTTCCATTACTTTGGCCTGCGCTGCTTCCGGCAGGTCAGTAAACGTAATAATTCCTTTCTCTAGTAGCACTTCCAAAATATCTTCGACGACTCGCACAAACGCTAAGTCAGACGCTATAAAGTGTGCGGAAGAACCGGGCTGATCGGCTAAAAACGCAAGCACCTCAGGTGAGTCGGGCGCAACTGTTTCACTACACTCAGGCGTTGGGTCTTTGCTGAGCATGACGATCTCGCCGGACATACTGCGCTTGGTATAGAGCATGTTTAAATTCCTTAAAAGCCTTGCTTTATGCAAGAGAGCCGCCCCTTAAAGGGCGGCCCTCCAACTATACCTTATGACATCGGTATTTTACTGGTCGATTTTTAACTGATCATTGTCCAACATACTTTGAATAAAGTCTGAAGAGTTTCCGCCTTGCGACATCTCCACTCCTTTCAAAACGATATGTTGATCAGCATTGCTACCATCCGCTGCCAAACCACCACCAGACTTAACATGAAGCACAGTGTCACCACCCTGCTGTTCGGCAAAAATATAGTCGTCAATACTTCCGCTGCCTTGGTCTTGTAGAAGATCCGCTAGGTCTAGACGATCCGCTTCACCATCAACACCAAATTTACCCAGGCTGAAATCCATCACCTGGTCTTCAGCAGGACTATTCGATGTACCCTGATCATTCAAGTCCCACTTGAAAGTGTCAGCTCCTGCACCCCCGAAGAGGATATCGTCGCCTTCACCACCGACTAGAATATCATCGCCGCCCTGACCATAGAGAATGTCATCCCCTTTACCGCCGTACAACGTATCATCCCCGCCACGCGTATCATTTGCTACATTGAACTCCGCTTGCCCGGCATTAATGTAGTCATATAACTGCTGTTCGGTCGGCTCGTTTCCACCATTGCTGACTTTCAAGAATTCCTTAAGGGCCGTCATACCTGCCCCCTCGGGCAGCTCTCGACCTTCCCAACTCAAGGCATCAGTATTGATGGTGTCGCCAAAAATAATGTCATTACCATCGCCGCCGTTAATGACATCATTGCCCAATTCGGCTAGTTCGGTGCTACTAGAACCACCCTTCAGGGCTGCTTCCAGCTCCTCAGCGCTGTTAATAATATTCACTTCGCCTTGAGGGACATAAGGTGTCAGGGTGACATTATCAATCTCAAGTCGTGCATCACTAGCAAACCAACCTCCAGTACGGTCGTCAACACTAAATTCTAGACGGTAGGTACCTTGCTCCAGGATGTCAGTTTTAGCTATGTCATTCCCAGTTAATGTCCCGCCTTGGCCGTCAATATCTCTCCAGCTATTGCCTTCCAGCTTTTGTAGCTTCCAGACAGCACTGTCGCCACGCGAAAGATAGGCATTATATTGGAACGAAACTCCGGCATATTGACCAGTTGCGATATTAAACTGAGGAGTAGCAACCTCATAGGCAGACTGGTTCACCGATGTATCAGAAATAGTCATATAGCCATTTCCACGAAAGGCTTCCCGGCTTAAGCTTCCACCTGATGAGGGCTTATCCCAGTTACTTGCGTTACCCCAGCCACTATTGTTACTGAAATTAGCCAGTGTTTCCGAGGGAATACCGTAAGGTGCTTTTACCCAACTAAGCTCGCCCGTATTATCAAAGTACTTAAGATTACTTTCGGTAGTATCTTTACCTATACCAATGGCATGTACCTCGCCCTGCTCCCTTAAAGAAGCGAAGGCCTCGATCGCATCTCGCATATCCCCGTCATCGGTTCTATTTGCGCTGCCATAGGAACCATTGTTGCTAACCGTCGGGTCTCCATCCGTCAGAAAATAAGTTAAATTTTTGAATTCTTTTCCATCACTGGCCGACTTTGGCTGTTCATTGAACCAATCCGAGGCTTTATCAAATGCCGCCTCATAGTTGGTACTACCATCAGCCGTGAGGGCTTCAATCTTGGATATCAACTGCTCAACATTAGCAGTTGTTAGATCATTCAAAGCCCAAGCTGTTGCTGTTGCAGAAAAACCGATCAATGACACATTCACCACACCATCATGTTCGGCAACCTGGTTTGCCAAGTTTTTCAAAGCGTCGATAGTCAGCTTCATGCGGGTATCGTTATACGAGACATTAGTCTCTTTACCATTTAAATCAAACGTCATTGAGCCTGAGGTATCAACAACCAGCGCAATATTATAATTCTTGCCAGGCTGAACAGTCGTGACGGTACCACCAGTGTCCCCTACAACAATATCGTTGCCAGGCCCACCTTGTAGAGAGTCATTATCGCCATTATCACCGACTTCCAACTCCCCTTTGTAAAGCGTCAGACTAACCGGTACATCAACCGCTTCGAAGTTTCCATTGACTTCGATAACTTCAGCGGTGAGGTCAGTAGAACCGTCTGTTTCAACGGCTACTGTGCCCTTGCCATTGCGATCGAGCTTGACAATGTACTCCTCGCCACCAATTAATACCTTCGCTGTCGGGAAATCATTCCCTTCAAAGGTATATTGACTTTCATCGGGTGGATTAGATGTCTCTATTTCAAAGATAACCTCAGATGCCCCCCCGATGCTTGAGGCTTCACCATCCATCACTTCCTTATAATTGATGGAGTGGATTAAATAATCGTCATCGTTACCCACCGCCGTAAACTCGGCCCGAGTAAATGTTTCGCCACTGCCTGGCTCAAAGGTATATGAGTTATCAACTTGGTCTGACCCGCCAGGTGCGCTTTCAGTTTTGGTAATTGTTCCCTCAGCATCGTAATAGGTCACCAAAGCATCCGTAGATGTTCCGCCACCCGACACAATTGCCCAGCCGACAGAGTTTCCATCTTTATCGAAGAATTCGACTTTTGCCCTCTCGTTGTTGTTACGCCATGCGAACTGAACGTCGAAGGTTTTTACTTCATTGTTAAAGGCAACGACGATAGATTCACTACCAACGCTATCGTTAACATAACCGAGCTCGCTGCTGGCACCACTACCGGAAGTCGTACCTACGACACCAAAGCCATCATGGTTAGTGCCTGTCACTTGGGAGATAACTCCCTTTACGCCATCAGTTCGGTAAGCCGTCACGGTGAAGCTGTCAGTGTTATCTACATTGCCAACGTTAATCTCGGATGTTTTGGTCACGATAGCGGTGATATCGACATAGGTAGTATCGATAGTGTCGTTGACCGTTACGGTGGAGGTGTCGTGGCTGTCGAGATTCTCAAAGTTGTGATCGCCGTTATCGGTTACGCTGATAACATAGCTCTCTCCATCCTTGTAGACGTCATCACCCTGGATACCGAACGGCGTTGAGGTGCCTTCAGTCTCGCCTTCAGCAAATGTAATAGTGGCGCCGTTGCTCAGAGAAACAGTGAATTCTTTGCCTGCCGCGTTGCTTAGCGTGGCGGAGATGGTAGCGGTGCCTGTCCCCTCTTTTACTGTGACATCGTTCAATGTGAGTGTAGTAGTGTCGATGGTGTCAACCACGCGGGTCTCGGCGGCGTCACCCAGGGTGACGTTCTCGAACGCGGTGCCGTCAGTGGCGGCGGCACTTTCCAGGGCCACGGTGACGGTCTCGCCGTCGACGAACACGTCGTCGCCTTGCGGCTCACGGGTGTAAGTGGTCTCGGTCTCGCCGGCGGCGATGGTGACGGTGTTGCCGCCGTCCAGGGTGACGGTGACGTCGCGGTCCACGGCTTCGCTGAGGCTGACCGTGAAGGTCTGCTGCTCGGCTTCGGTGAACTCGGCCTGGTCGGCCACGATGTTGACGGTGATGGCGTCGCCGCCATTGGGCGTGCCGGGCTCGCCGGGGTTGCCCGGGGTGCCGGGTTCGTCGGTGACGGTGACGCGGGTCTCACCGGCGGTGGCGAGGTCTTCGAACTCGCTGTCGCTGTCGTTCTCGACCGCGGCGATGCTGTTGACCAGGGTGGCCTGGCCGCCTTCGAAGGCGTCATCGGCGGCGGTCACGGTGGCGCTGCCACTGAGTTCACCGGCGGCGATGGTCACCAGGGAGCCGTCGGCAAGACGGAACTCAAGGCCGTTGTGGCCGCTGAGGTCGGCGCCTTGCGGGCCGGTCAGGGTGACGGTGTAGGTGACGGTGCCGCCTTCGGCGACACTGGCGGTGTCAGCACTCAGGGTGGCGGTGACGGTGTCGATGGTGTCAACGACGGTGATTTCGGCGGCGTCGCCCAGGGTGACGTTCTCGAACGCGGTGCCGTCAGTGGCGGCGGCACTTTCCAGGGCCACGGTGACGGTCTCGCCGTCGACGAACACGTCGTCGCCTTGCGGCTCACGGGTGTAAGTGGTCTCGGTCTCGCCGGCGGCGATGGTGACGGTGTTGCCGCCGTCCAGGGTGACGGTGACGTCGCGGTCCACGGCTTCGCTGAGGCTGACCGTGAAGGTCTGCTGCTCGGCTTCGGTGAACTCGGCCTGGTCGGCCACGATGTTGACGGTGATGGCGTCGCCGCCATTGGGCGTGCCGGGCTCGCCGGGGTTGCCCGGGGTGCCGGGTTCGTCGGTGACGGTGACGCGGGTCTCACCGGCGGTGGCGAGGTCTTCGAACTCGCTGTCGCTGTCGTTCTCGACCGCGGCGATGCTGTTGACCAGGGTGGCCTGGCCGCCTTCGAAGGCGTCATCGGCGGCGGTCACGGTGGCGCTGCCACTGAGTTCACCGGCGGCGATGGTCACCAGGGAGCCGTCGGCAAGACGGAACTCAAGGCCGTTGTGGCCGCTGAGGTCGGCGCCTTGCGGGCCGGTCAGGGTGACGGTGTAGGTGACGGTGCCGCCTTCGGCGACACTGGCGGTGTCAGCACTCAGGGTGGCGGTGACGGTGTCGATGGTGTCGACGACTTCATGTGCGGTGGCACTATTAACTAAATTAAGGTTTTCGTAGCCACTGTCGTTGCTACTCTCAAGGTTGGTCGGTGCCGGAATAGTGTCACTATCAATGAACACGTCCGGATCGCTGAATGTAAATTCGGTGGTACCACTGATGGCACCCGCCTCTACTGTAATAGTTTGCTGCTCACCATTAACATCGAAAGTGAAAGTCTCAGCTGTTGTCGGGGCGGTGCCCAGCGTAATGGTGTAGATCACCGTGGCGCCGTCTTCGTTACTGCCGGTTGCTAACGTAGAGGTGAGCGTTGCATTAACGGTATCGCTATCATCTACCACATTGACCGTTGCGGTACTATCGGTATTAAGGGCCTCATAATTACCACCCTCAGTCTCAGTGATACTCACCGCGAGAGGCGTATTACCCTGTTGAAACTCGTCATCATCACGAGAGGTGAAAGTTATCTCCCCACTGGTGGCACCTGCAGCAATAGTAATCTGCTCACCATTACTCAGAGTAATTGTGAGATCAGTTACCGGTGCATTATCCACGCTAGCGGTGATCGTAATTGAATCACCTTCGGTGACCTGTTCAGGCCCACTCAGCGTTATAGTCGTAGCATCATTATCGTCAACCACAGTTACTGTATCAGTTGCTGTAGTATCTAGAGTGTCGTACCCACCGCCAGTAGCATCTGAGATAGTTAACGATTGTGGCTCGTCACCTTGAACATAAAAGTCGTCCGGGCGGCTGTCGAAGGTCACGCTACCGGTGACTTCACCTACGGCAATAGTGATCTGCTGACCATTACTTAGTGTAATGACCAGCGGACTATCTTGGGGAGCGTTACTAACAGTTGCCGTAACAGTAATAGGTTGACCTTCGGTGACCTGTTGCGGAACGCTAAGTGTGATCGTGCCAGATAAGCCAGTGCCAGGCTCTGGAGTAGGCTCAACCTCTTCGGCCGCTGCCGCAGAGGGATCACCGCCGATGTCAATGAACTCCCCCTCTTCAAGGCCACCTGACGTTTCGAAACTCAGAGATCCTGTTTCCTCGCTAATACGCGCCACACGAACGAAGTCGTGGCTGCCACCACCACCGCCACCAACACCAGCACCAGCGGCCGTCGCATCAAGAATTTCGAGCAGATCGCCATCTTCGTCGTCCAACGCTGTTAACAGCGTCTCAAGGTCTTCATCTAATACACTTGAATCTTCAGTCGTTACTACAGATTCATTGGCCATCTCGGGAGTAACGACAACCTGCTGGCCACCTTCGACTAAGTTGAGCCCGCTACCATCAGCAAAATCCAGTTCTACACTGCCATTACTGGAAGTAATGAGGACTTCACCCTCTTGCAACACATCACCAATACTTAGCTCACGCAAGTTGCCTGCTTCGTCTCGTGCCCAAGCCTGACCTGACATTGAAATAATGGTTGCAGTTGCCATGTAGTTCTCCCGAACGAATATAGAAGCCGTTTGCCTAGCGCCTTAGCACTAGGGAATTAACGGCGTATATCATCATCGTAAGTGAGCAATCGATAAAAAAGTATTGTACTGATGGACAGTAATCGGCGGGGCACTAACTAGGTCAGAAATAGGAGAAATGTGCGCTCTGTCGGGGGCACGAAGATGCTAAGACAAGAGCGCATTACCTAGCTTATTGACTAACAGGCTCCTTCATCGAAGAGAGTTTGAGCATTAATTGCAGGCGGTCGCGTACCGCTAACTTTCTAAAAATAGCGCTTAAGTGGGCTTTGACAGTACGCTCCGTAATTTCAAGCTGACGAGCGACTTCTTTATTCGTCGCACCGCGTGCTACCGCTAATGCCACACCCCGCTCACGCTCCGTAAGCAGGGTGAGATGTTCATTACTGACATTAGTGGAGTCTTCGGCCCGCTGTGTTAACGCCTTAAATGTCCCACCGATCACTTTTGCAAGCAATTCCTGGCCTACCCAAACACCTTGATTAGTAACCACAAGAGCCACTTGCTTGAGAATATTCACCGAGGCTAGCGTGTGCACATAACCACGCGCTCCCAAGTCTAACGACTTTAGCGCCTCTTTATCATTAGGCGCATAACTAAGTATGACAACCGTTAAACCCATCGATACTAAGCGCTGAGTCAGTTGCGGCCACGAAGCAACTGAACTTGCTATCCATGCTAAGTCGCCAGACCGAGCATGTTGAGCGACCGAGTCAGGCGTTGAGGGTTGTGCATCGGGGAAAGCCTTTTGCCAACGTGCCTTGAGGTTGCCATCCATTGTCACAAACCAATGACCCATTATCGTTCCCCCATCGAGTCGCGCCATGCCCGCAGAATAGGCTTGAGCAGAAACTGCATCACTGTTCGCTTACCGGTTATGATATCCACTTGCGCGGTCATGCCTGGAATAACCTGAAGTGAATCCGCTACATTTTGTTCGGCAAGACTGCGGACACGCACTAGATAAAAAGTGTTGTCCTCATCATCGGTAATGGTATCGGCGCTAATGTGATCCAACTCAGCTTTAAGACCTCCATAAATGGCATAGTCGTATGCCGTTAGTTTGATGGTGGCTGGCTGACCGGGATGTAAAAAAGCAATGTCTTGAGGGGCAATGCGCGCCTCGACCAAAAGCTGATCGTCACTGGGAACGATATCGACTACCTCTTGCCCCGGCTGGGCAACGCCACCGATAGTGTTGATATGGATGCGCTGCACCACACCATCGACTGGCGAACGAATTTCGGTTAACCGCACCCTATCCTGAAGACCAGTGCCGGATTGTTGAAGCGCATTCAAGTCCCCCAGCGTTTCAGCAAGGTCATTACGCCATTCGCTCCGACGCTCTGCTCCTAGTTCGAGTAGCTGACCTTCCGACTCTTCGACCGCTGCTTCTAACCGTGAAACAGCAGCATCGGCTTGGTTACGTTCACCGGTGGCACGTGACAAGTCTCGCTGCAAACGCAGCACTTCAACTTCTGAAACAGCACCTGAGTCCAGCAGCGGTCGCGTCAAGTTAAGCTCTTGGCTGGACATATTAGCTTCACGCTGAGCGGTATCGCGCTTAGCAACGGCCTCTCTTAATTCTTCCTGCCGCTGGCGTATACGATCTCTTAACACATTTTCTTGTTCGCGCAGCTCTTCGCGACGACTCTCGTATACCTCTCGCTCTTGAATCACGATAGAAGGTACTTCTTGACGCAGCTCTTCACTAGGCTCAAAAGGAGAGTCAGTGACCAGGGCGCGTAAGCGTTCCGCTTTTGCTTGCAGGGCAAAACGCTGTGCTCGATTTTCGCGGAAGTCCGAGACAAACCGGGTCGGGTCTATTTGCATTAACACCTGACCGGCTTCGACCATTTGGCCTTCTCGGATCATAATCTGGTTAACAACACCGCCATCAAAGGACTGTATCCTTTGCAACTGGCTAGCGGGGATAACGCGGCCACTGCCACGGGTGACTTCGTCTATTGGCGCGAAACAAGCCCATACGATAACCGCGAGGAAAGCAAGGCAGACGCCGTAGAGAAACAGGCGGGCTCGCATAGGCTCTTGTTGCAAACGCGCCCAATCAGTGTCGCTTGCCCAATCCCGACTTAGATGCGCCGAAGTAACGCGGCGCGCAAACAAGCGATCCATAAACGGTCGGAATGGCTTTTTACCCTTCTCTGAAAAGCGGCCAATGGCCTCAAAGCCTTTCTGTTCGGCAGTCTCATTTTTCTGAGCCATTAGGATGCCCTCCCAATCTGACCTTTCCGGAGTGCTTCCACTACCGTGTCGCGAGGGCCATCCGCCACTACTTTGCCAGCATCCATCACGATAATACGATCCACCAATGACAGCAGCGAAGTACGATGCGTCACCACAAGCATCGTTTTACCTTGGGCCACGTTACTGAGGTTCGTCTTAAAGGCCTCTTCACTGGCGTTATCCATAGAGCTTGTCGGCTCATCCAACAGCAAAATCGCTGGGTCATGCACCAAGGCTCGCGCAATCGCTACGGACTGCTTTTGTCCTCCCGATAGTGCTTGGCCTCGCTCGCCTACCTGTAGGTCGACGCCATGAGGATGGCTATTAACCAACGACTGTAAGCCCGCAATATCGAGTGCCTTGAGCAACTCTTCATCATCGATACGCTCACTACCACCGCCCGCGACAATATTCTCACGCAATGAGCCTGAAAAAAGACTGACATCTTGAGGTACGTAGCCAATATGACGGCGCAGCTGAATAGGGTCGATTTGTCGGATATCAATGCCGTCGAGTAACACCGCACCTGCAGTGGGCTGATAAAAACCCAGCACCAGCTTGTTAAGTGAAGACTTACCACAGCCTATCCGGCCTAATAACGCGACCTTTTCCCCTGCTTTAATCGATATTGAGACATCGCGCAGCGCATCGCGCTCTTCATTGGGGTAACGGAACGTCACCTTTTCTAGCAGAAGGCTACCCGCAACACTTGGCTTTTCGACATAGACCTTACCCTCATGGCGTTCAACACGCTTATCCATCACTTGATTAAGTGAATCTAGCGCTGTAGAAGATTGGTGATACTGCGCCAACAGCGCTGCCGCCTGGCTAATCGGCGCCATTGCTCGAGAGGAGAGCATATAAGCGGCAATAAGACCGCCCTGAGAAAGGTTGCCTTCAATAATTTGATAAACACCGACAATAATGACGCAGACCGCCACACTATGCTGCGCCCATTGCGCCACGTTCGAAACCGATGTGCTCACCAGTCGCAATTGAGCACTGGTACGCGACAGAAAAGCAGTGGCTTTTTCCCAATGGCGTTGAATACGGCTTTCGGCACGCAATGCTTTTACATTTTCCAGCTGCGAAACAGACTCGACAAGCAGGGCATTACGCTGGGCGCCCACTTCCCAGGTAGTTTGCGATAACTCATGCAACTTACCCTGTGCAGCCAACGCATAGAGCAGGACAAACAAAATCCCAGCTAGAACAGGCAGCACCAGCCAAGGGTTAATGAGGGCGATTATTGCAGCGAATAACAGCACAAAAGGCAGATCAACGATGCCTAGGATGGTAGCCGAACCGATAAACGCACGTATCGATTCAAACGACTGCAGGGTCGAAGTAAATGATCCCGTTGATACGGGACGATCTTCTAAACGCAGCCCCAACGTTTTAGCCATAATCGAAGAGGACAATTTCACGTCGGCTCGGCTAGCGGCTAAATCCACAAAGCTACTGCGCATTAAGCGCAGTGCTAAATCAAAGCAGAGCACTATAAAAACACCGCCCGCCAGCACCCAGAGTGTTTCGGTCGCCTGGTTTGGCACTACCCGATCGTACACATTGAGCACGAATAGCGGCATCGCCAAGGCAAATAAATTAATAGCAACTGAGCCAATAAGAATGTCGCGGTAAAGCCTTCTATTCTCCTGAATGACACTCCAAAACCAGTGCCCACCCTTCTTTTTCTTAGTTTCAGGGTTATTATCTAACCGCAGGCGTGGGCGAACATATATAGCCTCTCCTGAATAGCTAGACGCTAGCCCATTAAGACTAACCTCGACTTCGGCTTCATTGAGCTCTGGAAAGATGGCTTTAGCAATACCCTTTTTTATATCAATGGAAGTAACAATACATGCACGGCCGGGTTCAAGGAGTACAACCACAGGAAACAGTTCGGGGTTTAAATTGACTAGTCCACTTTTAACAATACGAGCGGTCATGCCCGCCCGGGCGGCCGCTCGGGCAAAAACCGAGGGAGTAAGTTTTCCATCTTCAAGCGGCAAACCCGCCGTTAATGATTCAGAGGAAGCCTCATGCTGATGAATCCTAGCCACAGCCTGTAAGCAAAGAAGCAGTTCATCATTATTCAATGAGGAACTCAACGTCTTCTTACGAGAAAGCGTTTGATCATGCTCTGACAAAGTTCACCTCTTATAATAAAATGGCACATAGCATTTTAACAACGCTATGTGCCGTATCCCCTTACTCAAACAGCTTCAAGACTCTATAAGAACAGGTTAAGGCCAAATACATCATTTACGTATTTATCTCGTCAAACCGCTCTAAAGTAATTTCAACGCGCCGGTTCAGCTTTCGCCCTTCAACAGTATCGTTTGAGGCAACAGGCCTTTTAGAACCATACCCTTCTGTTTGTATTAGATTCTGCGCTACCCCCTGCTCAACGAGAAAGCGGGCGACACTATTAGCCCGACGCTGAGAAAGAGGGTCATTGATTTCATCTGTTCCGGTAATATCAGCGTGGCCAGCGATAAAAATGCGAGCGAGATCATCCCGATCTTTTATTTCTGTTGCTAGGCGAGAAAGATCATCGCGTGTATCTGTTCCCAGCTCAGCACTATTAATGGGGAATAACGCATCTGTTGAAAGGGTCACATCCGGCGCTCTAGTCGGCGCAGGGGCAGAAAAGTCTCCGCCGGTAAAGTCTTCCAGGGTAAAACCGGCAGGACCAGCGACTGGGCAAAGGATATCGGGCGTAATTTCCACACCGTCATTACCCAGTTCAGCGAGGCTTGGCATGTCTTCACGCATAATTTCCAATGCTTGCATTAATTGGCCAGTCGCTGCGAGTGTCCTTGCATCGGCGAGCGTAATATCATACTGAGCGTTGGTATAAGCGCGGCTGGCTTCGAAGTATTCGTTTTCGCTATCCAATACATCCAAGAGGGTACGCTGACCAATATCAAACTGTTGCTGATACGCGCCACGAACGCGGTCAATTGACAATCGATGTTGATTTAAATAGTTCAGCTGTTCACGAAGACGCTGAGCATCATTATAAGCAATTTGTGTCGTCTGACGGACATTGGTACAAGCTAGTTCCCGCTGATCAACGGCTTCTTCAATACGATCGCTAGCAGCTCTGTAGGCAGCTAGATCACTGCCTCCATTGTATAAGTTCATGCTAGCCACTAGCTGAATACTGGTTTCATCACGGCGCCCCGCAATCGCATCATCTTGATTATTGGTGCCAGTTCTTCCCTGGATTTCCAAGCGGGGCATAAAGGCAGCGCGCGAGCTTTCATGCTCAGCACGTTGAACATTTATATTTTCAATCGCGGCATGAAAATCAGGATTACCCTGAAAGGCAAGTTCAACTGCTTCACTGACACTTGCCGGTAACTCTTCATCAAGTGAGGGAGCGGGCATCAAATTTTGTGCGGGTAAATCGCCGACAATACGCATGTAACGCGCAGTAACGTCATGCAGGTTGGTCGCTTCGGTCATCAAATTTGACTCCGCCAACGCTAAACGGCCGCTGATTTGTTCGAGATCAACACCACGACCCGCGCCTGACAAGGTGCGCTCTTCTATTTGACGGTAAACTTCCTGATGCTTGGCGTAATTTTCTTGGGCCAGCCGCACAAGCTCTCGACGGCGCGCGACATCTAAATAGGCCTCTGCAGCTTCAAGAGCAATATTCTCGCTAGCGCCAATGAACTCGTAATAAGTCACTAGCTTAGAACGATCTAATCGCTCAACTTCGCTACGGGTTGCAAAACCATCAAATAGCATTTGCGTTAACGTGAGTTCCGCAAAATCAGTTTCATAGCTACCACGCCCATCACCTTCTTGAGCTTCTCGCCCCACACCTGCAGTGGCATCAATACTGGGCAAGTAGTTGCCGCGCGCTACACCAATATCGTGTTCTGCGGCACTGAGGCGTCGCCATGCTGCCTCGACTTCAGGGTTGGTGGAAATGGCTTTCTGTACAACGCTTTGTAAATCGCTACTCCCAGGCGAATAAAGACTTTGAGGTAGCGTTTGCGCTATCGCACTAGAGAGCGGCCCTAGAGCCAGGGTGAACGCCACTAGCGGTAGAGAAACACAGCGAAAGTTAAATTTAAGTGTTTTTGTAGCTACTGCGTGCTTCATTTTATGTTCCCTATAGCTGATATCACTTCTCTAGTCACCCAGCTAAGCGTTTAGCCTCCATGCTTTTTTATATGGCTAACCACCCCAAGCCTAGCACCTATCTACAGAAGCAATAATTGAAAATAGACATATTTTACTAAGCATATCTAGTAGGTATGCTCAATACAATCTTATTACTCACCTAGAGTAATACAAAAACACAAAAAAACACAAAAAAAACTGAACTAATGCTGGGAGAGCTAACACCTCAAAATCAGTTCAATTGCTGACGCTGCTGAAGTCCCAGCCCTAGTAAAATCAATACCAATCCAATCAGGGTGGAAGGCAAAATAGGCTCTCCAACTACCAAAAAAAGCAGCATGAGTGACACAGGGGGCGACAGGAAAATAAGATTAGAAACTTTGGCTGTACGTGAGACTTTATGTACCGCCAGCTGCCAGAGAATAAACGCAACGCCCATCTCGAACAGCCCGACATAAATGCCCGCACCAAACGCTGGCCAACCGTGCCATTGCACACCTGGGCCGAGTAGTAACAAAACCGTTAACACAGGCAAGCCTACGCTGAAATTTTGCCATTGGCCTACGAGTGGTGGGCGAGGGTCACGCGCATTGAGCAGCCAGTAAAGAGCCCATAGCAACGTAGAGGCTATGGCCATCACTACCCCAAACGGGTCGGCGAAAGAGACATTAAATACCGAGCCCCGCGTCGCGATGACCCATACGCCTGCATAGGCTACCAGCCCAGCCATAATATCCATGCGCGTCAAGCGCTGCCCAAGCAAAGGCACAGCTAAGAACGCCATCGCTAAGGCCCAGGTATAATTTAGCGCCATTGCCTCCTGTCCTGGCAGGCGGTCATAGGCGGCGAACAACACCAAGTAATAGGCCACTGGGTTCATCAACCCCGCCCACGCAGCGGTTTTCCAGCCGGTGCGAAGCGCTGTGGTTATATTGCCTTGCTTGACGACCAGCGCTCCCATCAATACCCAGGACACAAGCGCTGCGAGCCACATCAGCTCCAAAGGACTCATCCAAGCAAGTGCCAACTTAAAAGCTGTCGCCACGGTCGACCATAACGCGACAGCCCCTAGCCCATAGAGGATAGCTTGCCGGTCCTGACTCATCGGTCGATATGCCCTAAATCTCGACCTGGCTCTAGCTGGTCCCGCACACGTTGTTTGAGAAGCTTGATATCGGGAAAACCACCATCTCGCTTACGCTCCCATAACAGAACGTCGTCACACCAAATTTCGAACGTTCCACCATGGGAGGGAGCCAGCGACACTTCGCTTAAGCCCTCGCTAAAGGTAGAGAGCAATTCTTGTGCATACCAACCACTACGCAGAAGCCACTGGCATTGAGTGCAATAACGGATTCGAATACGTGACATCCACGGACTCCCAGAAAAGTTAATATGGCAACCTTAAACGATATACTCTCATTTAGAGATAGCTTGAGTTAGATAGCGCTTGAAACGGATAGCGCTTGAAATAGGTAGAAACCGCCAAGGACCTCCAATGGCCGAACATAACATTTCACAATCCCGCCTGTATGAATGGTTAACAGGCGATGAAGATAGTCGCATGTGCGACGACATACCTGAAGGTGCGTGTAACGAACAACCGCGCAATTTTTTCCTACACTTATGGGCATCTTTGGGCAACAAGCTGGCTGACGAGTTGTCTAGCGCGCGCTTAGTTTTGCCATGGTTGATGGGTATTATCGGCGCTCCGGTATGGATGGTAGGCCTGCTGGTGCCCATCCGTGAGGCAGGCGCCTTACTTCCACAAATTTTTGTGGCTGGCTTTATCCGCTTAAAGCCTAAGCGCAAGTGGGTGTGGGTAGCCGGCGCATTGGTCCAAGCGCTAGCGGCACTAACGCTTGGCGTACTTGCATTAGTCGCCTCGGGCTCGTTGGGGGGTGCGTTAGTCCTTGCGACGCTAGTTCTGCTATCCCTTGCTCGGGGTTTATCGTCTATCGCAACGAAAGACGTACTGGGCAAAACAATTGCCAAGCGTCGCCGCGGTACGCTAATGGGCTGGAGCGGCAGCATTGCCGGTTGCGCCACACTCGCGGCAGGGGCTGTTTTAATGCTGCTCGATAGTCAGTCCAGTGGCTACATTGTGGCGATACTATTAGCAGTTGCTGCTAGCGGTTGGTTAATGAATGCTTTAGCCGCCGCCCGCATTGAAGAGGCCCCTGGTGCCATAGAAGGAGGAGAAAGCGGCTGGAACAGCCTTAAACAGAGTTTATCGTTACTCAAAAAAGACCGCACTTTTTTACACTTTAACCTTGCCAGGGCGTTGCTACTCTCAAGCGCGCTAGCCCTGCCCTACATCGCCCTGCTGGGGCAGGATCAAAGCGGTACCGACCTCAGCGGCTTAGGCATATTGATTGTGGTATCCGGACTTGCCGCGATGGTAGCAAGCCCCGTTTGGGGGAAACGCGCGGATCAGTCGAGCCGAGGCGTCATGCGTGATGCAGCGATCGGTACCGCTATTTGCTGTTTATTGGGCGCCAGCTTAGCTTGGCTGCCCGGCGGATGGACGCAAAGCATTTGGCCTTATGCTGCGGTATACGCGTTATTGGTGATTATTCACCATGGCGTACGCCTAGGACGCAAAACCTACCTAATTGACATGGCAGGCCAAGATAATCGCGCGCTTTATATTGCTCTCTCTAACACCCTTACAGGCCTATTAATGTTGGTCGTAGGCGGCATTATTGGTGCCCTTGCACAATGGCTTGGCAGTACTGTATTGCTAATAATTCTTGCCGCTACCGCCGTTGGGGCAACACTAAGCGCGCACCGATTACCCGAAGTCGAGTGAAACAGCACCGCCAACCTTGATAAAACGCAAGCCCTCTTTAGCAAGCGCTATTAACGTTAGGATAATGTTCATGATTGCAATGCGTGACAACGCTCGCCATGATAGGCCCAAATAAAAGTGGTGTATGAACACTTTTATTCTTCTACTTATAATAAGTGATTAGAAATTCAGCCAGTTTATGGGCAAGAAGAACCACCTTGAACGGCTGAAAGGACTGGAGCTACTACAGGACCCCCTTGATGAAACGATCTCCCTTGATTAGCCCAGAGTTGCTCGAACGTATTGTTGACGCGTCGGATGACGGTATTGTTGTTGCCGAACGAGAAGGAGATGAAAATATCCTCATCTACGTTAACAAAGGGTTTGAGCGCTTAACGGGCTATAGTGCGGATGAAATACTGTATCGCGACTGCCGTTTTTTACAAAACGAAGATCGTGATCAGGATGCGCTAATCTCAATTCGTGAAGCACTGAACGATGGCCGCTCCTCACGTGAAGTACTGCGTAATTATCGCAAAGACGGCACCATGTTTTGGAATGAGCTATCCATTACCCCGGTCTACGACGAAGCTGATGAGCTAATGTATTACATTGGCGTACAAAAGGATGTGACGGAACGCATAGAAGCGCAGCTTGCATTAGCGGAGCTACAAAACCACTAGATATCGGCGAAAGATTAACTTTCTCACTAAAAAAAGCCATCAATACTTGAACTTCATCCCAACTGGCGTTATATAGCGGCAAGGCGCGCGAAATGCGCTAGGCGCTTCACTTTATAGAAAGCATGTGCTTAATGGTTCGCATATGAAAACAAGTGAAGCCATTGTTACGCCGGCACGCCGGCTGGGTTGGAGGACATCACATGAGCCGTGATCCCCTAAGTCGTGACACGTTTACTAATGAAGCACTCGACACCGAAGAGTTCGAAAGCTTAGATGCCGTCAATGATGACCACTACGGTAAAAGTAAACCAAGTAAAGCGGACAGTTTGCGCGCGCGTCGCCAAGTGGAAGCGTGGTTAGAAGAACGCCGATTACAGCGCGCCATTGAAGATGACTGGGACGAAGAAGAGTAAGTCTGGAACGGTGCGGCCTTCTCAATAATGAGAGGGCTCAGCCTGCCAACTAGCAAGCAACCTAGCCTTTCCTGGCCCAGACCACTATCATCACTCCTTAACCAGTAGTTTGCTGCTGTCACTTTATTCCTTTCAACAACCTAACGGATCTCCATGGCGCAATACGTTTTCACCATGAATCGGGTTGGCAAAGTAGTGCCTCCCAAAAAGCAAATTCTCAAGGATATTTCGCTATCGTTTTTTCCTGGCGCCAAAATCGGCGTATTGGGTCTTAACGGTTCGGGTAAATCCACACTGCTGCGCATTATGGCCGGTGTCGATAAAGAGTTTGAAGGTGAAGCTCGTCCGATGCCTGGCATCAACATTGGCTACCTTCCCCAGGAGCCGGAGCTGGACGATGAGAAAAACGTCCGCGACACCGTGGAAGAAGCGCTAGGGGCGATTAAAGAAGCGCAAGAAAAATTAGATGCAGTGTACGCAGCCTATGCAGAACCAGACGCCGACTTCGATGCCCTAGCGAGCGAACAGGCACGGCTGGAAAACATTATCGAAGCGGCCGATGCGCATAACCTTGAGCGCAAGTTGGACGTGGCTGCCGAAGCGCTCCGCCTCCCCCCTTGGGATGCCAAAGTAGGTAATTTGTCAGGTGGTGAGCGCCGCCGTGTCGCGCTTTGCCGCTTGCTGCTCTCTAGCCCGGATATGCTGCTGCTGGATGAGCCTACCAACCACCTTGACGCAGAATCGGTGGCTTGGCTTGAGCGCTTCTTGCATGACTACAACGGCACGGTAGTGGCCATCACCCACGACCGTTACTTCCTGGATAACGTGGCTGGCTGGATTCTTGAGCTAGACCGTGGCCAAGGCATTCCGTTTGAAGGCAACTACTCCCAGTGGCTTGAGCAAAAAGACCAGCGCTTGAATCAAGAAGCCAAGCAGGAAGCCTCGCGCCAGAAGGCCATTAGGCATGAGCTTGAGTGGGTACGTAGTAATGCCAAAGGCCGCCAGGCGAAAAGCAAGGCCCGTTTGAATCGCTTTGAAGAGATGCAGTCCGGTGACTTCCAAAAGCGTAATGAAACCAATGAGATTTACATTCCGCCTGGCCCACGGCTCGGGGACAAGGTCATCGAGTTTCATAACGTCACCAAACGATTCGATGACAAACTGCTTTATCAGGATTTGTCTTTCACGATTCCTCCCGGCGCCATTGTCGGTATTGTCGGCGGCAACGGGGCAGGCAAATCGACCATGTTCCAGCTTATTACCGGCAAACAGCAACCGGATGCTGGCGAGGTGGTGATTGGTGAGACCGTCGATATCGCCTACGTTGAGCAGCTTCGCGACAACTTGGACGATAAGCAGACCGTCTGGGAGGCCGTCTCCGATGGTCAGGACATCCTTAACATTAATGGCTACGAAGTCTCTTCTCGTGCCTATGTGGGTCGCTTTAATTTTAAGGGTAACGACCAGCAGAAGCGCCTATCGGAGCTTTCCGGTGGTGAGCGCGGCCGCTTACAACTCGCCCAAACGCTCAAACAAGGCGCTAACGTTTTGCTCCTTGATGAGCCCTCTAACGACTTGGATATTGAAACCCTGCGGGCACTGGAAGACGCACTGCTGGCCTTCCCTGGCTGCGCCATGGTGATCTCTCACGATCGCTGGTTCCTGGACCGTATTGCTACGCATATTATGGCCTTCGAAGGTGATTCAGAAGTGGTGCTATTTGAGGGCAACTACGCAGAATACGAAGAAGACCATAAAAAGCGGGTCGGTACCGATACACCTAAGCGCATGAAGTACAAACGTATTGATGCCTAATAATTCGTTTCTATCTGCAATAGATGTTGAGAGTACAAGGCCCCGCTTAGCGGGGCCTTTTTCGTTTGCGATGGCGTTGTAGCAACGCTGCATTCATCAGGTACGTCGTGAATGTGTTTTATAGGTGATAAACGCTTTTAGTCATTGCTTTAGAGGCAAGACGCATTCCCCATTTCACCGGCGCTGGAAAGCGTGCGCCTCCCGACTCTAAGGCAAGATGCGCGTGATGCGCTTCATCAACCGCTATTTGACGCAGTATGGCACGTGAACGATTATCGCCTAGGGGAAGCGACTTTTGGTGTGCATCAAGTTGCTTCACAGACTGTTCTTCGGTCGCTGCTACGAAACCTAAGCTAACGCGATCGCTTACTGCACCCGTCGCGGCCCCGATGCTAAATGAAGCTACATAAAAGAATGGGTTTAAATAACTGACGCGGCTGTGCAACTGCTCCAGACGCTCGTCACACCATGCCTGATGATCGGTTTCCTCCAGCGCTGATTGTTCCATCTGCCTACGCGCATGAGGAAGCTTCGCTGTCATCCCCTGTCCTTGGTACAACGCCTGGAGACACACTTCACCGGTATGGTTAATGCGCATTACACCCGCTGCATGGCGGCGCTCTTGATCATCAAGCGCTCCATCGATCACACCTTCAGCAGGATTAGTGCGTTGCGAAGAGGCAGCATGCGGCATTAGCGTACGTAAAAGGGTATCAAATTGATGAATCATACGATCTGAACGACTCTGGTGACGATCCATGGCAACACTCCATTGTTTTACGATAGCGGGTTGCTTTGCTCAACCAGCGGGCCATGTAAAGGCGCGCCCACCCATTAAATGCATGTGGATATGGTAGACCGTTTGCCCGCCCATTTCGTTGCAGTTCATCACCACACGATAGCCATCTTCAGCAAAGCCTTGCTCGCGGGCAAGCTTGGCAGCGGTAAACTGCAGCCGCCCTACCGTGACGAGGTCGGTTTCATCGATATCATTGAGCGTCGCGATATGCTTTTTAGGAATGATCAACTGATGCGTCGGCGCTTGGGGGCCAATATCGTTAAATGCCAACACGTGGTCATCTTCGTAAACGATATCAGCGGGAATTTCACGCTTAATGATTTTGCAAAACAGGCAATCCATATAACTCTCCTTAACGGCTTTCAAGCAATGCTGGCCGTCACGATTAACGGAAGCGACGCTGCGCCAGTAAATGCCTAACCAAGGGAGCGAGTATTAGCTCCATTGCCAGCGACATCCTGGCGCCAGGTACCACCAATGTATGCGGGCGGGTCATAAACGAGTCTTTAATCATCGCCAGCAGCCAAGGGAAATCAACGGTGGAGGGGTCTCGAAAACGGATGACCACAAACGACTCTGCGTCAGTAGGGATATCTTGCACTTCAAAGGGGTTAGAAGTATCGACGGTAGGTACACGCTGAAAGTTAATGTGGGTACGCGAAAACTGCGGTTGAATATAGCGCACGTAGTCGTCCATCCGGCCCAAGATAGTGTCAATGACGGCTTCTTGTGAATAGCCACGTAGCTTGGTGTCACGGTCAATTTTTTGAATCCACTCTAGATTCATGGTCGGTGCTACGCCTACCAACAGATCCACATGACGAGCAATATCGTACTCTTCAGTGACCAACCCACCGTGCAAGCCTTCATAAAATAGCAAGTCTGTTCCACAGGGCAGTGATTGCCATTCGGTGAAAGTGCCTACTCGGTAACCCGCTTCAATTTTCTGCTTATCTTCGGCGTGAATATAATGCCGAAAAGTACCCGAACCATGTTCGCCATACTCGCTGAACAGACCTTCCAGACGATCCAGCAAGTTAGCTTCAACCGCAAAATGAGAAAGCTCATCTTTTCGCTCAGGTTCTTCACGGAAGATACGGTGCAAATCATCGCGGGTGTAGCGGTGAAAGGCATCGCCATCAACCACGGCCGCATGCACATCTTCACGCAGAAACATCCGCTCAAAGCTGCGCCGAACGGTGGTAGTACCCGCACCTGAAGAGCCGGTCACCGCAATAATCGGATACTCCCGCGACATCAGCCATTCCTCGCGTGGGCAAGCGCTTGTTTAACCTGTTCAGGCACCTCAACCGGGCGCCCAGTAGCGACATTGACCAGTAGTTGGTTGACCCGTGCTGTTGCCACTATCTGCTGAGAATCGACTTGGTAAATACGCTGGTAAATCGTCAACGCTTTACCCTGGGGCTCAGGCACGGCAGTCGCAATCATTAATGCGTCAGGCCAGCGTGCTTCATGTTGATACTGTACCGCGAGATCAGCGACAACCGAAGGATACCCATGAATATCCCACTCTGGCAGATCCAGCGCTGCAAAGGCTTGAATTCGCGCCTCATGCAGTAAAGATACCAATGCATCATGCCCCAAGTGGCGCCCGTAATTCATATCGGTTACCCGCACTGTCAAAGGATGCCGATGAATAACCGCTTCCGCGGGAAAGTCCAGCGTGACACGCTCCATGTCTGTTTCCTCGTCAGTGGATTAGGAAGCCTCTGATTAATCGGGTATCCGTTTAGTATTTACCTTCAGTGTCAGTCAGGCTTACCTATTTCTTAGCGGGCATTTCTTCGCGGGCGATCGCCCTGAAAGCGATATCACGGCGAAATTCGACTCCTTCCCAGTGAATAGCATTAGCCCCTTGGTACGCTTGTTGCTGTGCCTCCGAGACGCTGTTGCCCAATGCCGTCACGCATAGTACGCGACCGCCAGCTGTCGTGACCTCACCTTGAGCATTTTGCGCGGTGCCTGCGTGAAACACCTTACAGCCCGCTTGCTCAGCATCTGCTAAGCCGTGAATGACATCGCCTTTACGGTAACTGCCAGGATAGCCACCTGCGGCCAGTACGACACCCACTGCAGCGCGAGAATCCCAATCACAACGCTGCCCGGCCAACCGGCCCTCCGCGCCCGCTAAGCAAAGCTTTGCAAAGTCAGAGGCCAAACGGAGCATAATCGGCTGCGTTTCAGGATCACCAAAACGGCAGTTGTACTCAATAACGCGGGGGTTACCTGCCGCATCAATCATCAAACCTGCGTACAAGAACCCAGTATAAGCATTGCCCTCAGCGGCCATGCCCCGCACGGTAGGCAAAATCACCTGTTCCATAATACGCGCGTCAACCTCAGGGGTTACCACCGGCGCTGGCGAATAGGCGCCCATACCACCGGTATTCGGGCCCGTATCACCATCGTAGGCGCGCTTATGATCCTGGCTGGTGGCCATGGGTAAAACATTCTCACCGTCCACCATGACAATAAAGCTCGCCTCCTCCCCTTCCAGGAACTCTTCAATCACCACGCGAGCGCCCGCACCACCAAACGCATTGGCTTCAAGCATGTCACGAATTGCGGCCTCGGCTTCGGCTTCGCTAAGCGCCACAATGACGCCTTTGCCAGCGGCCAAGCCATCCGCCTTAATCACAATGGGGGCACCCATTTTGCGCAGGTAGGCAAGCGCAGGGTCCACCTCGGTAAACGTCTGATAGTCAGCAGAAGGAATGTCATGGCGAGCCAGGAAATCCTTAGTAAACGATTTTGAACCTTCTAACTGAGCGGCCGCCTGAGTAGGACCGAAAATCGTTAAACCTGCCGCTTGGAAACGGTCGACAACGCCCTCAACCAAAGGCGCTTCAGGGCCTACCACGGTGAGACCAATCTGCTCATCGCGCGCAAAGGCCAGCAGACTGTCTAGATCCGTTGCGGCAATCGCCACGTTCGTTAACTTAGGCTCCGTTGCGGTACCAGCATTCCCAGGGGCGACAAACACCTGCTCAACCTGATCCGATTGCGCCAATTTCCAAGCCAGAGCATGTTCACGACCACCGCCGCCTATCATCAAAACCTTCATGTGCATCCTTCTCAAACGGGAGAGCGTTATCGGCGGCATTATGCCACAGCACGGCAACGAGTGGGCTCAAGAGGAGGGCTTGTTATCATTGTGGGTGTCACTGCTATCTCCCTCAGGCTGCTCCGCATCGCCAGGCTCGTCGGTTTGGCCGGGCTGATTCAAGGTGTTTTGCCAAAAGCGCATGTTCTCTTCGGCTAGTTCGCGCATAAACTCCAACGGTGTGTTACGCATCGCCTGCTTCCACTGGCTTTGTAGGCGTTTTTGCTGCTCTAACATCAGTTGCGTGCCCTGCTCTAGATAACGCGACAGCGGCAACGGTGATGTCATATCGTAAACACGAATTAACTGTGCCAACAGATCGTTAGAAAACACTTCCGCCTCGCTGTCCGCCTGCTCCTGCTCGATAATGATGGAAAGCAAAATAGTGCGCGTCAGATCTTCTCCGCTTTTGGCATCTTCCACCCGAAACGGCTCTTCTTCGATGATTAAATGACGTAGATCCTCCAGCGTGACATAACGACTTTGCTGAGTATCGTACAACCTTCGGTTAGCATACTTGCGAATAACGCGCACGGCGCATCTCCTTAAACGCGATAGGGGGTTTTATTCCCGTTACTGGTATTGTGCCTGCACCACGCGCCCATGCAAGCCACCTTGATATATTGATAAGCGCACTAAGCCTATTCTGTGACCAATAGACCATCACTATGAATTTGATACTACTCGACTCTAACGATCTTACCGACGACGGCTACGTCTGCATCACCGACCCACGTCGACTGTCACATCTGCGCGACGTCCATCGTTCAACCCCAGGCGATCTTCTGACGGTGGGTGTACAGGGTGGCAACATGGGCAAAGCACTGTTAAAAGAGCTCACCGCGGAACGCGCGTATTTCAAGTTAGAAACCCTTGACGAGCCACCGCCTCCACCGTTACCCGTGCATCTAGTTTTGGCCCTGCCCCGCCCACGGATGCTAGCGCGCACCCTAGAGCACGTAACCGCATTGGGCGTAAAAGAGATTACCCTGCTGCATACCAAACGGGTAGAAAAAAGCTACTGGCAGTCCCCTGAATTACGCACTGATAAAATTCACCAGCACCTACTCTTAGGCTTGGAGCAAGCGCGCGACACACAGCTACCTACTGTCACTTTGAGTAAAGGCTTCCGTCCCTTTTTTGAGCAGCAATTACCCGGTTTACTTAGCCAACGAAGAGGCCTGCTCGCCCACCCTGGCATGCCAAATGCCTGCCCAAGAAATATCAATGAACCTACTTTATTACTGGTAGGCCCAGAGGGAGGCTTTATTAGCTGGGAAGTTGAGCAACTGCTTGCGGCTGGCTGCGAGGGAATGCATCTTGGCCCGCGCATTTTACGTGTCGAAACAGCCGTGACCGCGCTACTGTCACGGCTGTTTTAAGCGGCAATTAAGACTGGTTATCTTCGGGGTCATGGGGAACAACGTCAGCGTTTTCCCCACATGCTGGTTCTTGCAAGAAGGTGTTACGCACATCGAGCAAGCCTAAATGACTAATCGTGCGGCGACCTAGCAGTAACGGATAATTCATTTCTTCACGATCACGCAGGCTGAACTGTTCTTCGTAAATAGTATCCCCCATACAGACTTCCAACAGCACGACTGGGCGCTCATCGCGCCCCCCAGCGCCACGCACGGCAAGCTCACGGTAGAGGGGACGCTCAATTTGATCGCTAAACACATCACCACTCGCCTGATCTTCAAGCTTCAGACGAAAGCGCACCCACTCTTGATCATCTTTTTCAAAAAGCTCAATATTCCGCGCATCGAGCGAAGAGGTTAAGGCCCCACTATCGAGTTTGGCTTTTACCTCGATATCCCAGGGCTGTAGCGTTGCTTTTTCAACCCAGCCGAAGACTTGTTCGTCATCAGCCATCGTCACAGAGGCTGAGAGCAGCCCCCCCATCAACATACCGCCAAACAACAGCTTATCCATTAATTGCATAGCATCATCCTTGGTCCATTTAAATCACTTCACAATCATTACTTACTGGAAACGGCTGCGTAATCGTTCAAGCAACGCTTGTGTCGCAAATCCATCTGGTATTAACCCTTGATCACGCTGAAAGTTCCGTAAACCTTGCCGCGTATTGGGCCCCATGACGCCATCAGCGCCACCTACCGAGTAACCGGCCCGGTTTAACGCCCGCTGAAGCTCTTGAACATCATCACGGGTGAGTGGCGCTTGATCCCGCGGCCAGCCGTGCTGAATACCATCTCGTCCGGCAATCGCATCCCCGAGCGTTGCCACGGCCAACGCATAACTGGTGGCATTGTTATAGCGTAGGATCGCGCGAAAGTTAGCGCCGACTAAAAAAGCGGGACCATCAGCGCCAGCCGGAATGACGATGGCAGCGCTATCGAAGTCCGGCAACTCACCCTGTTGCGCCTGAACGCCCTGAGAACGCCATTCGGCGGTGCTGCGTCGCTCGGTTTGGGCATAATCGAAGCCTTCAGGCAAACGCACCTCAACCCCCCAAGGCTGGCCTGTTTGCCAACCGGCTCGGTCAAGATAGTTAGCTGTTGATGCCATGACGTCGGGGATGCTGCCCCAGATATCACGACGGCCATCGCCATCGCCATCTACGGCATAGGCTTCAAAGCTGCTCGGGATAAACTGGGTATGGCCCATAGCCCCCGCCCAGGACCCTTTCATCTGCTCAGCAGCGATATCTCCCTCGTCGATGATACGTAACGCAGCGAGCAACTCACCACGAGCAAAATCACGGCGCCGACCATCATAAGCCAGCGTGGCAAGGGACTCTAACGTCGAAAAATCACCGAAATTACTGCCGTAGTTACTTTCAATGCCCCAAATGGCAACAATAATTTCGGCAGGCACGCCAAAACGCTGCTGCATCTGCTGTGCGGTATCGCGGTGCTCAGCCAATTTCTCACGGCCGGTATTAATACGTGTGGACGAAACCGCGGTATCAAGGTACTCCCAGATAGGTCGCACGAATTCAGGCTGATAGCCATCGAGCTCAATGACACGCTCACGATAGCGTACGCCATCCAGCGCTTCACTCAGGGTCGCTTCGCTGATTCCCTGATCCGCTGCATACTGACGAAATTGTTGAAGCCATTCCTGAAAATTAGCATAGCTAACGTCGGTGGCCGCCTGAGTATCTACTTCTGACATTAATTGAGCGTTTGCTAGCGCTACGCTTCCTGCAAAAGACGTGCTTAACGCTGCTATTAATGAGAAACACATAATGGGGCGACAGCGCCGCCCAACCGATAAATTACCAACCATTATTTATATCCTTAGGCAGTCCTTGGCATGCCCGGGATGATGGCCTAGAAAAGTCGTAGATACCAGCCCTCACGGCTGTTCAGTGTTGGCAATTAACCTATTGCGCTATCCAACCCGAGCGTCGGGCTTGATATTCCTATCGCTTAGAGAGGAATCAACCATCGCTCCCACTGCTTAGGCTCGACACAAGGCGCCTCAAACGCCAAAGGATAGGCTCGCCAAGGCTGGTGACGCTTTGCACCATAGGGAAGATTGGCGAGCGGCTTCAGCCAGTGAGCAACATAAAGCCCCTTGGGATCGTAGTGGCTCGCCTGCTTTAGCACATTCAAATAACGGTCCTGACGTGGGTCGCGCCCTATCCCAGCAATATAGCGCCAATTGCCCCAGTTAGTCGCAACATCGTAGTCAATCAAGCAGTGCTCAAACCATAGAGCGCCCAACCGCCAATCTACTTTTAGATCGTTAACCAAAAAGCTGGCCACGTTCTGCCGGGCGCGATTGGAAAGCCAACCCGTATAGCGAAGTTCCAGCATTGCCGCATCGACAAACGGCAACCCGGTAGTGCCATTGCGCCAAGCATTGAAAGCGGCACATGGCTTGGCAGGCTGTCTAGAGCCAAACATTTTCGGCCCTTCCAATTCGGCAGCGCGGATAAAATACTCCCGCCAAAGTAGTTCGAACGTAATCCAATAGCTCGATTCGCTGCTGCCATACTCCGCTTCCCAAGCCTTCACCGCATCATTGACTTGGCGTGCCGACAGGCAGCCACGGGCAAGCCAGGGAGAAACACGGGTTGAAAAATTAGCGCCCAGTAGACCATTGCGGGTTTTTTTATAAGTTGCCGCTCCCTGTATACGCCACAAGTAGTCGTTCAGGCGCGCATGTGCCGCTGATTCACCGCCTCTATACACGTAACCCTGGCGGTTATCTGGCTGCCAGGTAGCGCTCTGTTCGCATACGGCTTTTAGGGGAGGAAAACCTCTTGGCGCATCAGGCCAAGGGGGCAGCGTTATAGGAGCACAGCGACTGCTGGGCACCGTGCATGCTTGCTCAACGCTGCGTCTAAAAGCAGAAAAGCTTTCAGGCAACGCCTCACGCTCAAAAGGTAACGATTGACGGGCCAACAGCCGTCCACCCTCCATGCATTCAAATGTCGTTTGACTGGGCAGACCTTGGGAAACCCTCTGAATATTAGCATTTTCTTCAACGCCAGCATGCTCGGCAACACGTACTTGTCGTGCATTAAGCGAATCCGCCAGCTCAATCACAACGTCACTGGGCTTGCCAATCCGTACTAGCAAGTCACTGCCACGCTGCAATAGCTCGCCGCGCAATTCCATCAAGCTTTGCCATAAAAAGCGTAAGCGTGCGGGCCCAATACGCGGTGTCAGCTCACCGTCAATTAATGGCGCAAACCACTGCTCATCGACAACGTAAAGGCACAGCAGGTGGCTAGGGGGAACAGCGAAGTGTAAAAGAGGATTATCAGCAATACGCAGATCGTCTTGTAGCCACACTATGTTAATCATGCTGTTCATGCTCGTGCCTCCTTAGGGCGCTTTAATACTCGCTACTTTTATGCTCCCTACATGGGTTTCCAGCACAATAAACATGAACTATCCACTTTATGCCGTACAATTATTGTACATTATTTAAGCCAATTACTTGTACAACAATCTCGGGTTTTCTTAACCGTCAGGCATGAAAAAGCCACCCGTAGGTGGCTCAATAATGGTTAATCTCACTATCTTCGCTGTGTCTCGCTTTTTCTAGCTGATCCTAATCGGGATCTGTCTCCCTTGGCTGACGCTTGGCGTTTTCTTGGGTTTCCAGGCCACTCTTTAGTTCATGGGTTAACGGATCGTAATTAGGTCGCAACTCATCCTTCACCGTGCCGCTCCATAGTTTTGAGCCTACAAAGTAACCGGCTCGACCAATGACATGCGCAGCCACCGGTGCGGTCATCAAAATAAAAACAATGATGGCAAATGACCGGGCGACAATGCCCACTTCAGCAAAATGCATAGCAGCCGCCAACATAATCAAGATGACGCCTAACGCCGCAGCCTTGGTGGTCGCATGCATGCGGGTTAACAAGTCAGGCAACCGCAGCAGCCCTATCGAGGCAAGCAATATAAACAGAGCACCGCCGATGATTAACGTGCCTTTTATAAAGTCAATCATCGCGCGGGCCTCCTCTTTCCAAAAAGCGTGCAAATGCAATCGCCGCCAAGAACCCCATCAAAGCGATCACAATAGCGGCATCCAGAAAACTAGCAACGTCTGACTTAATCGCGTATACACCCACTAATCCCACCACAGTGGTAGAAAAGAGCTCTAAAGCAACCACACGGTCAGGTAAGCTGGGGCCGCGCACCACACGAACAAAAGTAAGAATAAGCGCCAAACTCATGATGACTTGGCTTATTAAAATGACGATATCCATTAACGAAACAACTCCAAAGCCCTGTGTTCCATCTCTTTTAAGTTGCTCCGCAGTTCCTCTTCATTGTCTAAAAACATTGCATGAATATACAAGACCTTACGGTCATCAGACACATCCAAACTCAGCGTGCCGGGTGTCAATGAAATCAGGTTAGCCACCAGGGTAATTTCCATTTCAGTGCGGGCAGAAAGTGGCATAGCAATCACACCAGGTTTCATATGCCAAGGCGGGGTTACTATATCGAAGGCCACACGTAAGTTGGCTTGGATTAATTCTTTAAGAAAAAAACCGATAAAGCCGATGAAGCGGGGTATTCGCGCTGGGTAGCCCTTCAAAGAATCGAGTTGAGGTTCAATCAATACCAGCGTGAAATAGCCAAATATTAACCCGACAAGGAGATTCAAGCCGCTAAAATCACCGCTTAAGAATACCCATGCAAGCCCTAGCAACAGATTCCAAATTGCACCGGTCATGGCGTCATCTCCCCGGCTTCAACTTCGGGTTCTTCATCTGCAGTAGCAGCGGCGGGTTCCAGTAGCACCTCGTCAGCACTCGCTGAAGCACCCAGAACGGCTTCTACATACCCAGAAGGCTCATGCAATTGTTCCCCAATAGCCATCATCACCCACATGATAGGCTCGGCGAGCACTCCAATCATTAAAGAACAGAGGGCCAACACCATCACCGGCAAATACATCATCCACAGGCTTGGCTTTAACAGCCGCCCATCGTCACCCAGCGGCGTGGCGGTTTCAGGCACTTGGTTATCTTCAGGGAGAGATTTCCAAAACACCTCATTCCAGATTTTCACCATGGAATAGAGCGTCATAAACCCAACAGCCAGCGCGATACCGGTCACAACATAGGCTTCAATTTCTAAACCGGCACGCACAATCACAAATTTGGCAAAAAAGCCTGATAACGGCGGCACACCCGCCAGTGAAAAGGCAGACACGAAGAACGCAACGGCGAGCCAAGGGCGCTCCCGATACAACCCTCCCATTTTTTTAAGTTGATAGGTGCCCTGCAGACGATGGGTGATACCACTAATGAGGAAGAGGTTGGTCTTCACCACCATGTTATGGACGATCGCAAACACGCCACCGGCTATCGCTAAGGGGGTGTATAATGCCAGCCCCAAGATCATGTAGCCAATCTGGCTGACAATGTGAAATGACAAAATGCGCCTGAACTCATACTGAGCTGCCGCGCCTAAAACACCCGTTACCATGGTAAAAACCGCGCCCCAGAGCATAATATCCTGAAGATAGCCCATGGTTTGATCGAAGATTAATGTGAAGACGCGGAACATTGCATAAACGCCTACCTTGGTGAGAAGCCCGGCAAATAAGGCTGAAACTGCCACCGGTGGCGTGTGATAAGAGGCTGGCAGCCAAAAGAACAACGGAAAAGCCGCTGCTTTAATCCCGAAAGCGACCATAAACATGACCGCTAACACTTCAACCATGCCAGTGTGTTCCGCCTCATCAATGCGTAATGCTATATCCGCCATGTTGAGCGTCCCTACCATCCCGTAGAGCAGTCCCACAGCCGACAAGAAAATGACCGATGCCAGCAAATTCAAGGTAACGTACTTAATCGCGCCTTCCATTTGTGCGCGCTCACCGCCCAGAATCAGCAGCGCAAACGAAGCCACCAGCATCACCTCAAACCATACATAAAGGTTAAAGATATCGCCGGTTAGAAACGCCCCCATCACCCCGGCAAGCAGCAGGTGCATCAACGGATAATAACCAAATTTTTCATGGCCACGGCCAGTCGTCGCCAACGAGTAAATCCCCATTGCCAAGCCGATAATCGCGGTCATTAATACCATCACCGCACTCAGCAAGTCGGCAATTAAGGTAATCCCAAACGGGGCTGGCCAACTGCCCATTTGCATAGTGACGTAGCCATCCGACAGGGTCGAGACAAACAACCACAAGCTGACAATTAATAACGCAATATTGCCCGCCACAGCCACAAAGCGCTGCATAGGCCGTGAGCGCCAAAACAATAACGAGATGGCTCCTGACAGCAACGGTAAGAGGACGGGAAGAGCGACTTCAGGCCTCACGTGTCCGTATCCTTCATCTTATCGAGATCATCGGCTTTAACGACTTCGTAGGCGCGTCGAATCAATACCACCGCAAACGCAAGCACCCCAAAGGCAATCACGATCGCCGTTAGCACTACCGCTTGGGGTAAGGGGTCGGCGACACCGCTAGGTGGCTGCATCATGCCTTCTGCAATCAACGGCGGTGCTCCCCGCGTCATACCCGCCGTGGTAAATATCAGCAAATTGGCGGCGTTAGAGAGCAGCATCAAACCAATGACCAGTTTGACAATGGAGCGACGCAGCATCATGAAAATAGCCGTCGCATACAGCAGGCCAATGGCCAATGCCATTAATGGTTCCATACGAAGCCTCCTGTTAACTCACGGTTCATCCTTATCAACCTCCATCAGCGTCATTACCATGCCGGTGACAGAACCGAGCACAGCAAAATAGACACCAATATCAAAAATCAGCGGCGTAGAGGCTTTAAAGTCAATGACCGGCACTGTCCACCATTGAGCGGTCAAAAAAGGTTGGCCCATAAACCAAGCGGGAACCACTGAGACCATCCCCAGCAGCAGGCCAACGCCAATCAGATCGCGGGGATCGACCATTCGCAGTACTTCTTTGGTAGCGCTCACACCAAAGGCAAATAGATAGAGGGTAAACGCCCCCGCCGCCACCAACCCGGCAATGAAACCACCGCCGGGTTCATCGTGCCCTCTCAACAACAAAAATACCGAAAAAAGCAACTGCAACGGCATCAAAAATCGAGCGGCTGTATTGAGAATAATCGTGCCTGACTTAACCATCGTAAGGCTCCTTGGCTACCTTGCTGCTCGTGTCGCTTTTGCCGCTGCTGCCTTCCTCATGACGTGATTCACCCTGACGCAACTTGAGCATGGCGATAACGCCAATGGCTGCGAGTGCCAGCACGAACATTTCACCAAGCGTATCCAGAGCGCGGTAATCGACCAAAATAACGTTGACGATATTGCGGCCATGGGCCAACGGTGCACTGTTCTCGATCATATAGGTTGAAATCGGCTCAAACTGTTGAATGCTCCACGCCGTCATAATCAGTAGGCAGATCAAAATGCCGACCATAGCGGCTACGGAACCATCACGTATACGCTCAAGATTGGTCGATAGATTAGAGAACCGTGGTAGCCGGAACAACACGAGCACCAGCAAAATCACCGTGAGGGTTTCCACCAATAATTGGGTAATCGCCAAATCAGGCGCGCTGAACAGAATAAAAATTAACGCAATGGAAAAACCCATCACCCCAACAGATACCACCGCCCCAAGACGTGAACGAGTCGTTGTGGCAAAAAGTGCACCCATCGCCATGGTGCCCGCCACGACCACCTCGTGGAAACGAACATCAAGTTCAAAGGTAAATATTGGCGAATGACGCAGTAAGATCGAATTACCAATGAGCGCAATGAGCGTGACTAACATCACCAGGATGTAGTTGCGCATATAGCCGTTTTGCAACAGCCGCGTCTGCCATTCAGAGAACTGAACGATGCCGTTCATCATGCTTTCATAGCCTGCTTCAGGTCCATGGCGCATGATCGGTGCCAATATAGAAAGCTTGGCACGCACACTGTCCCAACGTTTAAAGAGTAGAAAGCCAAAACCAACGCTAATGATCGACATTATCAAAGCGACATTAACACCGTACCAAAGCGACAGCGCCACCTCGATGGTTTGACCAGAAATTGAGGTCGCCGCCGCCGTCAGCAGCGCGTTTGCACCTAAAATTGACGGTAGCAAACCCAACAGTAGCGACCCCAGTGCAAGCAAGGCAGGGCCTATCAACATGCTGATAGGCGCTTCATGGGGCTCGCTCGGGGTATGGTGACGTTTACCGAAAAACGGGCGCAACGCCACAATAAAGGCAACGGCAATCGTTAAGACGGAGGCAAAAAAGGCAAATAGCACTAGCAGTATTTGAAAGCTATCAGCGCCGAGCACTGACTCAAGCATTAGCTCCTTACCTATAAAACCAACCAGCGGCGGCGCCCCTGCAAGAGAAAGTGCGGCAACCATGGCGATAGTCGCCGTTAGCGGCATCACCGAACGCAGCCCGCCCATCTGAGTAACGTCTTTGGTGCCGGTTTCATGGTCAAGAATACCGGCGACCATAAACAGCGCACCTTTATACAACGAGTGCGCCAACAGGAAAGTGACGAAGGCCGTCATCGCGTACTCGGTGCCGATGCCCAGTAGCATGGTGAGTGTGCCCAGCGCCATGATAGTCGAGTAGGCGAGCAGCTTTTTAATATTGGTGTGATGAATAGCTAAAAATGCACCGACCAGCATCGTGGTCGCACCTACGACGGAAAGGATTCCAACCCATAGGGCCGTGCCGCCCAGCTCCGAATGCAGGCGCGCCAACAGGTAAATACCGGCTTTCACCATGGTGGCGGAATGTAAATAGGCCGAAACTGGCGTAGGCGCCGCCATTGCGTTGGGTAACCAGAAGTGGAACGGGAACTGAGCTGACTTGGTAAATGCCCCCAGCAGCAAGCAGATCAACATAGGGGTGTAGAGCGCGTGTTCGCGCAAATCGGCTTCCTGGCTAAGAATATCCGCCAGCGACCAGCTTCCACTCGCAATTCCAAGCAGCAATAGCCCTGCCATTAATGCCAAACCACCGGCGACAGTGACGAATAAGCCCTGCCGCGCTGACTTGCGAGCATTGATGTCAGCGTGGTTAAATCCAATCAGCAGATAGGAGGTAATGCTGGTCAGTTCCCAGAAAATAAATAGCGTAAAAAGCCCATCGGCGAGTACCAGCCCCAGCATGGAGACCATGAAGGCGACGAGAGCAAAATGAAATCGTGGAAGGTCAGGGTGATTGTTTAGGTACCCACCGGCATATACCAGCACACAGGCACCCATCACGGTAATCAATAGCCCAAAGAGCAGCGATAAACCGTCCAACAGAAAAGAAAGGCTGATTCCAAGAGAAGGCACCCACTGCCACTCGAAGAGTAAGCGACCGTTTTCAAGAACTTCCGGCGCCTGGAGTAACAGCCACACCGTTAGCGCAGCAGGAAACAGGGCCAAAAAAAGGCTGGTACGCTGGCCAAACCAGCGGTTCAACACAGGCGACAATGCGGCCAGTACGAAGCCCATTAACACGGCGAACTGTATCAAGCGAAACCTCCAAAATGACGAAAGGCTCACCCTTCAAGTCGAGGTGAATACCAGGCACTCTACCTTGCCACTGGCATTTAAGCGTTGAAGAAATGTGATTCCAAAGTTGTACACCTTATAACAGCTAGTTTTGACAGGCTAGCCAAACTCATAAACGCAAACAGCCGCTAGCGATTAAAATCGTCTAGCGGCTAGTAGTAGCTACTTTCTGGGGGAAAGAGGGTATTACAGGCTAGGCAACCGGCAACCAACCGGCTAATTCATTGTTGATAACGTCTAGTAGCGCTTCGATATGGTCGTCTCGGTCGTTCAGGCATGGAATATAGCTAAACGTTTCACCGCCCGCCTCCATAAAGCTATCGCGTATTTCCTCTTCTATCTCCTCCAGAGTTTCGACGCAATCTGACGAAAAGGCCGGCGACATAATCGCAATATGTTTATGTCCCTGCTTGGCGAGTTCCGCTACGTGATTAACAGTTTGCGGGCCGACCCACTTCTCAGGACCAAACTGTGACTGGAAGGCCGTATCCACCTCCTCTTTGCTGAAGCCAAGCTTCTCACGCAGTAGACGTGTGGTTTTCTGGCACTGACAATGGTAAGGGTCGCCTTCCAACAGGTAGCGTTCGGGAACCCCATGGTAGCTAGCAACCAGCTTGGTAGGTCGAGTAGAAAAACCGTCGTAGGCCTCTTGCACTGAATTGGCCAACGCCTGGATGTAAGCAGGATGTTCGAAATAAGCGGGCACCGTACGAATATAAGGCTGCCACTTCATTTTCATCAGGGTGCGAAACGCCTGATCATTCGCCGTTGCCGTGGTTGGTGAGCCGTACTGTGGGTAGAGCGGGAAAAAGACGATTCGCTCGCAGCCCTTCTCTTTTAATCGTGTCAGTACGCTTTCCGTAGAGGGATTACCGTAGCGCATACAGAAATCGACTTCGACATCGTCACCGTAAAGGGCTTTCAACCGAGTGGTCATCTTCTCGGTCTGAGCACGGGTGGTCGTCAATAGTGGGCTTTCGTTTTTTTCATTATTCCAGATTCCCCGGTACGCCTTGCCCGATGAAAATGGTCGCTTAGTCAAAATAATTAGCTGTAGCAGCGGCTGCCATTTCCAACCGGCATAGTCGACCACACGCTTATCAGAAAGAAATTCATTTAAGTAACGGCGCATTGACCAATAGTCGGTGGCATCCGGGGTTCCCAAGTTGGCTAGCACAACACCCACTTTGGCACGAGGCACGGCGGGATGATCGCTGGGTGCATGGGCCAAGCGGCCCTCGCCCGGGTGATCCTTGACGACATTCTCGGTCATTACGCTTGCTCCTGGAAAATTACGATATTAATCACAATCACTATAAACTGGCTAAATCCTATCACTTTTCGTCAAAGCGGCGGCATAAAGTTATACTATCGACATCATTTGTATAACTACAGGCCAATTCATGTCCAAGCCTTTGGACCAAAGCGATGCTAATAAGGAGTCATGATGAGTCGCTACACACCGCTGCAAGCTTCACCACCCGTCACACTGTTTCATGATGGCCATTGCCCTTTCTGCCAGCAAGAAGTGGCGTGGCTAGAAAAGCATCGTCATCGGGAACATATTACGCTGGTAGATATTCAGGCCACGGACTTTAACCCCCAAGCATATGGGCAGGAATTTAACGCGATGATGGGCCAGCTACATTTAAAAGACAGCAAGGGAGAATGGTATATCGGTATGGATGCCAGCCGTGCCCTCTATGCAGTATTGGGCTACCGGCGGCTGGTGAAGATTCCGTGCTTACCGGGAATACGCGGCGTTATGAATGCCGGTTACCGTTTTTTTGCCCGTCGCCGAATTAAGCTTGGACAATGGTGGGAAAAGCGTCAGGCGAAACGTTAAAGGGAAAGCATAATGTTAAAAAACAAGCGGCATACGCGATGTCAGGGGCTCACTGTAGTGCGCATCGCGACCAATCACTTCATCGTGTGGCACGTGTTGAACTAAGTAAGCACGATGAATGCCGGCCCGCTTGAGTTCCATATAAGCATCATCCAGCGAGCGAAATAACATCGGCTTAGAGCGTTGCATCAGCATATGGCGCTCGCCCTCTACATCTTCAAGCTCTACTTGATAAAAGCGACTACCCGAATGGGTAATGACGCGAATTTCAAAGTTGTCGTGACTGGCGACAAACTGTTTAAGATCCTTCAGTTCCATGGTTCACTCCTGTTATTCGTATATGCCATTAGGGCCCAGCATGGCTGCACCCGATGACATTTCTGTTGCTTTGTTATTGCAGTGTCGTGACGACACTAAAATACAACCTTCAAGTTGTATTCAACTACTAGGAAAGCAACAGCGCAAGAGAGTTCCTGACCGAAGGGTCAAGAAATTTTTTTTCACTGGTATTCAGAGGGATCAATGGCTTTGCCAAGCGAATTACGGTCAATCCAATTACCGCCTTTGGTTTCTTTATAGCGAAACACAACCTTGTCTCCTACAGCGACAGGCAGCTCCCCATCTTCGGTTTGATAGCTATACTTCTCGCCCTCCACCACCAAATGATAGCGATACAGATCCGGCATACCCAACCATTCCTTAAAAGGACCTTCTCGCTCTAACGATTCCAATTCACCACGTCCTTCTAACTTAGGAAGACGCTGCCGATTACCGCGCCGAAATCCACCTGCCATTTGCTACTCCCGTTTTTGCACATCGTGGGTGAGGCATTATACGAGCTTACTCCCCACCCTCAAACGACTCATCACTCGCCTGTCATTTAAAACTTAGCCATTAAAAACTTAGCCACTAAAAACCTAGCCATTAAAAACCTAGCCATTAAAAACCTAGTCACCAAAAGCTTCACCGTAACTATCGGGGGCCAGATCTTCGAAGCGGGTATATTTGCCGATAAACGCCATGTGCACCGTGCCAATGGGACCATTACGCTGCTTACCGATAATTAATTCCGCGATTCCCTGGTTATCGGGATTATCTGGATTATAGACCTCATCGCGATAAACGAAGGCGATAACGTCTGCGTCCTGCTCGATGGCGCCCGATTCACGTAGATCCGACATCACCGGCCGCTTATTAGGTCGCTGCTCTAACGAGCGGTTCAACTGTGAAAGTGCCACCACGGGGCAATTAAACTCTTTCGCCAAGCCTTTTAATGAGCGCGAAATCTCAGAAATCTCACCGGTGCGGTTTTCGCTAAAGCCTGGGATCTGCATCAATTGAAGATAATCGATCATCACCAGCGCAATATTGCCATGTTCACGCACCACACGGCGCAACCTGGAGCGCATTTCGTTAGGTGACAATGCCGCGGTGTCGTCGATAAACAGCTGCTTGTCTTTGAGCAGGTTGACCGCGGAAGTTAAGCGCGGCCAATCCTCATCTTCCAACTGCCCTGTGCGCACACGCGTTTGGTCAATCCTGCCCAGAGATGACAGCATCCTAAGCATGAGCGATTCTGCTGGCATCTCCATCGAGAACACCATGACAGGCTTGTCGCTGGAAATGACGGCATGCTCTACCAGGTTCATGGCGAAGGTTGTTTTACCCATTGAAGGACGCCCGGCGATGACCACCATATCCGACGGCTGTAGCCCGGTGGTCATTTCGTCCAGGTCACGGAAACCGGTCGAAAGCCCGGTCATTTCGCCCTTTAGGTTGAACAACTCATCAATGCGATCGACGGCTTTGGTCAATAGATCGCTCATACCAATAGGGCCGCCGGTTTTAGGGCGTTCCTCGGCAATCTGGAATACTAACCTCTCAGCTTCATTAAGCAGTTCATCCGCAGGACGACCTTGGGGAGAAAAAGCACTATCTGCAATTTGATTAGCCGCACGGATCAACTTACGTAGTGTTGCCCGCTCACGAACGATATCGGCGTAGGCACGAATATTACTGGCGGAGGGCGTGTTGCGCGCAAGCTCAGCCAGAAACGCCAACCCACCTACCGTATCCAACTGGTCACGTGCTTCCAGAGCTTCGGAAAGTGTCACCACGTCTAATGGTTGACCGGCTTCAGCCAGATGGATCATCACATTGAACACTAACCGGTGTTCATAACGATAAAAATCATCAGCAACCAGCCGTTCTGAGACGTTATCCCAGGCTTGGTTGTCTAGCATGAGCCCGCCCAATACCGACTGCTCCGCCTCCAGAGAGTGCGGCGGCAGTTTTAGCGCTGCCGTTTCTGTATCAGCAGAAGGCTGGTCCTGCATAACGAGCTCCTTTAAACATTACAGCGTAGTCATTGAAGAGGAGGTATCTTAGTCGGAGCGAGAGAGTTCCACCACCGACATCACCATCAATCTAGACGTTGTCTGAAAACGCCAAACCTTAATAGTCCGGACGGTTTTATGACACTATCCAGCACAAACACCGATAAACACAGGCGTCAGAAATAACAAAAGGCGCGGGGAAACCCGCGCCTTTTGAGGCGGTCATGCTAGTGCAGCAAACAACGACGTTACGTCGTCAGTTACTCTGCCACTACCACAACGCGTACAACCGCATTCACTTCAGCGTGCAAGTGAAGGTCGATGTCATATTCGCCAGTCTGACGAATCGGACCATTCGGCATACGCACTTCGCTCTTGGCAACATCGATGCCAGCAGAGGAAATGGCGTCAGCCAAATCACGCGGACCAATAGAACCGAACAGCTTGCCTTCGTCGCCAGCTTTAGAAACCAAAGACAGTTCGATGTCATTCAGTTGCTCAGCGCGCGCTTCGGCTTCTGCCTTACGCTCAGCGGCTTGTGCTTCGAGTTCAGCACGCTGTGCGTCGAATGCTTCGATATTATCTTTAGTGGCCGGAACGGCTAAGCCGTAAGGCACTAAATAGTTACGACCATAACCAGGCTTTACAGTGACCTTGTCACCCAGGCCGCCCAGCTTACCAATGTTGTCGAGCAGAATGACTTCCATCTCGTAAACCTCTTGTCAGTTGCTGCGGGCAAGGCGTGCGCGAACGTTCGCGAATGTATCAATCAGCCCCAACAGCAGCACAATGAGAATCGTGGGCCAGGTCGTGATTAGCAGCACATAAAATGCTACCAGCCACAGCCCGTTCATCCCCTTTAATCCAATAAACCCGTGCACTAACGCAACGCCAGCTACCAATAGCGGAATCCAGCCAAGCATCGCCAACGCATGAGCGCCTAGCAGCATGCCGATTACCCCAATGACGACCAACACGGCCAGTTCTTTAGGGGTTAAGCGCAGTGCGTGAAACTCTTCGCGAAAGCCACCTGGGTTATACAACCCAGCTTGCCAACTCCGCGCAAGTGCCAAACACACTATCGCTGCTAACAGCACAACAAGCCCGGTAACCCCACCCACCACCAGTATGGCGATGGTTTGAGTATCGTAGCCCTGATTGGCAAACTCCGTGAGCATGCGATCCACCTCTTCTGAACCTTCACGCAACTGCTCAAGCATTAGCTCAGTGCCGCCTGGCGGGCTGAAGATGCCAAGTTGAACCATGGCGGCGGCGACCAACGTCCCCACGATCAAGGTTTCACCCCAACGCATCCTCTCACGAAGAATAACGGCCATCAGCGTTACCAGCAGTATGCTAGCAAGCGGAATCACATCACCCTGAGCCCACCACCAACCAGCCGGCAGCGCTGCTGCAATGATGACCGGCAGCGCAGGCACGAACCCTTTGCGTAGAGTCACCAAGGCGGCGATAGCTGCTCCTAACCAGAACAACCAAGGCACTAGCGTTGCTAGGGCCGCCCCGCCAGCAGCATAAGGCGTACCACGCATTAGCCATCGGGCTAGCGCCAGCATCACGTTAAACGCTTACTGGTGGCTATCGGAATAGGGCAGCAGTGCCAGATAGCGTGAACGCTTAATAGCGGTCGCTAGCTGACGCTGATAGCGTGCTTTGGTGCCGGTAATACGGCTTGGAACGATCTTGCCGGTTTCGGTGATGTAAGCCTTCAGCGTATCCAGATCTTTATAATCAATCTGCTTGATGCCTTCAGCGGTAAAGCGGCAAAACTTACGGCGACGGAAAAAACGTGCCATGGACTAGCTCCTTAAAACGTGCAGTGAATAAAATCAGGCAGTTTCTTCTTCTTCAGCGCGCGGTTTTTCTTCGCGACGCGGACGTTTTTCTTCTGCCGGTTTCATCATCGGGGAAGCTTCAGTGACAGCTTCTTTGCAGCGAACAACCAAGCTGCGGATGATGGCATCGTTGAAACGGAAGATATTCTCGATCTCTTCGAGGGTCTCACCGGTACATTCGACGTTCATCAGCACGTAGTGGGCTTTGTGGATCTTGTTGATCGGGTAAGCCAAGTGACGACGGCCCCAATCTTCTAGACGGTGCACAGTGCCGCTGTTTTCGGTAACGATGCTGGTGTAGCGCTCAACCATCGCCGGCACCTGCTCGCTTTGATCCGGGTGGACCATAAACACGATTTCGTAATGACGCATGGGATCTCCTTGCGGTTTGACAGCTTCCTTTGTGTGCTACTGCTAAAGGCAATAAACGACGACAAGGAAGCAAGGAGTTAACTGAAGTGCTCCGCCACCGCACTAAACGGCTAGGGGCATCAAACAGAACTTTTATTTCATCAACTGTTTACAACGACAGTTTCAATTACTGTTTCAACTACCAGTTCTCACAGCTAACGCCCGCTTGCAGACAAACGGGCGCGTGTATCTTAGTAGTAAGACGTTTAACTTGCAAGCTGGCGCTGGCGGACTGCCTCAAACAAGCAAATACCGGTGGCCACCGACACGTTTAGACTGGAGACCTCTCCCGCCATCGGTAGCTTGGCTAGGTTATCGCACGCTTCGCGGGTTAAGCGCCGCATGCCCTTGCCTTCTGCCCCCATGACCAATGCAGTAGGGCCGGTCATATCAATATCGAACACGCTAGCCTCAGCCTCGCCTGCCGTGCCCGTTATCCAGACACCCGCATCTTTTAGCTTAGCAAGCGTACGCGCCAGGTTGGTCACTTGATAAACAGGCACTACCTCGGCAGCACCACAGGCAACTTTGCGTACCGTTGCATTAAGCGGTGCGGCTTTATCTTTCGCCACAATCACACCATGCGCACCCGCGGCATCCGCGCTGCGCAGGCAGGCGCCAAAATTATGCACGTCCGTCACACCATCTAGTATCAGCAACAGCGGTGGTGTAGAAGAGGGCCAGGCGCGTAGCTTAAGCCAGAGCGACTCTTCACCTTCAGGAGTTAACGGCGGACAAAAGGCCACCACTCCCTGATGAGCCGCACCCTGGGTTAGCTGATCGAGCAAATCTCGCGGCTGCTCTTTAACACGAGCCCCATGTGCCTGAGCCTGAGCAACCACCTCTTTTAAGCGATTGCCTGCCCCCTGCTGCACCCACAACTCGCGGGGCGCTTCCCCTCTGTCTAACAGGCTTTGCAATGCATGAACGCCATACACCTGATCCAGACCATCAGGGGTCTTGGCCCCCCTCCGAGACGACGCCGACTTCATGCTCAGCCCTTATTCGGTGATGGTTTGCGTGGGCCGTTCCGTGTGCGGCGTGGGCCGCGACGCGTAGCGGGCTTCTCACTCTTGGACGGCTTGTCACCAGTACCTTTGGTATTAGAAGCTTTGGCGCTAGAAGTCTTGGAACCCCCGGCATTGGCCTTAGCGCCCTCTTCACCACCGCGGCTCTTACGCGGCTGGCGACGTGGACGAGGTTTTTCATCCCCCAGACCGAAGTCAATCTTACGGTCATCCATATCGACTCGCGCCACCTGAACAGTAAGACCATCGCCCAAACGATAGGTCGTACCGGTACGCTCGCCTTTAAGGCGGTGCTTCTCGGCTTCGTAGTGGTAGTAATCCGAAGGCAGCGAGGTGACGTGCACCAAGCCTTCCACGAAGAACTCATCCAGACGCACAAACAGACCAAACTGAGTGACCGAGGCAATGGTGCCATCGAACGTTTCGCCCAATTTGTCAGACATAAATTCGCATTTCAGCCAGCTTTCTACATCACGCGTGGCTTCATCAGCGCGACGTTCAGTCATTGAGCAGTGCTCACCTAGCTCAAGCATCTGTTCGAAGGTATACGGGCACCACTTGCTCGGCGGCTCAACCGGCGCGCCTTCGACACGAAGTACCGTGTTGGTCTGGCGCGGACCACGGATAACCGAGCGGATAGCCCTGTGTACCAGCAGATCAGGATAGCGACGAATCGGTGAGGTAAAATGGGCATAGGCCTGGTAGGCCAAGCCAAAGTGACCCTCATTTTGTGGCGAATAGACCGCTTGATTCATCGAGCGCAGCATCACCGTCTGGATAATATCGAAATCAGGGCGGTCGGCAATCGTTTCTCGTAGTGCCTGGTAGTCCTGTGGTGTGGGCATATCACCGCCGCCGACCGCAAGGCCTAACTCATTCAAGAACAGACGCAGTTTATCAAGCCTTTCCGGCGTCGGCCGCTCGTGGATACGGTAAAGCGCAGGCAAATCATGCTTGTCCAGGAAGCGTGCGGTCGCCACATTGGCAGCCAGCATGCACTCCTCAATCAGCTTATGAGCATTGTTACGGCTGCGTGGAACGATTTTTTCAATCTTACGTTCATCATTAAAGATGATCGCCGTTTCAGTAGTATCAAAATCGATCGCACCACGCTCGGCACGCGCTTCACGCAACAAGTAGTAAAGTTCTTCCAGATTTTTTAGCGGCTTAACCAGCTCGCTGTGCTCTGCCCTTAGCGCCTCACCTTCTTCGCTTTTCTCGTCGAGAATCGCGGCCACCTTGTTATAGGTCAGGCGAGCGTGGGAATTCATCACGGCTTCGTAGAAGCGGTAGCGGCTAATCGCACCGGTTTGCGAAATATTCATCTCGCACACCATGACTAAGCGATCCACATGGGGATTCAGCGAACAGAGCCCGTTGGACAGCAGCTCCGGCAGCATGGGCACCACTTGACCGGGGAAGTAAACCGAGTTCCCCCGAGTGCGCGCTTCATCGTCAAGAGGTGTACCAGGGCGTACATAGTGGGAAACGTCCGCAATGGCGACGAGCAGCTTCCAACTGCCAGATTTGGTTTTCCAGGCACATACCGCATCGTCAAAGTCTTTGGCGGACTCGTCATCGATGGTGACCAGCGGCACATCGCGCAGGTCAACGCGGTGCTGCTTATCTTCTTCCAGTACCTCGGCGGAAATACCGGCAATTTGGTCGAGGACTTCAGGCGGAAACTCAGCAGGAATATCGTAGCTGCGAATCGCAATATCAATTTCCATACCAGGGTCCATGCGCTCGCCCAGCACTTCGACCACTTCGCCCACCGGCTGCACACGGGTAGCTGGCTGCTGGACGATTTTAGCCGAAATCACCTGACCATCCTTAGCGCCGGCGCAAGCACTATGCGGAATAATCACTTCCTGAGTAATGCGCGGATTTTCCGGAATAAGAATACCGAACTCAGGGGTATTACTGCGGTAAACACCAACGATGGTTTGGGTGTTGCGTGCAATCACATCGGCAATCGTCGCCTCATCACGGCCACGGCGATCACGCCCACTAACCCGCGCCAATACGTGGTCACCATGAAAAACACGCCGCATTTGGCGCGGCGGCAATACCAAGTCTGGCTTTTTACCATCATCGCGTAGCAGGAAGCCAAATCCATCGCGGTGCCCAAGCACTTTGCCTTTGATCAGATCCAGCTTGTCGATTAACGCATAGGCGCCCCGACGATCACGCAACACTTGCCCATCGCGCTCCATCGCCGCCAAACGGCGCCTGACAGCCTCGATGAGCTCCTCATCTTCCAGCCCCAGCATGCGGCTCATATTTTCATGGGTAATTGGCTTACCGTAAGCCTCTAAGGCAGCAAGCAAATACTCCCGGCTTGGCGCGGGATTACCATATTTATGCGCCTCGCGCTCGGCATGGGGATCATCACTTAACGTCCAATACTTCATACGAGCAACATCCTTAATGGCGTCATTTGCGAGAGGCATAAAAAAAGCGCATACGCGGTGCGTTGCGGGCGGGAGGTTTCAGTGTTTGGAAAGCTGAAATGAATAGGGTTTTGTTTAGTCATAGGCGCAGTATAGCGCTGCACGTTCAATCACCCAACCGTCTTAGACATTGTTTATACAATTTGCTTTATAAAAACCGAGTTCAGGGTCTTGCATTTAAGCATCACCCCGGTATTATACGCGCCAATTGCCCAGATGGCGGAATTGGTAGACGCGCTAGCTTCAGGTGCTAGTGTCCGTATGGACGTGGAGGTTCAAGTCCTCTTCTGGGCACCATACTGTTTTATAGGATTTCCTTTTTATATAATCAGTGCGGTGCCAAGCAATTGTAAGAACGTGATTGTAAGAACGTAGTCAATAGCATTATCGTAGTAAATGGTTTGTGTTCGCCCAGGTGGCGGAATTGGTAGACGCGCTAGCTTCAGGTGCTAGTATCTGTATGGATGTGGAGGTTCAAGTCCTCTCCTGGGCACCATACGAACACAAACGACAAGTAGTTCATCTCAGCTGTAAATGATGCGCCCAGGTGGCGGAATTGGTAGACGCGCTAGCTTCAGGTGCTAGTATCTGTATGGATGTGGAGGTTCAAGTCCTCTCCTGGGCACCATGTTTAACATGGCCCGCCCGCATCATTGTGACGATCTTTCAATTGTTTTAAGCCATCCCCCTCTTATTTTTTCTGTTTATTGATATCTCCCTTTTTATTGGAACCGCCCTGGGCGTCGTGCCACTTCTTCAAGCGCCCATCCCTGTAAGCGAAGCTCTCCTTCCAACACAGACTCCACTTCCGTCGTTAACGCTGGGAAGAAGTTAAGCCCTGTGCGCGCTTCGATTTCATCGATCGTTACCAAGTAATCATCCAATGGCTCATTACCGCGCACGTCCTGCGGCATAATAAACGCCAGCGCTAACGGCGCTTCGCTATGCGGGGCGACGATAATCTTATAAAACGCTTCGGGGACTTCGACCAGACCTACCCGATTAAACACGTTATCCATAAAGTGTTCTGGAAAGATGGGCCCTGTTATTACCTGCAGGCGTTCAAAGCGCGGCGCGAAGTGATCCATCACCGACTCCTCCAACCGCTGCCAGAGCTGACGATTTAGATTGGGCCGCTGAGGAGACATATTACTCATTAAGAAGGTGTCGACCTGGGCACTACGACCATGCACGGCGGCGATTGCGTAGTTAGGTGCTAAATGACCTCGATCGTAGCCACTGCTCGCGTAGCTGTCAGTTCCTACAGGCCATAGCGTGCGCCAATCGGCTTGAAAATTAGGTCGGGGGCCGATGCTAGAATCATCCACCGCTTCCACCTGATAGCTTACCCACAGCGGGTTTACTCTTACATCAGACCAGCCCACTAAATAGCCATCATTACGCAGCACTCGATGCATCGTGGTAGGACGAAATTCCTCCCAGGTAGGCACCCCCATCCAGGTGTAGGCATCTTTATGTTGACGCTCCTGAAACTCCCAAAGGCCCGTCCCAACCACAACAAACAGCACGGCAATACCAAAGCGCCGACCTTGCCGACGCCAGCTCGAAAGCGATGTTCCCAACACTCTTACTCCCTGGCTAGCGCTAACGAGCGCCTATTGTGTTATTCACTCTTATAATGTGGAGGCAAAAGCGGTTCACACTACCAACCGAGTGAAAACATCGTTTCTAGATCATGGCGGGAGTGAACCTGCATAGCATTCAGGGTTTCAGTATCGCTGATCCCCTCAACCGCGTTTAAGCGCTCAGTCACTAGCTCAGCCAAGCTCTCAAAATCACGGGTGCGAGCAATCGCCACCAAGTCGTAGCGGCCACAGGTAGAGTAAACTTCGCTAATGCCTTCTACATCGGCTAGGCGCTCGGCCACGGCTTTCACCTGGCCTTTATCGGTATTGATTAAAATGACTGCGTTTTGCATAGCGCGACCCTTAAGAAAAAATAGTAACTAAAAAGTAGTATCTAGGCTGTGCAGAGTATAACAGCGACCCGTTAGTGGGGGCACCACTCAACGCCAGCGTGACCAATTGTCGCTATACCGACTGGGGTATTCGCACAACCTTTGTACATCCGCTAGCATGTAATTGATGGATGTCGTAGAAACGCCAGTTAGTAAAATTATTCGCAGTATTAAGAGGTGGACAACCACCCGCTAAACGTGACCAAACGTCAGACCGTGACGATAAGGAGAAATCATGGCTAATAAAAGCCGTCGTGACTTTATGCGCAACAGCATGCTGGGCCTTGCGGCACTTCCACTGGGTGCTGGTATTCTTTCCAAGACTGCTTTCGCCCAAGAGCTGCCGCGCCTTGACCCTTCCTCAAGCAACGCCCAAGCACTTAACTACGTAGAAGACGCCAGCGAAGCCAGTGATCATCCGGCTTATGAAGAGGGCGAACGCTGCGACAACTGCATGTTCTTCGTTGAAGAAACGGAAGGCTGTCAGCTGTTCCCCGGAAACAGCGTAGAGCCTGGTGGCTGGTGCCAATCCTGGACGGCACAAGCTTAAACAACTAGCAATTGATTAGCTGTTACTAACTACCCCGCGCATTGCGCGGGGTAGTTGCATTCAAGACGGCGCCTTTTCGTCCTCTATCGGCCAATGGAAACGCCGCGTCACCCGCCCCTCTTCTAAAGAGACAAGATGAACAGGAAACCCCCACAGTTGCTGTAAATGGCGAATGACCGGATAAACGCTGCGCCCTAACGGACGGCGGCTATCCTGCACGTGATGAAGCGTCAATGAACGGTCTCCGCGGATAGCCGCTTCGACCACTTGGATATTAGGTTCGCGGACTGAGAGTGCATACTGGGTGGCAAGCGCTTCGCGGACCTGCCGATAGCCCTGCTCGTTATGAATCGCCGCCACTTCAAGCGTTTCCGCCTGATCGTCATCGACAATTAAAAACAGCTTATGATCACGCATTACCTTCGGCGATAAAAACTGCTGGATAAATGACTCATCCTTGAAATTGCGCATCGCAAACTCCAGCGTCTCACGCCATGGAGAGCCCGCCACATCTGGGAACCACTCTCGATCTTCATCGGTAGGGGATTCACAAATGCGCTTGATATCCATAAAGATCGCAAAGCCTAGCGCATAAGGGTTAATCCCACTGAACTGAGGATTGTCAAAACCAGGCTGGTTAATGACCGCCGCATGGGACTGCAAAAACTCAAGCATCAGTCCCTCGTCAACATTACCGTCGTCGTAGAGCCGATTCATTAATGTGTAATGCCAAAAGCACGCCCAACCCTCATTCATTACCTGGGTTTGCCGTTGAGGGTAAAAGTATTGTGCCAGTTTACGTACAATACGCACGATCTCACGCTGCCATGGCGCCAGCAGCGGCGCGTTTTTTTCAATAAAGTAAAGTAGGTTTTCCTGAGGCTCCGAAGGATAATGGCCTCCGTCGTGTAAACCCAACGGGTCATCATCGCTATGCTGGTTATCATGCTCCTGCAATGATTCCCCGACAGGTGCCTCTGGAATAGTGCGCCACAGCATATTCACCTGGGTTTGCAGATAAGCTTCTCGCTCATCCTGACGTTTCGCCTCCTCTTCGGCAGAAATCGGTGAAGGGCGTTTATAGCGGTCAACGCCATAGTTTTGTAGGGCGTGACAAGCATCCAACAATTGCTCAACGGCCTGCACGCCGTGACGCTCTTCGCATTGGGCAATATATTTACGCGCAAACACCAGATAATCAACAATTGAAGAGGCGTCGGTCCAGGTTCGGAACAGGTAGTTGCCCTTGAAGAAAGAGTTATGACCGTAGCAGGCATGGGCCATTACCAACACCTGCATCATTAGCGTATTCTCCTCCATCAAATAGGCAATGCATGGGTCAGAGTTGATAACCAACTCATAAGCCAAGCCCATCTGACCACGCTTGTAAGCGCCTTCAACGGCTAAAAATTGCTTGCCAAACGACCAGTGATGATAGCCAACAGGCATCCCTACGCTGGCGTAGGCATCCATCATCTGCTCGGTAGTGATCACTTCTATCTGGTTGGGATAGGTATCCAGCCGATACTCATCGGCGAGCCTGGCCAGCTCCGCATCAAAACGTTCCAGTACACTGAAGTTCCAATCGGAGCCAGTGGCAATCGGCTTGCGCTTGCGGGTCGCACTCATAGCCCACTCCTCTACACGCGGTTACTAGCCTCTACACAGGTCACTAGGACTGGCTTAAGCGGCGCTTAAACAATTCACGAAAGACCGGATAAATATCGCCCGCCTCCACAATTTGTCGCATAGCAAAGCGCTCGGGAAACTCATCGACCACACTTTCATACTCATGCCATAACGATTGATGGTCGTGAGGCGTAATCTCAACGTAGGCATAGTATTGCAACTGCGGCATTAGTTGTTTGACCAGCAAATCGCGACAAATATTAGAATCGTCGTCCCAATTATCGCCGTCGGAAGCTTGTGCCACATACAAATTCCATTGCCCCACGGGATAGCGCTTTTCGATAATTTTATTCACCAGGTTCAGCGCACTGGAAACAATCGTGCCGCCGGTTTCTCGTGAATAAAAGAACTCCTCCTCGCTTACTTCACGAGCAGCCGTATGGTGACGTACAAATATCAGTTCGACTTTCTCGTAGTGCTTCTCCAAGAACAGGTAGAGCAGGAGGAAAAAGCGCTTAGCGATATCTTTGTGGTTCTGGGTCATCGAACCCGAAACATCCATAACGCAAAACATCACCGCCTGGTTGGAGGGCTGCGGCTGTGCGCTGAGTTGGTGGTAGCGCAAGTCATAGGTATCAATAAACGGCACGCCTGCAATACGCTTCTCAAGCCTTTCAATCTCTGCTTTCAGTTCGGCAATACGGGCAGGGTTACGCAGCACCGAATCTTTTTTCTCCTCGGTTTTCAGCAATTCTTGAGCTTCTTTTAGTGCCCGCTTGATAGGCGCTCGCATCGCTATGCGCCGAGCATAGGCCTCACGCATCGAACGGGTAATACTAATTCGAGAAGGCACGCCGTCGCGGGAGAGCCCTGCCCGTACCATTTTTACCTCTTCCAACGATTTTAACGGCTTACGCTGAAGATGCGGCAGCTCCAGTCCGTCAAAAACAAACTCAAGAAACTCTTCACGGCTCAGGGTGAAGGCGAACTCATCGACGCCTTCTCCCTGGTTAGAGGCCCCCCCTTCCCCCGAACCAC
>NZ_JBRAMC010000011.1:0-75005 GCF_052959335.1 Vreelandella sp. H-I2
TCACCCGTCCGCCGCTCGTCAGCATCCCGAAGGACCTGTTACCGCTCGACTTGCATGTGTTAGGCCTGCCGCCAGCGTTCAATCTGAGCCATGATCAAACTCTTCAGTTTAAAATCATTGTGATCCTTACTCGCTAACCAACGGACTAGCCGACAGCAGCAAAAGCGGATCAAACTTGGCTCAAGGTTCAAACGAATTCATTTCAATTTACATTGTCATGACCGCTTGCCTTGATATTTGGTGATTTGTCACCAACATCAGCAAGCGCCCACATGAATTACCTGATCAAATTGTTAAAGAGCTGTTTCGCTGTGGTGGCTCATTGAGCTACCTGGCTGACCGTTGACTTGGCTTACCTCAGCGAGGAAGGCGTATTCTACGCAGTTCCTGGTGGTTGTCAAGGGCGTTGTTTTCGATGCAAACCTGACCACATCCAAAACCGCCTGCTTTCGTAAAAGCGTTAACTTCCTGACAATCCGAAGGCTTTCACCTTCATTCACCGCTGGTAACGCTTGGCGTCCCCGGCAGCGGATGCGTACTCTAAAGCCTGAGTAGCAATATAGCAAGAAAAATAAGTATAGACGATAAAAAAGCGGCAGGAGGTTTCCCTCCTGCCGCAAACCACCGATCAGAACGCCTGATCAGAGAGTGCTTCTTAGTGGCGCCTTGCCACCCCAAAACCAATATTCAAATTTCAAAACCTAAACCAAAGTCTTCGCTGGAGATAGCCATTAGGCTGGAAGCGCCTGACTGAATCATCTGTGCATGAGTTTTGGTGCGTGGCAATAGTCGCTGGTAATAGAAGCGAGCCGTATTCAACTTGGCGGTATAAAAAGCTTTATCGCCACCTTCTAGAGATACAGACGCCTGCTTGGCCGCACGAGCAAATAAGTAAGCCAGGGTGACGTAGCCTGAGTACATAAGGTAATCAACACTCGCCGCACCTACTTCCTCGCGGTCTTGCATCGCTTTCATGCCCACACCCATAGTCAGCTCACCCCACTCTGCATTTAGCTTGGAAAGCGGCACAACAAACTCTTTAAGCGCGGGATTATCCGCTTCAGCTTTACAAAATTTGTGGATCTCCTTGGTAAACACTTTCAGAGTTTCGCCCTGACTCATGAGCACTTTACGGCCCAGTAGGTCGAGCGCCTGAATGCCGGTGGTGCCTTCATATAAGCGGGTAATACGCGCATCGCGCACCAACTGCTCCATGCCCCACTCTTTAATAAAGCCGTGGCCGCCATAAATCTGCACCCCTTCATTAGTGCTCTCAAAACCGACTTCGGTCAGAAAGGCTTTAACAATGGGCGTTAGCAGACCGAGCAGGGTTTCAGCGTGATCTCGCTCTTCACCTGGCTGCCCATGCTCAACAAGGTCAAGCATTTGGGCGGTGTAAAGCACCAGCATGCGCCCACCTTCGGCAAAGGCTTTTTGAGTCAGCAGCATACGACGGACATCGGGATGGACGATGATCGGATCGGCAGGTTTATCAGGCGCCTGCTTACCCGACAACCCACGCATCTGTAAACGATCGCGCGCGTAGCTCAGCGAGTTCTGGAAACTGGCTTCAATCAAACCCAGCCCCTGAATACCCACACCCAGGCGGGCGGCGTTCATCATAGTGAACATGCATGCCAGGCCCTTGTTGGGCGGCCCGACCAGATAACCGGTGGCACCATCGAAATTCATTACACAGGTGGCGTTACCATGGATCCCCATCTTGTGCTCAAGCGAACCACAGCTAACGCCGTTGCGCTCGCCAACACTGCCTTGAGCATCAGGCAAGAACTTGGGCACCACAAACAGAGAAATGCCTTTAGAGCCTTCCGGCGCGTCAGGCAGCTTGGCCAGCACCAGGTGAATAATATTCTCGGCCAGATCGTGCTCACCAGCGGAAATAAAAATCTTGGTGCCGGTAATTGCATAGGCGTCGCCATCAGCCGGCACGGCCCGCGTCTTGATCAAACCAAGGTCAGTACCGCAGTGCGGCTCGGTCAGGCACATGGTGCCCGTCCAGACACCCTCAACCAGCTTGGTAAGATAGGTCGACTTCTGCTCATCGGTACCATGATGCTTAAGTGCATCGGCTGCACCGTGGGATAAGCCCGGATACATTCCCCACGCGAGGTTAGTGGCACAGATCATTTCCGAGAGTAGCATTGCTAGCGAAGGTGGCAGCCCCTGTCCGCCATGCTCAGGGTCGGCTGCCAGGCTCGGCCAGCCACCTTCTACGTACTGCTGGTAAGCTTCTTTAAAACCATTAGGCGCTTTAACTTCGCCCCCTTCTAGTAGGCAACCCTCTTCATCGCCACTTTGATTGATGGGAAGTAGTACGTCACGGGCAAAGCGGGCCCCCTCTTCCAAAATGGCGCTGACGACATCAGGCGATGCCTCATCGCCACCCGGCAGGCGCGCATAGTGGGTGGGGTAATCAAGCATTTCGTCCATGACGAAACGCATATCGCGCAGAGGGGCCTGATAACTGGGCATCGCATGTCTCCTAAAACGGGGGGATTGAAAGCCTAATTAATGCTTTTGACCAAATGGCATTCAAACACATGTTTGAAAACTAGCGTGGGCGCCCTGTAGAGTCAAGCGACTGTTTGAATTTACTCTCCTAAACCACTACAACTTTAGTCGTTCAGTCCATTAACATTAAGATCTTCATGCCACTTGCCCTTGAGCACTCGACATAAAAAACTCGCCAGCCAAAAGCTGACGAGTCATTTTAAAACCGTTACTCGGAAGGGTTACTGCATCCGAATACCACCGTCTAGGCGAATCACTTCACCATTGAGCATGGCATTGGTGATGATCTGTTCCGCTAGTTGTGCAAACTCATCCGGTCGACCCAACCGTTTAGGGAAGGGCACTGCAGCCGCTAAGGCCTGAGCAGCCTCATCAGGGATCTCACTCATCATTGGCGTTTCAAACACACCAGGCGCAATCGCCATGACTCGAATAGCATGCCTTGAAAGCTCGCGCGCAGCCGGAAGGCTCATACCGACAACACCGGCTTTAGAGGCACTATACGCGCACTGCCCTACCTGCCCATCAAAAGCAGCAATAGATGCGGTATTAATGATAACCCCGCGCTCACCACTCTCTGTGGGGTTATTTTTAGCCATAGCCGCTGCCGCAAGGCGCATAACGTTAAAGGTACCGACCAGATTGATATTGATCGTTTTCGCATAGCTTTCTAAGTCAGCCGGGTTACCCTCGCGATCAACCAGCTTCGCCACGCTAACCACGCCCGCACAATGCACTACGCCTGAAAGGCCGCGCTCACCACCCAACGCTACCGCCGCATTTATCGCCTGCTGCATTTGCTCAGCAGAGGTGATATCTGCCATAAAGGCACGCGCATTTACCCCCAACTGTTGTGCATGACTGTTGACGCTATCGTTCAGGTCGCATAACACCACGCGCGCGCCAGCGGCGACTAACCGCTCGGCGGTTGCTGCACCCAACCCTGAGGCGGCACCGGTAATTAAAAAAGTACTGTCCTTAACCTGCATAACCGTATTCCCTATGGTCGTTGTATTTATTCGCCTGTCTTCGCATCTTCCGCCGCCTGGGCACGCAATTTAAAACGCTGAATTTTGCCGCTTGGGGTTTTGGGCAGTTCATCAACAAACTCAATAATGCGAGGAAACGCGTGCGTGGAGAGCCGCTCGCGGACACGCTTGCGAATCTCTTCGGCCAACTCATCGCTGGCCTCAAAGCCTTCGCGCAGCACAACATACGATTTAATGACTTCACCCCGAATTTCATCGGGCTGCCCTACTGCTGCTGACTCTGCGACGGCAGGGTGCGTCATTACACTGTTCTCGACATCCGTTGGCCCAACCCGATAACCCGCCGTGGTAATAATATCGTCGTCACGTCCCGCAAATTGGAAGGTGCCATCTTCGTTGCGTATAACCACGTCACCCGTGAGGTAATAACCTTCCACAAACGGATTCTTCTCTTGCCAGGTATAACCCTGAAAAAAATGCGCGGGGGAGTTTTTGATATCCACGGCGAGCACGCCAGGCTCACCGGCAGGCAGCTCATGATACTCTGCATCCAAAATCGCCAAGCGATAACCCGGCATCGGCACACCCATCGCACCCACATGCTTAAGGTGATCAAGAGAATGGTGGTTGTTACAGGTCATACCGGTTTCGGTTTGGCCGTAGTGATCCATGACCGGGCAACCCAGCGACCTCTCCACCCAGGTGACCACTTCAGTATTCAAAGGCTCACCTGCCGAGCTGGCTGCACGCAGTTCTAGTGTTTCATAAGCGTCATCGAACAGGCCCGATGCTTTCATCAGACGGTATGCGGTCGGGGCGGCGGCAAAATTGGTTATGTGATGACGCTTCATAAACGCCAGCGCTCCTTCGGCACTAAACCCTGCTTCGCAGAAATGAGTTGTCACACCCAGCAGCAATGGACCTGCGATGGCATAGTAAAGGCCATAGGCCCAGCCAGGATCGGCCATGTTCCAGAAGCGGTCATCGTCACGTAGGTCAATGGCGAGTTCCATATAGATTGCAAAGGCGGTCATCCCCGCCAGTGGAACAGCAACGCCTTTCGGCTTGCCCACGGTACCCGAAGTGAACATTTGCAAGAACGGTTCTTCGGGAGACAGCCGCGGCGGCTTATCGCTCATTGACGTATGCGTCAACGACGCTTGCCAATCATGGTCATCCGCGTGCTCCCGGGTTGCGCCGCCTACTGCCAATACTGGCGGACATTGGCTGAGGCCATCGAATTTATAACGATTGGCGTGATCGGTGATCACTAGTTTAGTGCCCGCACGTCCGAGCCGATAATCGACGGCATCGGGCCCAAATGCGGTAAACAGAGGCTGGTAAACCGCGCCAATCCGCCATGTCGCCAGCACCGCAATTAATAATTGTGGTGACCGCGGTAGCATGCAGGCAATACGGTCGCCTTTGCCTAGCCCTTGGGCTTGAAACCATCCAGCCAACTTAGCGCTGTGCTCGTCTAACTCGGCGTAGGTCAAGGTATGGATGGCCCCCTGGGTATCCTCTTGAACCAGCGCTAGCACATCACCACGCCCGGCTCGCACATGGCGACCACAGCAGGCTTCATAAGCATTAAGCAAGCCGTCCCGATGATCATCCAGGCGGGCAATGACATTATCAATGGAGAAGGTATCTAGGTAATTCTGGTAGTCGGGTAAGGATTGTGGTGTCGCTGTCATGGTGGCTCTCTTATGTAGTTGGTAATGAGCACAGAGTAAAAAGGGCAGCTACGTATTCCGTCGTTATAATTATCCGTTGACGTTAACGGAAGCCTTAAGTTAAAAACAACGCTAAAAGTAATCGTCGCAGAGAGCAAGCACTCTTCTAAAATGTAAGGTTAGACGTTGGTCGAGGCGTCGTCAGCGAAACCTCAAGTCGAGGCAGGCATGATCATAGCGACAAGCTCATCAGCAAGGTCATCAGGTGAGCGGGGGCCGTTGGGGTCGTACCAGCGCACTGTCCAGTTCAATGCGCCAAGCACAAAGCGGGATACAAGAAATCGATCACCACGGATGAGGCCTGCCTCAAGCGCATCATCAATGACGGCGACCCAGAGTGCCTCATAAGCATCGCGCAAATGGCTAAGATGGGCACGCGCCTCAGGGTCAAGACGACGCCACTCAAAAAGCGCCACCACGTGCGCATTACGGTCAGTGAAGAGGGTTTCGAGATGGGCACGGGCCATGGTGCGCAGGCGTATTTCAGGATCGGCGGCGCACTCATCCAAAGCTTTGCGGGCAATTATCAACGCATTTTGAGTGCCCTCTTCGATGACCGCTGCGAGGATTTCCTGTTTATCTTTAAAATGATGGAACAAGCTACCGGATTTAATACCCATTTCCTGCGCAAGCATTCGCACGGTGGTACGGTCAAAGCCCTCTTGGACGAATAGCTGAGCGGCCAGACGCGTCAATTCCTTGCGGCGAGGGGATGCATTCATTACATTCATGTTATTTACACTAGCGCTTGCTTGGTTACCTTTGAGAAAACCACAGCACCGCTTACGGGTCAACGCATCACCCACTACACACTATGATAATCACAATAAATTTGAAGGAGATTAGTTATGAGCAACCCCACCGACATTGTATTCTTAGCTGCTAAACGCACGCCCATGGGCGGCATGATGGGTAGCCTTGCGAGCATGACGGCGCCACAGCTTGGTGCAGTCGCTGTTAAAGCAGCGATCGAAGCATCAGGCATCGATCCTGCCGCGATCACCGAAGGTATTATGGGCTGCGTACTGCCAGCAGCGGTTAAGCAGGGACCCGCTCGTCAGGCAATGCGACAAGCAGGTATTCCAGATGCCAATGGGGCCACCACTATCAATAAGTTATGTGGTTCCGGCATGAAAGCCACGATGCTTGCACACGACTTAATTAAAGCGGGCAGTGGCGATATTTTGCTCGCCGGGGGTATGGAATCCATGTCCAACGCCCCTCATGTACTTACCAAGGCACGCGGTGGCTACCGGCTGGGTCATGGCGAGCTGAAAGACCATATGTTTCTGGATGGGCTGGAAGATGCCGAAACGGGCAAACTGATGGGTGTATTTGCTCAGGATGTCGCCTCTGATCGCGGTTACACTCGCGAACGCCTGGACGATTTTGCGATTGCCTCGCTTGAACGCGCCATGGCAGCCACCAACGCAGGTCACTTAGCGACCGAGATGGCCCCCGTCACTGTTACGTCCCGCCAAGGCGAAACCTTGGTCGAACACGATGAGCAGCCCTTCCAAGCTAAGCTCGACAAAATACGTCAGCTGCGCCCCGCCTTTGCTAAAGACGGTACGATTACCGCCGCCAACGCTAGCTCAATTTCCGACGGCGCTTCCGCGCTTATTTTGGCCAGCCAGGCAGCGGCAGATCAGCATGGCATTAAGCCACTCGCCCGAATGCTGGGACATACAACCCATTCACGTCACCCCAGTGAATTCACCATTGCCCCTGTGGGGGCGATTGAAAAACTGATGAAAAAGCTGGGCTGGGGCGTTAATGACGTAGACCTATTCGAGATTAACGAAGCCTTTGCGGTGGTTACACTGATGGCCATGGATGACTTGGACCTTCCCCATAGCAAGGTCAATGTCTTTGGCGGTGCCTGCGCCCAAGGCCACCCGATTGGGTCTACCGGCTCGCGCATTATCGCCACGCTGATTCACGCGCTGCGCGCAAAGGGTGGCAAACGAGGTATAGCAAGTTTATGCATTGGTGGCGGCGAAGCGACGGCAGTGGCCGTCGAGCTAATCGATTAGTCAGCGATCTCTTAGGCTAATTCACCTCGATTAACGCCCTGGTGCCATGTCAGCCAGGGCGGTTTAGCAAATCGATGATCAACGTTATGAGGCGACTAGCAAACAGGCTTTACCTTCATCCTGCTGGGGGCGTGCTGTGGCTGATCCCTCTTGGCTAAGCTGCTCCCATTCAGGGTATTCGACACCATTTTGTTGAGCATATTGTGGGCTTGCCCCAGCGGCGTCCTCGGTAACACTAAATTGACCGGCATACTCGCGCATCTGTAACGCCTCTTGGGATAATCCTTCTGCGCTGTGGGCAGCCTGATTGACTAAGCGCATGGTCTCTTGTGTGGTGGTATCAATTTGCACGACCGCCTGATTGACCTCTTCAATGCCACGCCGCTGCTCTTCTGATGCATGAGCTATTTGCGTCATTAGCGTATTCACGTTACCCGCCGCCTGCATGATGGCACGGGTATGTTCACCTGCTTGCTGCGACAATATACTGCCTTGTTGGATACTCGCACTCGACGCTTCAATTCGAGTTCGAATCTCGCTGGCGGCATTCGCACTGCGCGTTGCCAGCGCACGCACTTCATTGGCGACTACCGCAAAACCACGCCCATGCTCACCGGCACGCGCCGCTTCAACCGATGCATTGAGCGCTAAAATATTGGTTTGGAAAGCAATGCTTTCAATCATTCGAATAATGCTTTGGATCTCGTCGGAATGACCATTTATCGCCTCCATGGTGGCAATAAACTGGGTAATCACTTCATCACCCTGCTGTGCCTTATGGGACACATCCGCCGTTGACCGCTTAACATGGGCCGCACTTTCGGCATTCTGATTAACCGTGGCGGTAAGCTGTTCCAAGCTCGCTGCCATCTGCTGCAAGGCGGACACTTGGGTATCGGTTTGGCTCGCCAGGAGTTGGTTCTGTTCGGTCATCTCCTGGCTGTTGCTATACACCTGCTGGCTACTGGTAGTGAGGCGATTAACAGTCGTTGTCAAAGCGAGCTGCATACTGGCTAGCTCACTAAACAGCTGACCAATTTCATTGGATGAGTGCGCCGTTACCGGTGCAGACAGATCCCCGTTAGCTATGCGCTGGAAGTGCCCAGTGATCGTCTTTAATGGGCGCCGCACGTTTTTACGCACGCCCCATACCACTACCGTCACTACCAACAGCGCAGCACCAAGCGCTGCAATCACACCCCAAAAAAGTAGTGATGAGACCTGCTCAAAGCGTATAAGCAAGGCGTTTCCCCGCTGAGCGGAAGCGTCTAAAAAAGCTTCGGCGCTTGCCACAAAGTGCTGACTACTCTCATCCACCCGCGACTCACCCGAGAAGAAACCTGATACGTCGCGCTCTTCAAGCATCATCATTTGAAGGCTGAGGTTATTGTTAACAAATGATTGAAAGTTTGACGCTAACTGATCAACTAACGCCTGCTGCTCTTGATCAAAGTCGCTGGCTGTAAATTGATTGAAATTCTCAGTCGCGGCATCAAGCAACCGCTGGGCTTCTTCTATCAATGAGTCAGGTCGATCGAACGACGGGGTACGAATTAACTCAGCTGCACGATTCATCTGAATACGCGCACGCAAGAGCTGGGAGTAGGCACTATCCAGGTTACTAATTTGCGCCATGTCCCGTTCATGAAGCGACGTAAATGCTTCACGGCCAAAATGGTTGGCGAACAAACCCAGTGCGCCAATGACGACCACCAAGCCGCTAAAGGCAACTAATACGAGCGTCCAACTGGCTTTGACGCTTAAGTTGTTAATCCATTTCATCTCGACCCGCCCCTTTTAGTAAGATTAAGCAGTTGCATCGAGGGGCAGCCAGAGCTGCAGACGCCGACGAATTTCTAGTAACGCCTGCTCATAAGCATCTGACTTGCCGATTAAGCGAGGGTCACGAATATCCCAGGACAGCACTTCGCCCGCCTCACCTTGCCAATCGCGGCAGGCTTGCTGAGCCTTGTCACACAGCACAATGACAAAATCGAAGGTCTCGCTTTCAAACTCATCTAACGACTTACTGCGCAAGCCTTCGGTAGGAAGCCCATGTTTACGCAACGCTTCAAGCGTCAATGCGTGGGGCTCATCGGGTTCAGAACCGGCACTAGACGCTTCAAAACGATCATCTGCCATATGGCGAAGCAACGCCTCCCCCATTAGAGACCGTGCAGAGTTAGCATTGCAGAGGAATAACACGCGGCGCTTCGTCATAAATAAACAGCCTCTTATGTAGTTAGTGACTGTCACCCTACGCCGGGTTCATGACGACAATATTGCAAACATACGCCAGCCCTCTAAATATACGAAAAATCATATATTATAGAGCCGTCAATCTAAATGATTCGAAACGGATAACTAAGATGAGCTTACTTAATGATTCTTATGGCAACGCCAGTGCCATCAAGGCACTCGCTGCCACTAAGGCCGCTGATACCCACAGGCAGGCACTCAGTCCGTAAGCCATATACAACCAGCCCGATAGTAGCGTGCCCATTAATCGCCCCATGGCATTGGCCATATAGTAAAAGCCGACATCCATGGAGACGCCATCGGCGCGAGCATAATGCACGATCAAATAGCTGTGCCAGCTGGAATTAATCGCAAACAGCACCCCAAAGGCGAGTAACCCAACCACCAGCCAGCCCACTTGCGCCAAGGGCAGCATCGCCAACATAATCGCCAACACCACCAGCGACGCCGCCCAGCCAGCGGTAAGCGCCCGCGCATCTCCCTTGATCAGTCGGGTTAATTTCGGCGCCTGGGTTTGCACGCCGCCATAACCGATCACCCATATTGCCAGCAGTCCGCCCACCGTCCAGTGTGTCCAGCCATTCTGATCATATAAAAACACCGGTAGTGCTACGACGAACCATACATCCCGCGCCGAAAACAGGCAAAAACGCGCCGCAGAGAGCACGTTAATCGCGCGTGATTTTGAGATAATTTCTGAGAACTTGGGCTTTATTTTTTGGCGGCCTAAATCCGCCTTGAGCCGTAGCAGTGAAAGTAGCAATACGCCACCAAGCATCACCGCCATCACGAATACAGCGGCCTGGAAACCAATCAACGTTAACAGCAGCCCGCCGACAAAAAAGCCCAGCCCTTTTAGCGCATTCTTAGAGCCGGTCAGCATCGCTACCCAGCGGTAAAGCGCGCTATTGGCATTGACGCTCTCTTTGGGCACTAACACCTTAACCGCACTTTTAGCGCTCATTTTATTGAGGTCTTTGGCAATCCCCGACAGCGCCTGAGCGGCCATCACCCAAGCGACTGTCAGCAAGCTAGCGGGCACCATCAGCATGGCGAGAGCAATAATTTGCAGTCCCAGCCCTACGTTCATCGTGCGGTTGAGCCCTAACCGCGCACCCAACCAGCCACCTACTAGATTAGTCACCACGCCGAAAGCTTCGTAAAACAGAAACAGCATGGCTATTTCTAACGGCGAGTAGCCCAGCTGGTGAAAGTGCATCACCACCAGCATGCGCAAGGCGCCGTCGGTGATCGTAAATGCCCAGTAGTTGCCGGTAATCAGTATGTATTGGCGCACCTCGAAAGGTAGCGCCTTTACCCGCGCAAGCATTGATTCAGCCACGACCCACCTGCTCACGCCCGACGATTAGCGCCAGCTCAGCGGTACGATTGGCGTAGCTCCACTCATTGTCATACCAGGCATAGAGTTTTAACTGAGTGCTGTTGACTACCATGGTAGAGAGCGCATCAATAATCGAGCTGCGCGGGTCGGTGCGGTAATCAATCGACACCAGCGGGCGCTCTTCGTAGCCCAGGATACCGGCAAGCTCGCCATCGGCGGCAGCTTTAAGCGCCTGATTAACCTCATCTACCGTCACTTCCTGCGCAAGCTCGAACACCATATCGGTAAGGGAAGCGTTGGCCAGGGGCACACGTATCGCATGACCGTTTAGCTTACCTTCCAGCTCTGGAAAAATGGCTGTGATGGCTTTTGCTGAACCGGTGGTGGTGGGTATTAAGCTCATGCCGCAAGCGCGCGCACGACGCAAATCTTTATGCGGGGCATCCAGAATCGTTTGGGTATTGGTGATGTCATGCACCGTGGTCATTGAGCCATGACGGATACCGAAGGTTTCCTGAATGACCTTGACCACCGGTGCCAGGCAGTTGGTGGTGCAGCTAGCAGCAGTGACGATCTTATGTTGAGCTGGGTCGTAAAGATGATCATTTACTCCCACCACCACATTGAGCACGCTCGCTTCTTTCATAGGCGCACTCACTACTACACGTCCGGCGCCTTGGTCGAGATACGCTTGAAGCTTTTCAGTAGTTTTCATTTTGCCAGAACATTCGATAATCACATCGCAGCCGGACCAGTCGCTATCGGCAGTTGCTTTATTAGCGCTAAAAGCAATAGATTTACCATCGATAACGATAGCGTTATCAGCTGCTAAGATGCCCTGCCCTGGGACCCAATGGCCGTGTACCGAATCAAACTCCAGTAAGTGGGCAAATGTCGCCGCATCACCACCGGGGTCATTGATACGTGAAAGCTCAACGCTGCCCGCCTCAATCTCTGGCCATAGACTGCGTAGTGTTAAGCGCCCAATACGACCAAAACCGTTGATACCAATACGCAGTGCCATAATGACTCCTAATCTTAATTTTCTCGGCGTCCGTTCTGTTGCGCTATCTGTATCTCGAAAGCTGATCCCAAATATACGATTAAGCATATATTTACGGTTAAAAAAACACAAAATCAAGCAGGCCCACTGTTCTATTGTGGGCCTGCTAAGTAGGCGTTAATTAGCCATAACGACCAGAGATATAATCTTCGGTTTTTTTCTTGGCCGGGGTTGAGAACATTACTTTCGTATCGTTGTACTCAATGATTTCCCCCAGGTGGAAAAAGGCCGTATAGTCCGCTACCCGCGCCGCCTGTTGCATGTTGTGCGTCACCGTAATAATGGTGAACTGCTCTTTCAGCTTATCCATTAAATCTTCGATAGTCGCTGTCGAAATTGGGTCAAGCGCTGAGGTTGGCTCATCCATCAGAATCACATCGGGTTGAACCGCAATGGCACGGGCAATACAAAGCCGCTGCTGCTGACCACCGGACAGAGAGGTGCCCGGTTCCTGCAGCTTGTCTTTCACTTCGTTCCACAGCCCTGCGTCGCGCAATGCTTTTTCAACCAATTCATCCTGCTCAGCTTTACGGCTTACCAAGTCGTGCATACGCGGCGCGTAGGCTACATTTTCATAAATGGATTTCGGAAAGGGATTTGGCTTTTGGAATACCATCCCTACCCGCCGGCGCAGCGCCACTTCGTCCATTTTAGACGCGTTAACGTCACGCCCATCCATCTCGACCAACCCTTCCGTACGCACGCTAGGAATCAAATCGTTCATGCGATTGAGGCAGCGTAAGAAGGTCGATTTCCCACACCCGGAAGGGCCAATCAGCGCCGTCACATTTTTCTGGAATAGATCGATATTAAGATTCTTCAGCGCTTGGTTTTTTCCATACCACAGGTTCAAATCGCGGACCCGGATGCTTAAATCATGGCAGGCCTGATTGTTACGTGTATAGGGCTGCCCAACGGCTGGTTCATGCTGGTCGTTCATTACAGGTGCTTGGCTATTCATAGCAATGTCCTCTATAACGCACTGGCCTACCAGCGGCGCTCAAATTTCTTACGTAACACAACGGCAAAAGCGTTGAGTGAAATGAGTATGGTGAGTAGTACCAAAATACCGCCGGCCGTTTTCTCTACGAACGCCTGCTCAGGTTCACCTGACCAAGTAAATATTTGCGCAGGTAACACTGTCGCTGCTTCGGTAAATGAAGCGCTCACATCAGGAATAAACGCCACCATCCCAACAATAATCAGCGGCGCTGTTTCACCCATCGCTTGCGCAAGGCCGATAATGGAGCCGGTCATAATGCCAGGCATGGCTAACGGTAAAACGTGATCACGTACGACCTGCCAGCGTGAACAGCCTACCCCAAACGCAGCGTGACGAATGGAATCCGGCACGCTGCGCAGCGCGGTGCGCGTTGAGATAATAATCACCGGTAGCGTCATTAAGGCCAGCGTCATACCGCCCGCTAATGGTGAAGAGCGAGGGACGCCAAAGAAGTTGATAAAGATCGCTAGACCCAGCAAACCAAACAAAATAGACGGAATCGCGGCCAAATTATTAATGTTAATTTCAATCGCCTGAGTAAAGCGGTTATCCGGGGCAAACTCTTCCAAATAAACCGCTGTCATCACGCCGATAGGAAAAGATATCGCTAGGGTAACAATCATTGTCATTACGGTACCCACCACAGCCGATAAAATCCCTGCGTACTCAGCAATTTTTGAATCACCATTGGTAAAAAACGTTTTACTAAACCGTAGGTCTACCTTGCCAGACTCTACCAACGCATCAACGGTCTCTTGCTGCTCGGAGCTCAGCCTATTGCGGTGACCCTTTAGGTATTGATCCACCTCGCTGGTCGCCAATATCCACTGTTCTTCACTGGTACCGATCATGCCGGGATTGTTGCGAAGCTCCATCGGGATCACACGCACCATCGTTCGACTGATAATGGGAAGTAACTCTTCATCGAACGCTTGGCGTCCATCGGTTTCTGCTTCTTCGGTGTAGTTAATTTCTGTCTGGATATACGCCTGCTGAAACGCGGGAAGGCCCTTGCTCAGCATATCGGCAAAGAAGAGCACCAGAAACAAGCCTGCCAAGCCTAATGATCCCATAGAGATCCATTTAAGGCGTGCAGACTTACGGTGACGCCGCTTAAGCTGCTGGCTGATTTCGTCAAAAGTATGGCTCATCGAAACAGTTCCTCAGCGTTACAGGTTATTCACGCGGTATTTTTCGCGGAAGCGACGGATCATCAGCACAGACACCAAGTTCAGCGCAAGCGTGACAGCAAATAGAACCAAACCAAGGGCGAAAGCAGACAGCGTTTCAGCACTTGCAAACTCCTGGTCCCCTGTTAAAGCTGCCACAATACGCACTGTCACCGTGGTCATATCTTCCAGCGGATTAGCGGTCAAATTGGGACGCATGCCTGCGGCCATTACCACAATCATGGTTTCTCCCAGCGCCCGCGACATACCTAGCAGCGCTGCTGAGATAATCCCTGGCAACGCGGCAGGAATGACTACATCACGAATGGTTTCCCCTTTGGTCATCCCCAATGCCAGCGACCCTTGACGCATGCTATCCGGTACCGAGTTGATCACATCATCGGAGAGCGATGAAATAAACGGTATGATCATAATACCCATCACGACACCTGGCGCGACGGCGTTATTATAAGAAGCATCAAGGCCAAAAAATCCGGCGATGTTGACGATAATCGGCGCCACCGTAATCGCCGCGAAAAAGCCGTATACAACAGTGGGTATACCCGCCAATACTTCCAAAACCGGTTTCGCAATAGTGCGCACATTACGCGGCGCGTACTCTGACATGTAAATCGCTGACAGCAAGCCAATGGGTACCGCCACCAGCATAGCGATGGCGGTAATCATAAAGGTACCGGCAAATAGCGGTACTGAGCCGAATTCTGCACCAGCCCCGTCTCCACGACCCGCTGATGCTAAAAAGCTTGCGCCTGGATTCCATGTAGTGCCGGTAATAAATTCCCAAAAGCTGTGCATTTGGAAAAAACGCAATGCCTCGGAGATGATCGAGAACAAAATGCCGAACGTCGTGAAAATTGAGATTAACGCTGCCCCGGCCAAGACCAAGCGGATTACCCGCTCAATGGCCTGACGGGCGTGAAAGTCAGGTTTAACTTGGTTCAGACTTACCATCAGCCCTATGGCGGCTATCACTAAGCTCGCCGCCAGCAGATAGAGCGTTGGAATATCGGCGCCCATTATTAGCAAAACAAAAGCGCCCAGCGTACTCACTAGCACCGCTGGCCCGGCGGTCGAGAGCACGGTAAACCAAGCGTATTGATCTGGCTGAGCAAACATAGCCGTTCCAGCACTGCGTAGGCGGGCGGCTTTTGAACGGCCAGCAAAAAACGCTAGCAGCCCCAGCAGCAGTAACGCACCGCAAAAAATCAGAAGAAGCTGGTTAGTCTGCATCGAATTTCTCTCGCATTACCTAATGAAATCGTATTGGCGACTACTTTGGGGCACAAACATTACAGCAATGTGACAAACGCCAATATATAACTGCCGCAAAACGAAAGGCCGACAGCTTACGCTGCCGGCCATTTTCATTTCTAGCGTCACTAATTACTTAAGAACATCTGCTGACATGGTAGTGCGGTCTGCTACCGCCTGACGCCACTCTTCACGCTCATTTTCCGGCAGTACGATCAGGCCGATGTCACGTAGATAACCATCTTCACCGATCATCATCTCGCTCATAAACATGTCGACATAGTCATACATCGGCGGTACTTCTTCGGCGTGCTGGTTCTTGACGTAGAACCACAGTGAACGCGCGATGGGATAGTCACCCGAGCTAATGGCTTCAGCTTCCGGCGCTACGCCGTCAATGCTGGCAGCGCTGATCGTGTCAGTATTCTCTTCCAAGAAAGAGTAACCGAAGATACCAAACGCACCGGTGTCTTCTGATAGGCGCTGAACGATCAGGTTGTCGTTTTCACCGGCATCGATGTAAACGCCGTCAGAACGGATTTCAGTGTAAGCTTCTTCATACTCGTCCATCTCTTCAGAAGACGTCTCCATGACTAACTCTTCAAACGCGTCACGCGTACCAGAAGTAGTCGGCGGTCCATAGATGGAAATTTCACGATCAGGCAGCGAGGAGTCGATGTCGCTCCAGTTGGTGTAGGGGTTATCAACCAACTCACCATCAACCGGCACTTGAGCAGCAACGGCCAAGAAAATTTGCTCAAGGGTTAAGTCTAGGTCGTCGTTTGAGCTTGACTGGCCCATTATGATGCCGTCAGAACCGATTTTGGCTTCGGTAATATCGGTGACGCCATTCTCTTCACAACGCTCGAACTCAGCGACTTTCATGCGGCGTGAAGCGTTGGTGATATCGGGCGTGCCTTCACCTACACCGTTACAGAACAGGCGCAAACCGCCGCCCGAACCGGTTGATTCGATAACAGGCGTGGGATTACCAGTGGTAGCACCGAACTCTTCAGTTACGTAGCTGGCAAATGGGTAAACGGTGCTGGAGCCTACGATACGGATTTGATCACGGGCTTGAGCAACACCGGCAACGCTCATAATGGCAGCCGCGAGCACGGTGGTTTTTAGAATGCGGTTCATGCGAAATACTCCTGTTCATGTAGGGATCTGGCCTTCGCAAGGCATACCTTGCACTGGTTAGATGACAACTTCATGACAGTGAGTAAGCGGTGAGAAATTATTGCCAGGCGGGATAAACCAAATTCTTCATCGCCATAAAAGTCCTAGTGCAGCGAAGGTACATAAGGCCAGCGATGCGCCTTGTAATAGGCGCCTATCCAAGCGGTGCGCAATAGCATTAGCGATAGTATTGCCGATCAATACCGAGGGTAAAAAAGTAAGCGCGACCTGAAAATGCCACAACTGAATCTGATCAGCCAAGGCGAGGGTGATTAAGGTCAACATTGAGGTCAAGATGAAAAAGGCGGCAAGGTTTCCTCGCACACGATCAGCCGGCAAGCCGTGCATTAACAACACCATGGGCGGACCGCCAATAGCAGCAACGGTGCCAAATATGCCAGATACCACACCGGCACCAAATAGCGTTATTCGGTTGACCGGCAGTCGAAAGCGACACAGTGTAACGAGCACAGCAAACAGTACGATGATCGCAATCAGTTTTTCTAACAGAAACATTGGAGCGGCGAGTAATAGCCAAATTCCCAACGCATTGCCAGGAAGGCGTCCCACTAATGCCATGCCGATAGAGTCGAGCCGCACCTCGTGCCAGTAGTGGCGTACCATCATCAGCGAGACGGTAAAACCAAACAGCACTAGAATGACGGGCACCAGTTTTGGCTCGAGCATCAGCAGCAGAGGCGCACCGATAACGGCCAAACCGAAGCCGGTCGCGCGCTGGACGAAGGCTCCCAGCAGCAGCACGGCTGAGCAAGCTAACCAAGTATTGAACGGTAAGTTAACCCAGGCCAGCAGGCTATTCATCCCTGCTGCTCATTTACGGCGGGCGCCTTGGTTAGTTTGCGTACGCCAATATTCCCCAGCAGAGCGGCGCCCAGCATCGTCAGCACCATTGGCCAAAGATGCTCAACTTCAAACAACCCCACCATTACCCCAGCGAGAGCACCACAGGTAAATTGTATGCCTCCTAACAGTGCCGTTGCCGTGGCGCTAATATGGCCAAAATGATCCAACAACGATGAGATTGCGTTGGGCGTAATTAGTCCAATCATTCCGGTAAACAGCATAATCAGCGGCACCACAATCACTAGCGACGCTATATTGAGGGCGGTCACTGCGACTAGCCCCAGCGCAGCTATTAACTGTACGAGGAGTCCCAAGCGTAAATTTTGTTGCGGTGTGCGCTTGCGCAACAAATGAATATTGACCTGATTAGAAAGCGCAATGACCACGACGTTGACGCCAAAAACGAGCGGATAGACACCGGGAGACAGGCCAAAATAGTCAAGGTAGAGAAACGGCGAAGCGGTCACAAACGCAAACAGGCCAGCGAAAGAGGCTGCCACAGCGCAAATATAGCCCATGCCTTCACGATGCTTAAGCACGCTGGCATAGTTGCGTATGACTTGGCGCGGTGATGCGGCGGGTAACGACATATCACGAGTCTCAGGCAGTCGTGTTCCTAACAACCACAGTAAAAAGGCGGCATAGACGGCTAAAAAAACAAAAATTAGCCACCAACCGGCAACATGTAGCAGCAAACTGCCCACAGCTGGCGCTACCAGTGGCGCTAACATCATAATCATCGCCATGGTGGACATCACCTTGGCGGCCTCACGCCCGCTAAAGCAGTCGCGCACAATTGCCGCCGAATTGACCACGCAGGCCCCGCCTCCCAGCGCTTGAATAAACCGCCAAGCCAGCAGCGTGGGCAAACTGTCCGCCATCGTAATGGCTAAGCTTGCCAGCATAAAAACTACCAAACCGCCTAGTAACACTGGCTTTCTGCCCATGCGATCCGAAAGCGGTCCAAAGCAGAGCTGGCCCAATGCAAAGCCGAACAAAAACACGCTGATGGAGAGTTCAGTACGATGAATACTGGCCCCGATGCTCTCGGCGATAATCCCCATGGCAGGCAAGTACGCGTCGATAGCAAAAGGCGCAAGCGCCGTATTGGCGGCAACCAACAGTGCTACCCGGCGAGGATTAAGATCCATGGGTCTCCTTAAGGCGATAAAGTACGCGCTGGAATAGATAGGCCGCTAATCATAGACGATTTCAAGGCGTTTGTCGGGACTGAACGCCATCTATACAGGCGACTACTTTGCCATAACGTACTGTCGCCAACTGAGATGGCCCTGGAAAAAAGCCAGGGGCGCATACAGAAGGGGCATTCAGAAAAGGTTAGTGATGGGTAGCGGCGTCTTGCGACTCAAGCATCTCAACCAGTGGCTGAAACTGTTCGCGGTTATGCTCGTTCATATGCATTAAAATGCGGTGGGCTTCCAGGATCCGATCGCGTAGTCCTTCCTCATCAGCGGGTTCTTCAGGCAACTCTTCAAGGGCATCGTTAAGGGTTGTTGGCTGCTGTAACGGGGCTTCCATCAGCGTGAAAAAGCGCGCAAAGCCCATCACATCCAGCATCTGCCGTACATCAGGATTATCGACAATAATCGTCGGCGACTGCTCCAGGCGTCCTTTCACCGCCATCGCGACCTTAGCCAAAAAGCCAAGCGCCGTAGAATCCACGTTGGTAGCTTCGCGCAGGTCAATCAATACGGCACGCAGACCCGGCGTCTCGGCGAGACGTTGGGCTTGGGTATCCAATGTGGCGCAGAGCGTCAAGCGCACGTCACCACACAGTTTTAAAACAAAAACACCAGAATCGAACGCCGCTTTAATGCGGCCTTCTTCAATCAGCATGACCAAATCCGCTCACCATCATGATTGTTAGATCATCGGGTAAAGCATCGCGCTCTTGGTTGGCATCAAACTCCGCATCTCCTTCTGCAAGAAGTGCGTTTGTTTTGGCTAGCCTTTCGCGCAACTGCTCAAGCGTGACACTCTCGCTTACTAATTGCTCAAGTTCCTTGAGCCGCGTGTCGAGCGTTTTACCCGGCAAGCATTCCAATACTCCATCTGAGCAGAGCCATAGACGAAATTTATTCGGCAATGCACAACTCAGGGAAGGATACTCCACATCGGGGAAAAGGCCTACCGGCATTCCCTCGCCTTCTAAACGGCGTAACTCTCCCTCAGCCGCTAAAAGAGGCATGGGAAGCTGCGCGCCGAGCGAATAGTGCAGAGTATGCGCCTCATGGTCAATAACACCGACAAATAAGGTGGCATGTTTGCCAATGTCGGTGCCCTGCAATTCACGGTTCATCGCCTTTAACCAATCAGGTGGCAGATTCTCCGGCTGCTGACCATCCCACTCACTCAGCCAGCGGTTGCATAAATATTTGAGCAGAACGGTAACAAACGCCGATGAGGCGCCATGCCCTGACACATCGGCGAAATAAAAGGCACTGTAACGATCGTTATAACGTTGGTAATCGAGGAAATCACCGGACAGATAGAGCGAAGGTGCAAATATATAGTCGTAATACACCTCATTAATCACTTTGGGCCGCAGCGGTAACAACCGCCGTTGAATATGCCCTCCGCTCTGCTGATCCATCCGCAGCAGCGCCAGGTGTGTCTCTAAACTCTCATTTAACTCCGCCAGCCGCGCATGGTCACGCTCGCGCTCCAGCGCCAAATCGTTGAGCTCAATGGCCTTACGGATCATTCGTCGCAGCAGCTCGGCGTGACGCAGAGGGTGGACTATATAGTCCACTAGCCCTACATCAACTGCCTTGATCAAGTCGGCGTCCTGACGCGAGTCACTAACCACCAGGGTCGGCAGGCGGCGCGTTAACTGAGACCACTGCTGCCTGGATACTGCACGAGCATGAGCAACAATAAGTGCTGTGTCAGCAGGCAAGTGTTCGATGTTATCCGCCGCATACACCCACATACCATCACAGGTAATCGCTTCAGCCAGTGCATCGCGCTCATGACCTGATTCGTCGATCACCGCAATCAACTGCTTAGAATGAGCCATTATCAGCCTCAATCGGTGACGTCATTGTCACCAAAGTCGCTATTATCCCCATCACTGTTATCAACGTCGCTGTCATCGAAGTCGCTGTCATCAAAATCAAAGGTGTCACTGGCAAACGGATCATCACCCAATTCCCCATCGTGCACCTCAAATTGGCGGCTCTGTAAATAAGCATCACGAATAAAACGATAGCGATCACCACGAATCAATTCTTCCTGATCAAGCAAACCCGCACGTGTGTCAATCAGATTGAGTGCTGTCAAGCTGATACGAACGGTATCGTCGTCGACATAGGTAACGGGATAGGCTGCCATATCAGCCGGCAAACCGGTGGTATCCCGCAACGTGCTCGGGCCGAAGAAAGGCAGCACTAGGTAGCGCGAATCATTCCATCCCCATACCGCCAACGTTTGGCCGAAATCTTCTTTGTCCGCGGTAATTTCCATCGCGGTAGCATAATCCAGCAACCCGCCGATACCTACCGTTGAGTTAATTAAAAACCGTGATGTGGCGAGCCCCGCGTTAGCTGGTTTGCCTTGCAACACACTATTGAGCGCGGTACGAACTTCACCTAAATTGGCAAAAAAATTGCCTACCCCGGTTTCCACCGGGTCAGGTGTAATGGTGCGATAGCCTCTTGCCACTGGCTTCAACGCATAGCGATCCAGCACATCGTTAAACGCAAACACTTTACGGTTAAAACCCTCCCATGGATCGTCAGGGTTTGCATTTTCCGCTGTTTGTGTGCTCGCGCAGCCGCCGGTTGCTAGTAGCGTCACCAACAGTAGCGGTAATGTTTTGATGCGCAGCGAAAGCGCCGTTTTTTCGTTACTTAACCACTGCCACATGACATTTTCCTTTTTAATTGCGCAGCACGTATACAGAGGCTTAGAGACGGCGAATGACGACACTGCCAGCGCTATAACCTGCCCCAAACGAACAAATCACACCAACATCACCCTCCACTAGCTGCTCGCGATGGAGATGAAAAGCAATGATAGAGCCCGCTGAACTGGTATTCGCGTAACGATCCAGAATGATCGGTGCCTGGGCTTCGCTTGGTTCGTAACCCAGGACTTTGCGGGCTATTAAATCGTTCATATGGCGGTTGGCCTGGTGCAGCCACATGCGCTTAAGATCGTCACCGCTTAATTCCAAAGACGCCAGATGCTCCGTGATCAATTTAGCAACCATCGGACAGACCTCTCTAAACACCCGCCTTCCTTCCTGCACAAAAAGCTTATCCAGCGCCAGCGGGTCGCTGTCCGTTACCCGGTTGAGAAAACCAGCATTATTACGGATCGCATTGGAAAACTTGGTTATCAGGCGTGTACCAAGAATCTCAAATTGCTCATCGGCAACGGCGACGACACTGCTTTCAAGTACCATCGCGGTACAAGCATCACCGAAAATGAAGTGGCTGTCACGGTCTCGGAAATTCAGGTGCGCCGAGCAAATTTCCGGGTTAACTACCAGTGCACGCTTTACGCTGCCAGAGGCAATCGCGTTTGCAGCCGTTTCCAAGGCAAACGTAGCAGAGCTGCAGGCCACATTCATATCAAACCCGTAACCACTGGTACCCAAGAATTGCTGTACTTCTACCGCCACGGCGGGGTAAGCACGCTCTAAATTCGAGCAGGCGACGATAACCAGTTCAATGTCCGCGGCATCTACCTTAGCAGCGGACAATGCCTGTCGGGCAGCAACAGTTGCCATCTCGCACTGGATAGAAGGTTCATCATTGCCCCGCTGAGGCAGTTTAGGCCTTAGGCGCTGTGGGTCAAGAATACCCGACGCATCGAGCACATAGCGGCTCTTGATACCTGAGGCTTTTTCGATAAATTCGCTGCTGGAGTGAGCCAGCGGCTCTCGCTCACCCTGCGCAATCGCCTCAGCGTGCTGCTCATTTTCAGCGTCTACCCACGTGTTAAATGCCGCCACCAGGGCCGCATTATCAATGGCGTGTTCCGGTGTATAGAGACCTGTACCGGTAATCACCACATGTGTCATGCCTATCTCCTCTAAGCGGCTTGCCGATGTGACTGGCCATCATCAATAGCTAGCGCGTAACTTACGGCGAACCCATACTGTTACTGTGTGCGTAAAATAGCGGTTTTTCCAGCAGCTTTTTCAACCGCTATTCTCAAATACTCATTTCAACGGCTTCTCCATCAACTCGCTAAGCGCTAATTATTTCTTGCCAACGCTTTTCAAGTCGCTTCACTGAGACTGCCATACGGGTGCCTAATTGCTGGGCGAATAGTGAGACCCTAAGCTCTTGCAACCACCAGCCAAAAGCAACCAATTCAGGGTTTTCCACCTGCCCTCGCCGTTCGCTTTCGCGGCGGGCATCAAAACGGGCTTCTAGCGCTTGGACGTCCTGCATCATCATTTGATCGCGGCCACGCTCACGAGCAGCCTTTTCAAGCCGAATCAGTGCCGCCTCGGTGTAACGTGGATATTCATCCAGCCACTCACCGGCATCACGAATAAAGCCTGGGTAGACCAGACGCTGCATCTGTGCGCTAACATCGCTATACACCAGCGCCAAGGCAAAATTGAGCTTACCTTTTAGTACTTTGCTGACTGCAAGGTGGCCCTGAAGCGCGGCGTCCACCTTCACTAGCAGTGCTTTGGCCTCGCCAACGAGCTGGGGCTGTGTCTCTTTTAGCCGCTGACTGAACTCGTCATCTGAGCGCGGCAGTGGGTGCTGAGCAACCACCTGAGTAAACACGGCCAACAATAGATCGTCGATCAACGCCTGCTTGCTACCCACTTTGGCAAACAGCAGCGCGCACTTTTCTACCCCGGGCAACTGTTTGATCGCTTTGGCCTGTTCGGGCAGCTTGACGATGGCTAGCCGCGCAATGCCTTCCTGATGGGCGGCCTCTGCTTTTGCCGGGTGATCAAACAAAGCCACCTTGAACTCGCTGGCGTCGGCTACCAGGGCAGGATACGCCTCTACGCGAATACCTGCCTGGGTAGTCACTCGTGACGGGGGGAGCGGCGTTTTAGGCAGGCCTGCAACAGCAGGCTCGTGACTGACCTGTTCAGCCAACGCCTGCGCACCAGCGCTGGCTGCCGCTTCAAAGCGTTGCTCCAATGCACGGAGATCACGCCCCTGCCCAAGGGTTTCGCCTGCGTGATCAACTACACGAATATTCATGATTAAATGCGGTTCGAGCAGGTCTAAACGCCAATCGTCAGGGTGTACCCGTGTCGATGTCCGGCGTCGAATAAATTCCCCTAGCGCCTCGGTTAACGGACGTTGATCGGGCACCAGGGTGTCAAGTGCCGCGTCGACCCAATCGGGTATCGGCACTACTTGGCGGCGAATACTTTTGGGTAACGATTTCATCAGTGCAATGCATTTTTCACGCAGCAATCCTGGCACCAGCCACTCTAGTGCGTGCACAGGCACCTGCGGAAGCATCGCGGCGGGTACGGTCAGCGTGACACCATCGTCCTCCGCTTCAGGATCAAAGTGGTAGCTAACCGGGTACGCTACACCCGCCAGGGTTAAATGATCGGGGTACTGCGTCTGGGTGACATCCCCGGCGTCACGCGCTTTAAGCGAATCCAGATCGAAATGCAGTAATTTGGGGTCGCGTTGTTCGGTTTGCTTACGCCAATGCTCAAAACCCTTGCCGTTGACGATTTCGGCCGGGATTCGCTGGTCATAAAAATCAAACAACGTGTCTTCATCGACCAAAATATCACGCCGGCGAGCGCGATCTTCCAGTGCTTCAACTTCGTCAATCAACGCTCGATTATGATCAAAAAAAGCGCCTTTGGTCTGAAACTCACCTTCGACCAGCGCACGACGAATAAACAAATCGCGTGATTCTTGTGGTGCTATCAGGCCGTAATGTACCTTGCGCCGCGCTACGATCGGCAGACCAAACAGCGTCACCTGCTCAAATGCCACCACCTGCGCGCGCTTCATTTCCCAATGCGGTTCGCTGTAGCTACGCTTAACCAGATGCTGTGCTTGAGGTTCAATCCACTGAGGATCTATTTTGGCCACAGTACGAGCAAACAGTCTCGATGTCTCGACCATTTCGAATGCCATGATCCACTTTGGCGATTTTTTAGCTAATCCTGAGCCGGGGTGGATCATAAACTTCCGGTTGCGGGCGCCCAGATACTCCCGGTTCTCAATCAGTGTACCCAGATTGGAGAGTAGCCCAGACAGCAGCGCCTGGTGCACTTTACCGGAGGTTTTACGCCGTGCTTGGCGTGCTTGCTCTTCGCTTTCATCTTCATCCCGCGGCGGCGGCGCGGGCACCTCAATATCCATATCGCGCAGCAACTGACGGAGCTGGCGGAAGGTATCGTGCCACTCGCGCATACGCAGATAATTGATATAGTGCTCACGACACCAACGGCGTAGCTGATTACCCGACAGCGCCTCCCGGGCATTTTCAATGCCGTGCCACAAATTCAACAAGGCGACGAAGTCTGAATCGGGGTCGTGCCAACGCTGATGCGCCTGATCGGCGGCTTGGCGTTTATCTGCTGGCCTATCTCGAGGATCCTGTATGGCCAATGCCGAGACCACAATCAGCACATCGCGCAAGCTACCGACCTCGGCGCCCGCCAACACCATCCGTGCCAGGCGTGGATCAATCGGCAACCGCGCCAACTTACGACCAAGCGGTGAGAGGTGCTGCTGTTCATCCACCGCACCAAGCTCAAACAGCAAACGAAAGCCGTCTTTGATAAAGCGGCTATCGGGCGGATCAACGAACGGAAATGCTTCTATATTGCCTAGTTTAAGACCCAGCATCGATAGGATTACCGACGCCAAGTTGGTGCGCTGGATCTCGGGATCGGTAAAGCCAGGCCGGGATAAAAAATCTTCTTCGCTGTAGAGGCGAATACAAACGCCTTCGGCGATCCGACCACAACGTCCTTTACGCTGGTTAGCGCTGGCTTGGCTAACCGCTTCCACCGGCAGGCGCTGGATCTTAGAGCGGTAGCTATAGCGGCTGATACGCACGAGGCCGGGATCGATCACGTAGCGAATCCCAGGCACCGTCAGCGATGTTTCAGCGACATTGGTAGCAAGCACGATACGCCGCCCACGGTGGGACGCAAATACGCGATTCTGCTCTTCGTTCGAAAGCCGGGCATAGAGCGGTAGGATTTCGGTACCTTTCAGCTCGGCACGGCGTAGGGTATCCGCTGTTTCACGGATTTCACGCTCGCCGGGTAAAAATATCAGTACGTCCCGAGGGCCATGCAGCCAACCTTTCTCACGCTCAATGGTTTCAATTTCTTCCACCGCATGCAAAATCCCTTCTTGCAGGGTGCGGTCTTCTTCATCGTCCTCGTCACGCACCAGAGGCCGATAGTGTACCTCGACGGGATAGGTCCGCCCGGTGACTTCCACCACTGGCGCTGGCGTTTTCGCCGTTCCGAAATGTTGGGCAAAGCGCTCAACATCTATGGTCGCCGAGGTAATGATGACCTTTAGGTCAGGCCGCTTGGGGAGCAAGCGCTTGAGGTAGCCAAGCAGAAAATCGATATTCAGGCTTCGTTCGTGAGCCTCATCGATAATAATCGTGTCGTAACGCAACAGCAGTGGATCATGTTGCGTCTCGGCCAACAAAATTCCGTCGGTCATCAATTTGACTAGTGTGCTCGGGCTACTCTGGTCGGTGAAGCGGACCTGATAGCCGACTTGGTCCCCCAAAGTGACTTCCAGCTCATCTGCCAAACGACCGGCCACGCTACGGGCGGCCAAGCGACGTGGCTGGGTGTGACCAATCAAGCCCTGACGGCCTCGCCCCAGCTCCAAACATATTTTAGGTAGCTGGGTGGTTTTGCCGGAACCGGTCTCCCCCGCCACCACCACAACCTGATGATCACGTATGGCGTTAAGAATATCCTCTCGACGCTCTACCACCGGCAGGTCTGGCGGATAGTTAAGCGTGATTTGCTGGGCCTCACGCTGGCTAAGTTGCTGCTGAGCGCGACTAATCTCGCGCTGCACTTCCTGCAACCCACGGCTAATCGGCTTGTTATCTCGCAGACGTCGGCTCAAACCGGCCAGGCGTCGTTCCAGCCGTTCTGCATCGCGCAACATCACTTCGCCCACGGCCTGTTTCAGCGCAGCGAGGCGTTGGCTATCGGAGGGAGCTGGAGATGTCTCGGTGGTCACGATTGAGTCGGCTTCCATTCGCTTGGGCATTTAACAAGAGATTTTAGTAAGAGTTATAAAAAATCAACCCGCTCAATTGAGCGGGTCGTATAGTGTAACGCTTTCAGCTCCGAGACGCCTAACCACAGCGCTGAAGCATCATTTAAAGTTACACTTTTGTGGGTTCTTCGTCGCGAAGTTGACGGCGTAGCACTTTGCCCACGTTGGTTTTAGGCAATTCATCGCGAAACTCGATGTACTTGGGCACCTTGTAACCGGTGAGTTCTTTTTTACACCACTGGCGTAGTGTCTGCTCATCAAGCTGACTATTCTTACTCACTACAAACAGTTTGATCGCCTCACCAGCATTTTCATCCGGCACGCCGACCGCCGCTGACTCAAGCACATCAGGGTGAGCAGCCACTACATCCTCGACTTCATTGGGATACACATTAAAGCCAGAGACCAGAATCATGTCTTTCTTGCGGTCCACAATCCGGATGTAACCATCCTCCTGAAGGATGGCAATATCGCCGGTGTGGAACCAGCCATCCTCATCGATAGAGGCACGGGTTTCGTCTTCGCGCTGCCAGTAGCCTTTCATTACCTGCGGCCCTTGTACGCATAACTCCCCTGGCTCGCCCATTGCCACGTCCTTACCCTCTGCATCCACGACTTTTACTGCAGTGCCCGCCACGGGCTTACCAATAGTGCCTAGTTGAATCGCATCGGTGGGGTTAAAACTAACGATCGGCGATGTTTCAGTCAGACCATACCCTTCAGCAATCGGGCAACCCGTAGTTTGCTCCCAGCGCTGCGCCGCGGCTTTGGTCAGCGCCATGCCGCCTGAAATAGTCAGCTTCAGCTTGGAAAAATCGAGCTGCTTGAAGTCGTCCCGGTTACACAATGCATTAAATAGCGTGTTGAGGCCGATAAAGGCAGTGAAGGGCAGCCCTTTGAGCTCTTTAACAAAGCCATCCAGGTCACGTGGATTGGTAATGAGCAAAGAGTGATTACCTGTCTCCATCAAAAACAAGCAGTTAACGGTAAACGTATAAATATGATAAACCGGCAGTGGCGCTATGACCATTTCTTCGCCATCGGTCAGGTGGGCACCAATAGCTTCACGGGCCTGCAACATATTGGCAATCAAGTTGCGGTGCGTCAGCATTGCCCCTTTCGGTGTTCCTGTGGTGCCACCGGTGTATTGAAGCGCCGCTAAATCGTCGGGCGTCTTCTTGACCTCGGTATGGCTAAGCGAACTGCCTTTTTTCAGCGCATCGCGAAAACCAATCGCACCGGGCAGCGAGTAAGCCGGCACCATTTTCTTAACGTGCTTTACCACAGCATTAATTAACCAGCGTTTGGGCACGTCGTGCAAATCGCCAAGCTGGGTAATTAATACATGCTTGATATCTGTTTTATCGAGTATTTTCTCGAGCTTATCCGCCATATTGGCCAAGATGAGAATGGCTTTCGCGTTGGAGTCTTTGAACTGATTTGCCATTTCCCGCTCGGTATAAAGCGGATTGGTATTGACCACCACCAAGCCTGCCCGCAATGCGCCAAACACCGCCACCGGAAACTGCAGTACGTTGGGCAGCTGAATAGCAATACGATCCCCGGGGACAAGGTCGGCTTCATGCTCTAGCCAAGCGGCAAAATCTGCAGATAAGCGATCAAGGTCGGCGAAAGTGAGCGTTTTTCCCATGCAGGAAAAGGCTGGCTTATCCTTAAAACGTGTTACTGCGGTATGAAAAACATCCGTGACTGAATCGTACTGATCCAACCCTTCAAGCGCTGGGCCACGTAAAACGGCGGCGTTGGCGTGTTCGCTCATGGGCAATCTCCGCTAATCGTGTCGGCGTGATCACCGACCTTGTTGTTGTCACTAGGCTATTGTGGCTAAGTTCATCGGCCCAACGATATACGACCCACGACAGGCTGTAAAACGTTCGATTAAAACTTACGTTTCAACTTTAGCCTATTTGAAAGCACCAAAAAAAAACAAGCCTCCTCTCAATAACGTAAAGGACTCAGACTATTATGGACAATAACGCGACTGGATTTCTCCGTCGCACCAAACCAACAGCTCCCCCGGCACCATACGCTGCCAGACTTCATTATGAGTGAGAGGCTCAGTAGCAATTACCGACACAATATCGTCAGGGGTGGTGTGTTCAGCGAAATTAACTGTCATTTCAGCGTCGGAAAGCTCGGCCTCACCGAAGGGAGCACAGCGCTTAATGTGGACCAGCTTAGTGGTGCAAAAAGTAAACAAATACCGACCATCAGACAGCAGCATATTGAAGACGCCCAGCGTTCTTAGCTGCTCACATAGCTGATGCAAGCGTTTCCACAGTGTTTCGGGCTCAGCAGGCGGCGTAGGGAAAGTGCGCCTCAGTTCTCCCAGTAACCAGCAAAAGGCGTGCTCACTATCCGTGTTACCGACGGGCGTATAATCGCCTAATGTGAGACTCTCCCAGCCACTTAATTGGCCATTGTGCGCATAGCACCAAGGCCGACCCCACATTTCACGAGTGAAAGGATGGGTATTGGCGAGCCTAACGCCGCCCACGTTAGCTTGACGAATGTGACTGATCACCACATGGGACTTAATCGGGTAGTCGCAAATCAGCCGGGCGATAGGTGAATCAACCGATGGATGTGGATCACGAAAATCGCGGTAACCGCCTTCTTCGTAGAAGGCTATTCCCCAGCCATCTCGATGAGGGCCAGTGCCCCCACCGCGGTGCAAAAAGCCCGAGAAACTAAAACAGATATCGGTGGGCACATTGGCACTCATGCCAAGCAGTTCACACATACGCTTCACACATGCCCAGATACCAACCAGCTTCCTAAGTGATTCATCAACCAATCACCGGTTCACGACGGCGTGGCGCTTCGTCATCATCGGCACGCTCCTCTTCCTGGGCAATATACTCAACTTCGCCAGGCCGACGCCACCACCACAATGCGACACCTATCAGCGCACCTAGCGCCATACCCAACACCAGCCACATCAAGCCGCCACGTAGCGCGGCGCCGTTGTTTTCTAAAAAGCCAACCGCTGCCACCATCGCCGAAGGTGCCCAACCGGTATAGAATTCCCCCTCCTCTATGAGCGGCAACCGGAAACTGGCGGGTGCCCATATCGCCCCAGCGACAGCCCAGGTCAGCACTAAGCGTGGCAAGCGAGGCAGAAAAGTGAACGCAAAGTAGACCGCGACAATCACTAACAACGACAGCCCGTAATAACTCAACCACAGCAGTAATGTTGAATCTGCAAACAGCATAATAACCCTCATGTGGGTGAACTCACCCGACGTTAATTTCTCGTTATGGTACCTATCAATTTATGAAAGCACAGCAAGGCATACACACAGGTTTACCCGCTGCGCGCTATTATCGCGCTAATGACCCGCAATGGCACTGGCTAGAAGCGCGCAGCGACCCAGAAGTCACCGCCTTTTTAGAAGCCGCCAACCAACAACAAGCCGATTGGTTTGCTCCGCTCGCTCCGTTAGAGGAAACGTTATACCAGAGCCACCTCGCACGCCGCGAATTAGCCGTGACCAGCCTTAAGACAACGCTTGATCACTTCACGTTCTGGAGCAAGACTGGCGCCGAGGACGACTACCCAAGCTGGTGGCGTCACCCCAATAGCCAACCTGAACAACATGAATGTTTTTTCGATGTTAGCGCCCGCGCCGCAAAGCACGATTTTTACGACATGGGCGATATGGCCCTCTCACCCGATGAACAGTGGCTAGCCTGGACAGAAGATACCCAAGGCGATGAGCGGTTTACACTCTGGCTGAAAGCACTCCCCAGCGGCACGCCCATACCACTGCTCAACGATATTGGTGCGGGCCTGTGCTGGGCAGAAGACCAAACCGCCACCACGGCCACCCTGCTGTTTACTCGCTTTGATGACACGCAGCGACCCGATAGTATTTGGCGTTTACCGCTGTCGCTAGCCGAACCTAGTGCTTCAAAAGAGCCCGTGCTGGTGCTACGTGAAGAGGATCCAGAGTTTTGGCTCGGCATCGGCAAAACGCGCTCACGGTCATGGCTGCTGCTTGAAAGCGGCTCAAAAGACACCAGCGAAATCCATCTGTTGCCCGCCCACACCCCTGCCACGAAGCCGCTATGCATTCAGACGCGCCAACCGGGGGTTGAATACAGCATCGACCATCGTCCAGGTTTTTATTATCGCCTACATAACCAAGCAGGCGCTCATTTTCAACTCGATTATTTGCCTGATAGCCAGCTTGGCTATTCTCAAGGTAGTTGGCAAACATTAATTAGCCACCGTGAAGAGGCCACGCTGGAGGGCGTTGATGCGTTCTCTTGGGGACTGATGCTGGCTGAACGTGATCATGACCAGGCGCAGGTGCGTTTGCGGCGGTTGGTACTTGACGCACAGCATGAATGCACACTGGATGAATACCTGACATTGCCCGAGCAGCCCTGTTCGCAGATGCTTGAAGACGAGCCGCACTTCGATAGTCAGGTATTGCGCCTACGCGAAGAATCCTTTACTCAGCCACCCAGCTGGTTCGCGCTCGATCTGTCCAACGGCGAACGGACACTGCTGAAACGCGCACCTGTATATGGCAATTTGCAGCCGGAACAGTTAATAAGCAAACGTCTATGGGCGACAAGCCAGGATGGTGAGCAAGTCCCTGTCTCGGTGGTCATGCGTGCCGACCTGGCCGATCAGCCCTTACCCACGCTGTTGTATGGCTATGGTGCATACGGCGAGGCTCTAGACCCCTGGTTTTCCATCGCTCGGTTGGAACTGCTTGAACGCGGCGCGGCTTTTGCCGTCGCCCACGTAAGGGGGGGTGGTGAACGCGGTGAGCCCTGGTATTTAAACGGCAAGATGGCCCATAAAGAAAACAGCTTTAACGACTTTATGGCTGCCCGCGAAGTGTTGCTTGAACAGGGCGTTAGTGACTCACAGCGAATTGTGGCCTATGGCGCCAGTGCCGGGGGGCTACTGGTGGGCACTTGTATCAATCGCGCCCCTGAAGCGTTCTGCGCCGCCCTACTAGACGTACCGTTTTTGGATGTGCTGCGTACTATGCAGAACCCCGATCTTCCTCTTACTACTGCGGAGTACAGTGAATGGGGCAACCCGGAAGAACCGGAAGTCGCCACTCGAATACGCGATTATTCGCCTATCGATAACATCCAGCCTCAGTCATATCCTGCGCTTTGGATTGAGGGCAGTTGGTTTGACACCCGCGTCAGCTATTGGGAACCCGCCAAGTTTTATGCGCAAGTGGCGCAACAACAGCAGGGCTCAGCGCCTATTTTGATGCGCACGGATATGAGCAGTGGACACGGTGGCGCCTCCGGCCGCTTCAAAGCTTGGCGGGATGCCGCGCGCCAAGACGCGTTTATCCTTTGGGCGCTAGGGTTGGCACAGCCCTCGCCAACCTAGCTAGCGCTACTGACTAAGTAAATTTTTCAAGCGTTATTTTAGCAGTGCAAAAGCACTGCTTTTTAATGACAAAATGAATTTTATGAAAATAGTTTCCAAAAAATATTCCATCATCATTAATCTTACGCCATACTATACGTTAGTCGTATAAACTATCGTTTAGTCTTTAGGTGAAGAAAATGAACCATCAAGAGCACTTTCCCACTATCTGGGACACACCACGTAAACCAAAAGTAAAGGTAGCTAGCCCAACGCCCGATAAAAAAATTCTTACCCCGGTTAAAGAAACGTTTTTATCTATTTGGGATACCCCTAAGCGACAGCCCAGTGCTTAAAACGGTAGGAATTACATAGGCAACACGGCAATGATGTGTGACTCTAGCTGCTGCTCTGGCACTTCGTCCTGCGACACGGCAAAGCTACGCACGCTAATACCCTTGCGATGCACACGCTCGGCGTCATTGCTTAAAAGCGGATGCCAACCTGCCAGTTTGCGCCCTTCCGCCACGCGCCGATAGCCACAGCTTTGTGGTAACCAAGTGAACTCTTTAACCAAGGCCGGTGTAAGCTGGGTGCAGTCAGGAACGCTGTCAAAACGATTAGGATAATCGCTACATTGGCAGCTTTTGATGTCTAACAAGCGACAGGCAACGTTAAGCACCGCCAGTTCCTGGGTGTCCTCATCATGCAACTTTAACAGGCAACATTGCCCGCAGCCGTCACACAGCGCCTCCCACTCCGGGGGCGTCAATTCCTCCAGAGTAAAGCGCTCCCAAAAGCGTTCGCGCATCGCTGTTTCCATCGATTTCTCCTTCATGACCACACGGAAACACGCCTTATGTTGGTGTATCGGTGTGGCTTAATTCAGCCAACAGCGTTGGCCATAATGCTTGAAAATCGTTCTCTAGCACTCGGTAATCGTCACTCAGCCAGGGCACCAGGGCGGCAAGCTGATTGGGGCCAGACAAACGGCGCCCGATCCCCGCTATCGCGCGGCAAGTAAAATCAAAATCAGCGTAGCCTCTTAACCAGTCATGCTCGACGAGTAACGGCATCATACCCGCCAGCCGGTTCGGCGCAGAGCGGGTTGAGAGCAGCCGATAGCATCGCCCAATAATCTCTTCCTGATCTATCTGCCCCGCCGTATCCCGCGCCAAAAAGTGGTCCCACATCATGTCCAGGGCAATACCCGCATAGCGTCGCTGGCCGGTTGGCGCGCGCCGCCGTGCATTCACAACGTTTGGATGGCTATCCACCCATGCATCGACACGGCGATGATGGCGAATCCCCTGAGCCGTGGCAACGGGCCAATCACTTAAATCGCGCCCTTTAACTCCATCGGCGATTAAATTGCCATAGAGAAAATCATCGCTACCCGCGCTGACCAGCCAGGCATGGGCAAGAAAATTCATAAACGGCTGTCGTTACTCTTCATCTGCACGTGCATCAAAAACAGAGGCAACGTGTGCCCGATGCACATCAAGCAAATAAGCCTCCTTGGGCGGCGGCATTTGCAAATAAAAGCCTTTATCTTTAATTCCTTCCACGACATCTGCTGCCTTTACCCGTGACAGTTTTTTGTCAGCGGTCAGCAACATGGTAAAAACCGACACAGGCTTGCCGAAGGTTTCAAGCAGTGGTTCAGGGACATTTGCTAACCCTTGACGCTTATCGACGTATAAATACATCTCATCTTTGCGTGAGCTTTTGAAAACTTCGCAAATCAGTTTGTCGCTCATAATGATCGCTCCTAAGTTAAAGCCTTAACCAATTGATTTAAAAGGAGCATAGCAACTCTGTAAAAACTATTATACACGAGATTTTGCCCAGTTACCTTGCCTAGCAGCTCTCACTATTTTTGGCTTCATGTACCACTTTATGTACCACTGGTAAACCATTTAAAGTTCATGGGTTTACTTATGAAAATGTTGAGCTAGGCCATAGACTACTTTTATGTGCTCAGTGCATTTCTTGCTTTTATCTCAACAGCATTTCAATAACCTAGAATTTCAAGCACCCCCCATCATAGTGGATACTGGTCTGGACAAGCACACGGGCAGATTTTGAGCATTGGCATAGTACTCACATAGGTATCTGGCATAGGTACGTTCTATGCAAACGCTTACTTACTATATAATTTTTTTCTAAAGTTTATAAATACTTGGCAGGTACGCACATACACACTTGTTTCAGACCCAAGCCTTTAGAGTACTCTTTAGGGTTGATACCAATCAGAGGAAGCCAGCTAATCTGGCATCGGGTTAATAGTCGAAGGGTGCTATCTACTCGAACGCCTGAAAAAGGTCTTTTCCCTCAATTTGTTCATAGACGCCAGTGGCTGCATACAGTGTCAGTTGTGTTAGTTGACAGTATTTATCGCTGAGTTTGATGCCCTGATAGCTAGAGCCTTGCACGTTAAAATACCTATGATCGAGAGTGAACCAGTATTAAACATGAGTATGTCATTAACAAGGTACATGAATTGCAATAAATCGATAATCACAATGACGATGGACTTACCAGGGGTAAAGATGGCGGTGCCAATTATTTCCCCAGGGCTCGAAACTTCTAATAATGATGTATATAAGTGTTGCTGTACTTAATAGAGAGTTAAAAATGCACATCCAAGATAGCGCCAAGTTTACCGGTGTAGTGTGTAATCATGAAAAATAGTAAGGTATAGGAAATATGGGGACAAGTCATTCATATTCGTCGACGAAAAATAATTAAAAAAGGCGAAATAAGATGAATGTGCTTTCATTTTTTTCTAGCTTAAAAAAATATATGATGCTTTTTTTTAATCTTTACTTCTATATTCTATTTCTAAAATTGCTTTTGTCATTGCCGCAATAGTAATAGCTTGTGCCATAGTCAGCTCAGGCTTGTTTAAGCTACCATGGCCAGCTGTTGGTAACTTGCCACGTAATTTATAAATCTTCATAACTGCCTCTATAAGATATTCTGGTAATTTTGTTTTTTTCCTAAATTGCTCAAAGAAGCTACCCAATGTTTCATTTTCTACATTTGGATTTTGAGTGGTTTCTTTCGCCATAGTTTCTAAAATATTAGAAGCGGCATGAAGGGCCCCTGCTGAGTCATTAGCGTCTAAACAATTATCCATCCTATTTATTTGAAGAATTATATTTGGGTGTAATCTATTTAAAAAGCTGCTACCCAGCTCATCATTAAACTGCTTAACTCTTTCAAAAACATCACAGTCTAAATAAAATCTAGCGCCAACTGACATCCACTGATACTTCCAATCGTTTTCAAGTTTATCTCTTTCCGCTATGCGAACCCCTGAGTCTCTATCGATTTCATCTATATGTTCATACATGTAATCAGCGTAGTAGCGAAAATATTTGAAAGATATTTCTGGGCAAAAATTGCTAACTGATGAGAGACCACCAAAGCTGTTCACTGAAACTGAAGGCAGTTCTTCATCACACAAAGACGAAAAAATGGTTCTATCCCAAAAAGCTGTCAATTCTTCTTTTTTCTCAGATGATATTCCTGCTATTACATTAATACGCGAAAGCAAATCTAAGCTCTCATAGTGTCGAGGACATCTATATGAGTTGGCGTAAGGACACGTAGATAATGCATTACGTTTTTTACGCTCTTTTTCCCACCAATTTTTATCAGGGATAACTCTTAACATAATTCAATCTCCACATTACACCTCAGCATATTCGCAAAAGAAATCTAGGTAAACTTAAAAAATTCGAACTAGCACATTAAACTCTGTATAATTCACTGTTGACATTAAAGATTTACCCTCATCATAAAACCTCAGTATAAAAAAGTAAGTTAATAGCTCTTTCCAGTTCATGCGTCCATTCATGCTAGCGCTAACTGGTGCGCTTCTCAGCACGTTGTACCGTACTTACTCCACAGCCAACAATTTCTGCTGTCTTGCGAACGCTTAGGCCATGACCTCTAAGTTCCAATATCCGTAAATGTAGCGCTTCGTTTACAGGACGCCCCTTGTAGACACCTTCAGCCTTAGCTTTTTCGATCCCTTCTGCCTGTCTTCTTCGGCGGTCGTCATAATCCTTGCGAGCAACAGCGGCAAGCATATCCATGAGCATTGAATTAACCGCATCCAGCATACGCCCTGTAAAGTCATCGCTGGCGCTTACTGTCATAGCTACATGGCTAGTTGGTAGGTCAAGAGAGACCACACGAAGCCCTGCACTCTGTATAGCAGCTTTCAGCTTGTCCCAATCACTTTTAGTGAGACGTGTTAGACGATCAACCTGTTCAATCAGAAGTATGTCTCCCGCTTGGGCATCATCAATCAGGCGCGCTAGCTCAGTGCGGTCAGCTCTAGTACCACTAGCATTTTCGATGTACCAAGAAGCTACCCTCGCTCCCTTATCCTTGGCGAAAGCTTCCAAAGCCTCCCTAGCACGACTAGCGTTCTGATCTTCAGTTGAAGCACGAAGGTAGGCACGAATGAACGTCATATTGACACATCCCAGTGTTATGTATTCTTTTGAGTGTGTTCATTATTTGTGTATTCGTTTGAGTTGTCAACTACCACCTAATGAACACAAAAGGATCTTCCTTGGCTGTGTTCGTTGAAATATACTTTTTTGACCACACCTTTATAGTTTATGAAATATGTAGCGGGGTCACCCTCCTATAGGCTCATGAAGAAACCGCCCAACTATTAAGAGTTGATCAATCACTCCAGGCCAAGAAAGCGACATTTACTCATCTCTCACTTCAGGATAAGTTCGCTTTATGTACTTTAAAAATACATCGGTCTCGTTGTTTGAAAGCGATTCAAGGTTTTGCTGAAGGTCACCATGGTGAACTAAACTAACATTAAGACTATCCGCTACCTGTCTCGCAGAAGTAGTAAAGCTTGAGTTTGTAACTACAACCGCATGGTCGCATTCATAAAAATCCTTCGCAGAATAGACTTCTTGGACGCTTTTGTTTCCTACTGGGGAACTATATTTCTTACATTGTATGGCAATTCTGACATCTCCGTCCGTAATGATCACGTCCGCTCCATGATCACCAGTTGCTGGAGTCCGTGTGGGTTCCCATCCGTAATTATAAGCTAAGGCTTCAATATAATTTTCATATTCAACCCCTGTCATAGAGTCATCGTACTCAAGGTACTCTTCATCTTCAGGTTCAGTCATCAAGTCATTAGAAAAACATGTTGTTTCATTAATCCAATCATCCACTTTCCCCTCCCAGAAGACGATTAACTCTTTATCATCATGACAATCAACCCAACATAAGAAACTATCTCTAAAGCTTTCATGTCTCTTATCCGACTCACAAGACTGCTTCAGCTTAGGAAGCAATACTTTTTTGACAAAATAATTACGCTCGGACTCCCACTTGGAAACATTAGAAATGCCGTATTCATCTTTATATAAACTTTGATTTTTCTTTCTTTTTAATACCTCCCCATGCTCACGAATTATTGTTTCAGCCTTAGCTTTTATAGTGCAAAAACCTAAATATTCAATTATTTTACTTCGACCTATTTCTGATGTATCTGAAAAATCCTCATCAACTATATCTTTAATGATGTGAAGAGCATCTTCACTCTGTTCAATTTCAATGGTACGATAAAAGCTATCCCTGACTTTAAAAAACTCCATATCAGCTCTAAGCATTTCACGCTTGCGTCCATTAAAGTATCCATAGATTGCATATATGAATACAACGACTCCTATAGCAAACAAAACAACTAACCAGATTTTCATACATACCTCCTACGTTAATTATCATTCATAATCCCATTTAGACGACTAATAAGCAAGGCATGAAAGTGATTTAATAATCTGTGGCATTAATATTTACGCTAAATTAATTTCGCATATTACTATACCTGCGACCTATTTTTCCATATTCGTCTCTTTCTCCTTTAGGCTGTTTTTATCCAGTTTGAAATAGTCTTATTGCTCATGCCAAGTTTTTTAGCGATCGCCCTTGCAGACATACCATTAGCATCCATCTCTTTAGCTTTAGTCTTTTTTTCTTCACGAGCAAGCTTGGCTTTAGTAGGCGCTTTTTTAGGAGGCTCAACCATTACTTTCTTATCAATATTACATTTGATTTGTAAAGTATCTTGCAATGCTTCAGCAACTTCCATAGTCGGCACGATAGTCACAGTAGCCTTCGTCTGAGAATCACCCTTACGCATATTGGTACGCAGCATATACTGTGCGATAGGCTCGATATAACGTGCATGGCGAATTGCTTCTTCACCATCCTTTACATCAATTCCCATGATTTCCATAAGCTTTCGATTCATTCGTGCAACGATAGGCTCTGGGTTACCGTGTATCAGATTAACAGTTCGATGGAAGTTGTCAGCGTAATCATTAAGGCCACGAAGATCGAACTCTGTCACTTCAACATTTTCGTATTTAGCAAATGGGAATACCTTCATCCACTTGAATACTTGAACCAAAACAGGTTCGCCGCGATGGTATGCAAGAGCCTCTTCAAGAAGCTTCCAGCCTAGGCAGTCTTTGTTGAACTCTCCGTTATCAGAGTATGTTCCGTCTTCCTTCGTTAACATCATCTTCTTTGAAAACTTGTTACCTTTTACCAATGGCACTAAAGTAGGAGGAATTTTGTAACCGCCAAATTCTGGCATATACTTGGATACTTCAATGTCATATCCAGATTTCTTTACCCAAAGGTGAAACAGTGTCTTCTCGATTCCATTCCCCATGACATGAAACTCTTCAGCGTTATTAATTACGTGAGAATAATCGTGGTGGTCATGAACTAAGAAGGTTACACCTGAGCCATCTTTTTCATTTTCTTTAGTCACTACACCAGTTTCAGACAGTAGACCACCAAGCACTATGCTGTAAGGCTGGTTACCTGTTTTCAATGAGTCTGCATACAAACCCCGTACAGTCATTTCAAGCTCTGGCTTGTAATTGCAAACTCCAAAAAGCTCTTCTATGTCAGGATCTAGTAGGTCACTAAAAAGCTTGTCGAAGGTATTACCACCAACACGCTTATGCTCATTTCTGTTTATTTCCGGTACTTCATCAACCACTACTTTCCAACCTTGCAGATACTCAGCATTAATGTTCATCAAGGTAGCGTGAGTAATGATAATTACTGAACCATCACGCCCTTCTGTAAGTGCTTGCTCAACACGCTTCCGAACAGGAATGGGATTATTGTCTTTGCTGTTAATAGTTTCACACTCATTACCAGCTTCCCTAATGCGCTTCGCTATCGACTCACTAAGTTCAATTTTTGGAACTGAGTAAACTACATTATCTTCTGTATCAATCTGCGCAATAAAGGATTGAGTCTTACCTGATCCCATCAAGGCGCTTGCATAACTAACTACGTTTGTCATTTCTTCTTCCTCTTCAAATTTAGAATGCAGTAATCTCCACCAGTGCTGTTAACACAGTGTTTATTATCTTCGTGGCTAATGAATCCCTTTTGCAGGGTGTGTACATTTCCCTTAGAGAGAAGACCCTATAAAATTACTACACGGTCTTTGGATAGACGTGAGTAAATCCGGGAAGCGATCTTTTAAAAGATGCCCGGAACAATGTCTGCTAGCTTTCTTCTTGAAATGTGCTTCTTAACTTTTTATTAGTTTGTTAATTAAGTATACAGCCTTTAGTAACATTTTGTCAATAGGATTATTTCTTAATAACACTTCAAGGGTTGTACCAAGACTGAGAAAGGAAGCTTTTAGGTGAAGGGAATAAAATGACATCAGTCATCCCTTCCATCGAAAAGGTACTAATAGTGCTTTAAAAGTCCCCAGAAGTTCTATCGTACAGTGTATTGGTCATAGACCAGTGAAATGTACAATGTCTTCTGAGAGCCTTTAACGACACTGGTAGAGGGGCGCGAATGCAATGATGTGATGTGCCCAACTAAGAGTAACCTTCTAGGTGATGTAATAAATCTGTACAGCATTTGGCTATGCCAGTGTCTTGTACAGTGTCTTATTAACCCATTAGGCTCTGTGTTAGCTGTCTGTTATAAGCCCATTTCTTAGAAGTTCTTCTGAAATTCTAAGGATTAACTTGAGAAATTTTAAAAGGAAGGGAGATAAAGAAATTCAACTTAAAGAATTGTTCTAACTTCTCACTACTTGTGGTAACTTTCTGTTGGTAAATATAGGTGCTGACCATATTCTCTAAGTCTTAAAATGTTTAAGACAGGTTGTAGAATACCCCGTTCAGTCACTCTTTGACATTGTGTGAGATTGGGTTTATATGTCAGTTGTGGGTGTTCTCTCACATATCAAAAGGAGCTAATATGAACATGTCAGAATTGATTGGAATGTCTCAAAAAGAGCTTGACGATTACCTCTCTAATGAGGCTTATCACAATATTGATATATTGTATGGTGTCGCTGGTTCTTGCATTGACAAGGAAAGATGGAGCGTACTTATCAGAGCGTATGAATCTTTTATTGATGGTGTGGTAAATAACAGATAAATAATGCGCTAGTGCGTGTGTTTATAAGGGGTTTAAGGGTGCCTAAAAAGCATTCTCCTAAAACCCCTGGTTACCCCCTACCTTGTAATGGTTATTCGCTTGGAGAGGTCGTTACTACAGCTAAATATCACCTTATCAGCCTTGACAGTGTATTGGGCGAGTGTTGAGCCTTGAGATTTACAATAATCAAGGGCTAGGTCGTAGCTGTGTTGACCATCTTGAACTGGCATTGAAAGTGTTGCTAATAGCAAAAATGTCGGGATAGTCACAATGTTTCTCCTTCAAGCTTTATAAGCTCTACAATGTCTACTAAGGCTTCAGGCTTAAGTGTCTTTCCGTAACGGTCGTAAGTCATTGTCCTAGTAGAATGACCAAGTAGAGCGGCTGCAAGTGATACATCTACGCCATTTTGTTTCATTATATTAGCCACAGTATGGCGGAAGCTGTGAAAGGTCTTGTTAGGCCCAATGTCTAGTTTCTCCAGCAACTTACCAAACCACTGAGACACTTGAGCGGATTTGGTAGTAGGGAATAATCTATCTTCAACACTAGCACAATGGTCAAGTAGCCCCAGCTTTATCAACTCACTGTGAACAGGAATGATTCTCTCTGAAGCTGGATTCTTAAGCCGCTGATAGGGCTTGTCTTGCCGAATATGTGTGCACCAAAGACCATCGATTTGATAAATGTCGTCTTTGGATAGGTTGCAAGCCTCTGATAGCCTACAACCCGTATACAGCGCTATATAAGGGACAAGTGTCCTGTCAAGGCGTGAATCCCCAGCAGTATTGATATGGACAAATATTTTGGTAAGGTCTTCAAGCGTGAATTCTCCCCGATAAGAGGACTGTAAACGCTTCACTTGTACTTTCATCCCTTTGAATACGTTAACAATTACGTACCCTTCCCTCTCACACCAATTAAAGAAACTAATGACTTGGGACAGGATATTGTTGAGGGTAGTTATCGAGATAGTCTTACTGGGATACCCTTTTTTAGGGGTGTTTGATAGTGTATCGCGAAAGCGCCTAGCGTCTTCTTTGGAGTAGAGGTCAACAGGTTTATCCCCAACGTGGTTTAATAACAAACCAATAGCGTACGATCTGTTAGAAATAGTTGTGGGTAATACACCTGTCAACTTTTGGTGTTTTGAATGGCTTAGAAGCAAGGTCGAAAGGCAATACTTGCGCTGTCGCTGTAGAGGCTCTTTAGGAGCTGTCCTAACACGACTCTTTGTTCTAGTGCTGTTACTACTCACAGCCTGTACATACGCTTCAGGAAGCCGCTTAGCAGCCTCCCGTTTAGACTTGGTGCCTAAGCTCCTTCGGTATTCACCCTGCCCAGTTGTGATGCCCATGCGCTGCCTAAGCTCATCTGTGAGCATCACTCGTAAATAAAAAGTACCGTGCCTATCCTGCATTAATAACATTTTTCTGTACCACTCTATGGATCACATTGAGGTACAGAGTTGGTAATTTATCTTAAATCAACATCTTAAGGAGACAATTGAGAATACATCTCATCTTTGCGTGAGCTTTTGAAAACTTCGCAAATCAGTTTGTCGCTCATAATGATCGCTCCTCAAGGGCCTGGGCCAGCGCATCATTCAAGCACTCGCCCCGCCAACCGGTTGGCCAAGAGAAAGGCTCCCCGGCCAAATCCTGCATCACCAGCGTTTCAATATCTCGCCGACGCATTAACATTTCTGGCGCTACGCCCAAGTCACTGGCTTTGGCTGTCACCACCTTCTTGAGTGCTTTAAAGCGGGATTTGAACGTTGGATGCATGGGGTCTGGCCAGGGTGCCGGTAAGGTAGCTTCGTCGCAGTACTGGGCTTGTTTCACCATCGCCAGCAGTGCATCGCCCTCTTTTTTAATTAGCACTGGCTTAACGCCTTCGACTTCTGCGAGCTCGAAGCGATTACTGGGCATCTTTTCGGCGATTGCGAATAATAGCTTGTCACTGATTAACCAGTTGCGCGGCAAATCACGACGGCGTGTTTCGCCTTCCCGCCATGCGGTCATCAGCCGATACGCCTCCATTTGACGAGGCATCAAGCGCCATAGTTGGCGTTGGCGGGTATACCACTGTTGATCGTTATCAACGCTGCGGCCTGCCTGTTCAATCAAACTGGCGCACTCAGCCTCCACCCACTCGCGACGACCTAACGTAGCGAGCTTTTCAGCCTGTAGCGTCCAAACTTTCAATAAATAGATAACATCCAGCGCGGCGTAATGGCACTGCGCAGGTGTTAGGGGGCGCACTAGCCAGTTTGAGCGTGTTTCCTCTTTTGGCAGGGTTTCACCGACCCAAAACTCGACCAGTTTTTGGTACCCCATGCCCGGGTTTTCACCCAAAAAGCCTTGTACCACCTGGGTATCAATTAGCGGTACCGGCAATACGCCCGCCCAGTGCTGAAAAACCTCCAGGTCTTCACTGCAGGCGTGAAGCAACTTAATCGCACTATTTTGCAGCAGAGCGCGGAATTTATCGGTACAAGCAATGGCGACCGGATCAATCAGATAAGCCAGCTCACCTGCGGTAAATTGGATCAGCGCAGGCACTGGAAAGAACGTGTTCTCTCGAAAAAACTCGGTATCCAGAGCAATCACAGAAGCATCGGCTACTTGATCGCAGGCGGCATCAAGCGCCTCTGGGGTATCAAGCCATTGAAAAGAGGGAGTAAGAGAGGACAAAAGCATTCTTCCAAGTTGGCGCAAACGCCGAAGCGCTTGCGTTTAGATAGGCTTATTCGCTGGCAAAAGGCAGGCGACCATTAAACGCACGGCTCAATGTGCCGCCATCAACATACTCCAGCTCTCCGCCCATAGGAACACCATAGGCAAGCCGCGAAAGTTTAACGCCGTATTCTGCTAGCTGCGAGGCAATGTAGTGCGCCGTCGCCTCACCTTCGATCGTAGGATTAGTCGCCAGCACCACTTCTTCGACCAGCCCTTCTGCGACGCGCGCTTCCAGCAAATCCAGCCCAATTGACTCGGGGCCGATACCGTCTAGCGGCGAAAGATGACCATGCAAAACAAAATAGCGGCCTTTAAAACCTCCCGCCTCCTCAATCGCTAGTTGATCGGCAGGCGACTCCACCACACAAAGCAAGGCATCATCGCGTCGCGGGCTTTCACATAGTAGGCATACTTCAGCTTCAGTGAGCGTTCGACATCTTTGGCAGTAGCCTACTTCTTCAATCGCTTGTTGAATGACCGCAGCAAGGCGTTGCCCACCCGGCCGCTCACGCTCAAGTAAGTGCATTGCCATCCGCTGAGCCGTTTTAGGCCCAACACCTGGCAGTACGCGAAAAGCATCCATTAACTGCTCAACGAGAGGAGAGAAGCGCATTGCTTAGAATGGCATCTTAAAGCCGGGCGGCAAATTCAAACCAGCCGTCGCTTCTTCCATTTTTTGTTTAGAGCTAACTTCCAATTTGCGCACAGCATCGTTGACCGCCGCCGCTAACAAATCTTCCAGTAACTCTTTGTCCTCTTCCATAACACTGGGATCAATAGATACGTTTGACACGTCGTGTCGACCGTTCATGGTCACTTTGACCATACCTGCGCCCGCTTCACCCTGCACTTCGGCTTTGGCTACTTCTTCTTGGGCACGCTGCATCTTTTCTTGCATTTCTTGGGCTTGCTTCATCAAGTCGCCCATTCCGCCTTTAAACATGGCTATATCTCCAAGGTGGTTAAAAGGTACAGCTGATATCATGGGTATATAAAGTTGAACTTAGCGCATCTCATCGGCAGGCTTAACACTGGATTCTATCAATGTTGCGCCAAATGCCTGCTGTAACTTCTGTACATGGGGGTCGTGATTGAGTAGATCAACCGCATTCGCGTGACGTTCTTGATTAAGGCGATCTTCACGTTGTCTGGGTGTTTCCAAATGGCTCGCTAATTCGGCAACGTAGAACGCTATCCGCCGCGGCATACCCTGTTCTTTCAATGCCCGCTCAATACGCGTCTGGTGCACTTCCGCCTGCATTGCCTCTTGACTAGGGTCTAAACGGAGCGTCAGCAGGGCACCGTCATCACTTTCCACTAAACAGTTGCCCGCTAAATTGCGCGTTAAGCCGCCCAGGCCCAGTGAATCAAAACATTGCAGCCATTGTGCATTATCCAGCTTGCCAGTCGTGGTCGTAACAGCAGGCGTCTCTACCGGCACAGAAACAGGCGCTGGTGTATCGGCTGGTTCTGGCGTTAAAGGTGCCGTTGGTACCGGAGACGCTGGTGCTTCAGAAGCTGTGACTAGCTCAGAAGTTTGCTGGGCAACGTCAGCCTCGGCTGCCTCACGTTCAGGCTTTGCCATTTCACTCTCAACAGCCCAGGGAGGCGACTCTTGGGCAGGCGTTTCTTCTTGATAAGACGACGCTTCTTGAACCACTGGCACTGAAGGCTGTGAGGCCACTTGGCTATTACTAATCTCCAGCCCTGATGAGGCTGAGCTTGATTCTACCTCAGCTTCTGGCGCTGACTTCACTTTTGGCAAGGGTTCCGGGACTGATGAGGCCGTATCAGCAACCTGCACGGAAGCATTCGCCTCATTAGCCACAGTTTCTGAAGGCTCGCGGCGCAATGGTAGCTGCGTACGTGGTGGTTTCGGCACACCCTGGGGGCGGAACGCCAGCATGCGCAGCAGCGTCATTTCTAACGCGCTGCGTAAATCAGGTGCATGTACCATGTCGCCACGCCCCTGGATACCGATTTGGTAATAGAGCTGAATATCTTCAGCGGTAAAGCGGCTCGCAAGCTGCAAGATGACGTCACGGTCACCGTGACTGTTATCAACGGCGTCCGGGACCATCTGTGCGACTGCCAAGCGGTGCAGCATGCTGGAGAGTTCATCCAGCACAGCGGCAAAATCCGGCCCCTGCTCTGCTAACTGCGCCACTTCTGCCAATAATCGCTGTACATCCACATCGGCCAAGGCTTCAGCCAGGGCGAGAATATGGCGATGATCCAGTGTGCCCAGCATGGCAGCTACATCCGCATGGCGAACGGCTCCCTGGCCAAATGCGATCGCTTGATCGGTGAGACTCATCGCATCGCGCATCGAGCCTTCAGCGGCCTTGCCCAGCAGCCACAAGGCACTCTCATCAAACGCGACACCCTCTTCCCCTAGCACATAGGTTAGATGCTCCACCACGCGTTCTGGTGGCATATGCTTAAGAGTAAATTGGAGACAGCGCGAGAGCACCGTCGGCGGCAGTTTTTGCGGATCGGTAGTGGCCAACAAAAATTTAACGTGAGGAGGTGGCTCTTCCAACGTTTTAAGCAGCGCATTGAAACTGCTGGTCGAGAGCATGTGCACCTCATCAATCAGGTACACTTTGTAACGCCCCTGAGTCGGTGCGTACTGCACGTTATCCAACAACTCGCGGGTATCTTCCACTTTGGTTCTTGACGCCGCATCGACCTCAATTAAATCAACAAAGCGCCCATCATCAATCGCTTGGCAGCTGTCGCACCGCCCACACGGGGTAGACGTAATGCCTTCATCACCACGCCCGTTGGCCGTACAGTTCAAACACTTGGCAAGAATACGCGCCAAGGTGGTTTTACCCACACCACGTGTACCTGTAAATAGGTACGCATGGTGCAAGCGTCCCTGATCAAGGGCATTCACCAAGGCGCGCTGAACATGGGTCTGACCAACGAGTTCGTGGAATGTGCGAGGTCGCCATTTGCGGGCCAGAACCTGATAGCTCATGAAGCTGTCTTTCCTTCGGCGGGCTAACTTACCTCACGCTTAGGCAGCGCGAAGTAAGTGCCACGATGCATAACAAAACAATGCGGGAACAAGCGTCATTCTAGCGGCTGCACCGCAGCCCGCCAACCGCCTGGTGCGGAGTGTTCGGCGACCGCTAGGCGTTATCACTACCTTCCGCAGCACCGGCGCGCTGAGCAGCCGCTTTTACCAGCTTTTCGAGCTCGCCGCTTTGATGCATTTCAACCACAATATCACAGCCCCCTACCAGCTCGCCTTCTACCCACAGCTGAGGGAATGTCGGCCAATTGGCAATCTTGGGTAATTCAGCGCGAATATCCGGATTATCCAGAACGTTAACGAACGCAAAGCGCTCGCCACAGCTCATTAACGCCTGAACGGTCTGGGCAGAAAAACCGCACTGAGGCAGTTGGGGCGAGCCTTTCATGTAAATCAGAACCGGGTTTTCGCTAATTTGGCGCTGAATGTTTTCGGCAGTCGTGCTCATAAAATTTCCTCGCTTATCAATGGCCGAGCCCACACACTTAGCACTTAAAAAGTACCTGAGTAGAGCGCTCAGCTTTAACGTGTCAGTGGTATTCTACGCATGCCGTTCGCGTTGCGCATCCCCTGCAGCATAGCTAGGATAGTGTTTTTGCGCGGAGAGAATCCCTTATGGCGACACGCCATTTCCTGACCTTGTTAGATTTGACCCCGGACGAGCTGGATTATTTGATCCAGCGCGCCATTACGATTAAAACCAATCTTAAAGCCCAAGGTCCTGTTTATACACCATTACCCAACCGCACCCTGGCGATGATTTTTGAAAAATCATCAACGCGTACGCGGGTTTCATTTGAAACGGGAATGGCACAGTTTGGCGGCCATGCGCTATTTCTCTCTCCCCGCGATACCCAACTAGGCCGCGGGGAGCCAATTGAAGACACCGCTCGCGTCCTCTCTGAAATGGTCGATGCGGTAATGATCCGCACCTTTTCACACGCCGGGCTTGAGACCTACGCCAGCGCCAGCAGCGTCCCCGTCATTAACGCACTCAGCGACGACTACCACCCGTGCCAACTACTCGCTGACGTAATGACCTGGACCGAACTACGTGGCAGCGTAAAGGGTCGCACAGCGGTATGGGTTGGTGATGGCAACAACATGTGCCACTCGTGGATCAATGCCGCTCGCCAGTTTGGCTTTCACCTGCGCATCTGCTGCCCGAAAGGCTATGAGCCCCGTGCCGACATCATGGAGGCAGCAGGCGATCACATCTCTTTATTACATGACCCACAAGCCGCGGTTAAAGAAGCTGACCTGATCACTACCGATGTCTGGGCCTCGATGGGCCAAGAAGAGGAACAGGCTATACGTGAAGCAGATTTCGCTGGCTTTCAAGTAACAGAAGCCATGCTGGATCAGGCAAACAAAGATGCGCTGTTTCTACATTGCCTGCCGGCACACCGCGGCGAAGAGATCAGCCAAACGCTTCTTGAGGACCCGCGCGCCGTCGTGTGGCAGGAAGCAGGTAATCGCCTGCATGCGCAAAAAGCATTGATTGAGTTCTTACTGCTAGGCAGGGTTGCTGAGTAAGTTGCTGAGAAAATAGCAAGTCAGCAAAAGACTACTGAACTAACGCTTTTTGAATACGAAAAAAGCCTCGTTTAATCAACGAGGCTTTTTCTATAATTTGGTGAAGCTGAATTCAGTTAAGCTGCATATTGGTGGAGCCTAGCGGGATCGAACCGCTGACCTCAACACTGCCAGTGTTGCGCTCTCCCAGCTGAGCTAAGGCCCCACGTACTGCACTTTTTTGACAGCGAGGCGGATACTACGTTGAACCTTTCCCTCGGTCAAGTTTTTGCACCATAAGGCCTAACTAATTCCCCTTTGCCTTCAGCTGTGGCACTCTATATGCGACTAATAAGATCTACATGCAATTAATAAGATCTATATGCAATTAACAAGATAGAGTAGCGAACAAGGCCAACGCCTCAGCCCATGATGTTTCCATGCAGGAGCCTGCCCCTTGATCAGTGTACTTATCGCCGATGATCATCATCTAGTTAGAACTAGCATTGCTCACCTGCTAAACGAAGAGTGTGACATTAAAATTGTGGGCGAGGTCGACGATGGCGAAACCGCGGTGACACAGTGCCGCCATTTGAAGCCCGACATTGTGTTAATGGATATTCGCATGCCAGGCATCGGCGGGCTTGAAGCCACTCGGCGCATTCACCGTACGATGGCAGACGTTAAGGTATTAATTCTAACGGCGCATATGGAAGACAGTGTGCTGCGTCGCATGTTGGAAGCTGGCGCCTCAGGCTTTCTAAGCAAAGGCGCGGATGCGTTAGAAATGACCGACGCCATACGCCAAGTGTTCCACGGTCGCCGTTACGTAAGCCAGGAAATTGCCCAACGTTTAGCGCTTTCCCACTTTACCAATGAAGATAATCCCTTTAGCCACCTCTCCCACCGTGAGCTTCAGATTGCCCTCATGATTGTTAACTGCCAGCGCGTACAAGATATCTCTGATCGCCTGCATTTAAGTCCTAAAACAGTAAATACCTACCGCTATCGACTCTTTGATAAACTACAGGTTGCCACTGACGTTGAGCTGACTCATTTAGCGCTCCGTCATGGGCTGGTCGAGGGGTTTGACGCTACCTAGCTATAATCCCAAATTCCCCTGTTGTTATCGGGTACCGACACGCTGACATGACTTTTGATTCAAAACAGTTCTTGAGCTCGGTAAGCACCTCTCCGGGGGTTTATCGTATGCTTGATGAACAAAGCAATACGCTCTACGTGGGTAAAGCTAAGCGCTTAAAAGCACGCTTGGCCAGCTATTTCCGTGGCCAGTTAAACACCAAAACCCAGGCCATGGTTGGACGCATCGCCGACATTCAAGTAACCGTAACGCGCACTGAAACCGAAGCGCTTCTGCTCGAACAGACGCTAATCAAACAACTGCGCCCGCCCTACAATATTTTGCTCCGCGATGATAAATCTTACCCTTTTGTTTTTGTTACCGACCGCCATTCGTATCCTGCGCTTGAGTATAAGCGCGTCCGCCAACGCAGTGATGATGGTCGCTATCTAGGCCCCTACCCTAGCAGCGGGGCCGTGCGTGAAAGCCTTGCGTTGATGCAAAAAATATTTCGAATCCGCAATTGTGAAGATAGTGTCTTTGCCCATCGTTCACGTCCCTGTTTGCAGTATCAAATTCAGCGCTGTAGCGCCCCTTGCGTCGACTATATTTCTGCTGAGGATTATCAGCGCGACCTTGAACACGCCGTAATGTGCCTGGAAGGTAAAAGTGAGCATGTTACCGAAGAATTGATGAAAGCGATGGAAGCCGCCAGCCAAGCTCTCAATTTTGAGGAAGCCGCTCGCCTACGCGACCAAGTACAGCAATTGCGGCAACTTCAACAGCGTCAGTTTGTCGACACGGGCGGCGGAGATGCCGATGTTTTTGCTCTCGCTCAACGCCCTGGCGCGCTTGGTGTTTCAGTGCTAAGCGTTCGCGATGGTCGGCTATTGGGGGCACGCCATCACACGCCAAAAAACGATCTGGACCTACCCCTTGAGACGCTGCTCACTGAAGTCGTTAGTCAATACTATTTTGGCCAGCCGCATAACGTTCCCAATGAAGTCATTACCAGCCACCCGCTGGATGATAGCGAGCTTATCGCCGAAGCACTGACTCAGCATGCAGGAAAACGCATTCGTGTAACCAGCCAAGTGCGCGGCTACCGTGCTCAGTGGCAACAGCTTGCCATTACCAACGCGGAACAACAGCTGGCCTCACAACTGGCCAATCAAACACAGCTAACCCAGCGCTTTACCGCGCTACAGAAAGCACTGGGCTTAGCAGAGACGCCGCAGCGCTTGGAGTGCTTTGACATTAGCCACAGCCATGGCGAAGCGACCGTTGCCTCCTGTGTCGTGTTTGATCATCAAGGCCCGCGTAAAAGCGACTACCGCCACTTCCGCATTGAAGGGGTGGCTGCCGGCGATGATTACGCCGCCATGCAGCAGGCTCTCAAACGACGCCTCAAGCGCGTAAAAAGCGGGGAAGCAGTCGCCCCCGACATCCTGATTGTCGACGGCGGCAAGGGTCAGCTCAATATGGCCCGCGACGTTTTTCAAGAGCTCGATATCACCAACATCATATTGTTGGGTGTAGCTAAAGGTACAACGCGTAAAGCAGGGCTTGAAAGCCTGTTTTTAGAAACCGCCGACAACCCACTCAATCTGGACCCGGCATCCCCAGCCCTGCACTTGATCCAGCACATCCGCGATGAGTCACACCGCTTTGCCATTGCAGGCCACCGCGCCCAGCGTGACAAAGCGAGACGCACCTCAACGCTGCAGGATATACCGGGCATCGGCCCTAAACGCAGGCGGGAACTGCTGCGTTTTTTTGGTGGACTGCAAGGGGTGCAAAAGGCCAGCCGCGACGAACTCGCCCGTGTACCTGGCATTAATGCCTCGTTAGCCGAGAGTATTTACCGGGCACTCAACGGATAAACTCCTCGTCGGCATGGATGCTATCGGCCAAGGGGGATAGAATGAGCCCCAGACACTTCGAATCCTCTGATTTTCCGGCAAGGATCGCACCCTGCGATGAATATACCTAACATACTAACATTGGCGAGAATCGCCTTTATTCCGCTACTGGTGGTGCTGTTTTATCTGCCCTTCAGCTGGAGCATGCCTGTAGCGGCAGGCCTTTTTGGTCTGGCCTCGATTACCGATTGGCTGGATGGCTATTTAGCGCGACGCTGGAATCAGTCAACGCCTTTTGGCGCTTTTTTAGACCCGGTAGCTGACAAGCTCATGGTCGTCGTTGCTCTGGCACTCTTAATTGAGCGCTTTGATACCGCAGTGCTAACGCTACCCGCCCTAGTCATTATTGGCCGTGAAATTGTCATTTCAGCGTTACGCGAATGGATGGCCGAAATGGGCAAGCGAGGCATGGTGGCCGTGTCATGGGTAGGCAAACTAAAAACAACGCTGCAAATGGTATCACTGCTAATCTTGCTGGCACTTCCTCCCGCACATGAATTTGCTCTTTTAGGCATTGTGGTTCTCTATGCCGCCGCTATTTTAACGCTGTGGTCGATGATTCAATACCTCAAAGCCGCCTGGCCGCACCTTAGCCGCTCCATGTAAGCTGCTGATAAGTAAATAAGGAACTCTAGTTAATTCATTGATTGACAAGCTGGTGGCGATCCGTATAATTCGCCCTCGAGTCGAGCGGGAATAGCTCAGTGGTAGAGCATCGCCTTGCCAAGGCGAGGGTCGGGAGTTCGAATCTCCTTTCCCGCTCCAACTTGGAAGTGTGGTAAAGCAGGCTAGGGTCGTGAGCTGGTGCGCCAGTCCGGCTGGGGGCAGCCCCATCTAATCTACTTTCCCGCTCCAACGACTCTTGAGGCTGGATGGCAGAGTGGTTATGCAGCGGACTGCAACTCCGTGTACGCCGGTTCGATTCCGACTCCAGCCTCCATCTTTGTACAGTTGTGTTGTTCTAAACAGCGAAACAGCATTGTGATGTTCTGCCCGGATGGCGAAATCGGTAGACGCAAGAGACTTAAAATCTCTCGGGGGCAACCCCGTGCCGGTTCAAGTCCGGCTCCGGGCACCATTATCTAGCATTAATTTCTCTATCTTCGCTTTCCCTATCTTTACTTTTTCTGCACCTCTCCTTCTATCACTGGCTACTTCCACAGCCATTTAGCTCCTATTTTGATTACCTCTTCACGCTGCATTTAGCCCAGCCTTTTCCGGCGCGCGAACAACGTTCTTTTCTGGTCCTCAAACATCGCTAAACATTAATCGCTACGCTATGATGCCTGCCTTCTGTATTTTAGCGCTATGCAAACGCTAGCTATATTTAGTGTGTGCAAGATTTCGGTCAGCATGAAGGAGAGCGGTCAAATGACCACGCCAACATCCGATGTACTTATCATTGGCGGCGGTGTCGCTGGATTAACCCTTGCTCTGGAAATTGCTGATCATCTATCAGTGACCCTGGTTCGTCCCGCTCAAGATGATCACGGCGCCAGCCGATGGGCACAAGGCGGCATTGCTGCAGTCCTCTCGCCAGATGACGACCTAGAAGCGCATATCAATGACACGTTAATTGCTGGCGATGGGCTATGTGAAACAGAGGCGGTGCGCTTTACTGTTACCCACGGCCCCGCTGCCATACAGTGGTTGATCGATAAGGGCGTTCCTTTTACGCCAGAGACCGACCCTGCAGCGCGCTACCCGTATCACCTAACCCGCGAAGGCGGCCACAATGCTCGGCGCATCATCCACGCCGACGATGCCACCGGCCGCGCCGTAGTAGACACCCTATTAAACAGCGTTGCACAACACCCCAACATTACTCAGCGCAACGACCTCACAATCATAGGTCTGCTGCAAGATAACCAAGGTGCCTGCCGCGGTGCCTATGGCTGTGATGCTCACTTACAATGGCGCTCGCTGACTGCACGCTACACTGTCTTAGCCACCGGCGGAGCAAGTGGCCTTTATCGCCATACCACCACTCCCGCGCCAAGCAGCGGCGAAGGCATGATGATGGCTGCAGCGCTTGGTGCACGGCTAATTAACCTAGAGTTTCAGCAGTTTCACCCAACCTGTCTCTATGACCCAGAAGGCCCGGCGTTCTTAATTAGCGAGGCGGTTCGCGGTGAAGGGGGGCATTTGCTTGATGAATATGGCCAGCGTTTTATGCCAGCGCTAGATAAGCGCGCAGAACTAGCCCCCCGCGATGTGGTCGCTCGCGCTATTGATGCCGAAATACAGCGGGGCACGCGTGGCCATGTGTGGCTGGATATTCGCCACTTGGGGGAAAAAGCGATTCATCACCACTTTCCCACTATTTTGACCCACTGCGCCTCGCGAGGTCTGGATATCACCCAACAAGCAATTCCCGTGGTGCCTGCGGCTCATTATAGTTGTGGTGGTGTCGCCACTAACCTGCAAGGCGCTACAGACGTTACAAACCTATATGCCATCGGTGAAACAGCCTACACGGGTCTGCATGGTGCCAACCGAATGGCCAGTAACTCGTTACTAGAGTGTTTAGTATTTGCGCGCAGCTGTGCTAACGCATTGAAGGAACAAGGCGACGACTCTCCAAGTGTCGAATTTCAGCCTCCGGCTCAAGCCGCAGCCATTGCCTTACCCAAAACAGTGTTCAACGATATGCGTCATCGCATGCGGGCTATCATGAGCCAGCAGGTTTCTATTGTGCGCAGTACTGCCGGGCTAAGCACCGCCTTGAAACATTTAAAAATACTGCTAACCCGCTTGGAAGAGATGGAAGGAGCGCTAGCAGACCCCGAAGGCAAACGCTTACAGCAAGCGCTTCAATTAGCACTTTTAACGGTGCTGGCGGCACAGCAACGGCATGAGTCAAGAGGGCTGCACTTCACCACCGACTGGCCCCAACAGCAGTCGGAGGCCATCGCCACTTCGCTTACTATGAAAGATTTAGCGGCCTGGGCGGTGGAATAACCGCCTTACCTCACGCAGGCTTTCAGAAGGTGCGCTATCAGGCCACAGCCAAACCCGCTGCTTCCCGATATAAAGCCCTATTAACCAGGGTCCTAAATAGTCACAGCGCACCTGATGCTCTTCACCCAGCTCTTCATTTAGCTTTTCGCCCACTCCCGCACTTAGCATCGGCTCACTTCCTGCCGTCTTTCGATTGCGTGTCAGCAGCCAGCGGCCATGAACTACCGACGCTGTCGATGTCAATGAAAGTAGTCCTTCAGGTTGATGTAGATAGGCGCTCCAACCAAGAGCACCACCTAACACAATCAATGCCAAAGCGGCTAGCTTACCTCCCACCCAGTAGCCCAGCATCGCAATGACTATGAACAGACAGCATTGCGTAAGCTGCCACAGTCTAGAGGGTACGATAGGCAGAATTATCGGTGGTTTCAGCATGCTCAACAATCATTTGTACAATACGCCGCTGGCTGGGTTCTTCAGGCCACTCGCGATGCATTAGCCACACAAAAAGGTCCTGATCCTCACCTTCAATGAGCTGCTGATAGGCAAGCTGGTCCGCTTCACAAAGATGGTCAAAACGCTGTTCAAGAAAAGGGATAAGCAGCAGATCAAGCTCCCACATACCACGCCGAGAGTGCCAATAAAGCCGTTTGCGCAAAATGGCAGCAGGGGAATTGTCGTCGTTCAACGTCATCCTCTCCAATCAAATAAATGAGGAGCCAGTATACCTAAGCTGTGGGGTCGCGCCAGCGCCCTCCTTCGCCTATGCTGTTAATGAGTCTAGAACCTTGTTTTATCTGAATTGTTTTATATTCAATTGAGCAGTATGCTGAATTGAATATTTATGAGGTCGAGAGCGCGTCACGGCCTTCAATGTTCGCAGGGAGCTAACCGATGACTAAATCTGAATTAATCGAACAAATTGCGATGCGTCAGCCGGAATTATCCGCCAAAGACGTTGAAACGGCGGTGCGTATTATTCTGGACGATATGACGGACTCTCTCTCCAGCGGTGGACGCGTTGAGATCCGTGGCTTCGGCAGTTTTTCTTTACACTACCGGGAGCCGCGCGTAGGGCGTAACCCAAAAACAGGTGATGCGGTTGATCTTGAAGGCAAATATGTGCCGCATTTTAAGCCTGGCAAAGAGCTACGCGAACAGGTAGATGCTAGTCGAGCACTCGGTTACTAAACGCGGCTATTGGTTATCCGGCCTTCAGCGGGATGACGTCGCCGCTTGAGTCGTACACAATAGTGCTACCGTGAACGTCACAGACTAGGAAATTCAAATGCGTTGGATCAAAGGGCTGATTCTGGCCGTCATTTTGCTGATAGTAGTACTCGTAGGTATTCTGTTTGCCGTTAATAATCAGCAAACGATTGCCTTGAATCTTATTTGGCTAGAGCTACCCGCTATATCGCTCTCGGTCTGGCTGCTCGCAACATTAGTGTTTGGTGTCGTGCTGGGCATGCTCGCAATGTTAGGCGTCTACGTCCGATTAAAAGCAACCCTGGCCCGTAGTCAACGACAGAATAAGCAGCAACGTAAAGAGCTTGATAGCCTACGTACCCAGGGGTTCAAGGAACTGGCATAAATGCTGGATGTCGCGCTGCTAGGCGTATTGGTGGCCGCCATTGCCATCGGTTACGGGTTAGGTTACCGCCAAGCAGGGCGTCGCCGACATCGCTCTCAACTGCCAGCTCAGCCCTCACAGGCACTATCGCGAGATTACTTCGTCGGGCTTAACTATTTGCTTAACGAGCAACCCGACGAAGCAATCAATATGTTCATCAATGTTCTCGCCGTTAACAGCGAGACGGTGGATACTCACATCGCCTTGGGTAAACTATTTCGTGCCCGCGGCGAGGCCGACAAAGCGGTTAGCATTCACCAAAACCTATTGGCTCGCCCTGCCCTTTCGCAGCAAACCAACGAACAGATCCAGCTGGAACTTGCTCGGGATTTTATGGCGCTGGGTGTTCATGACCGCGCCCAGCGGCTACTCACTACCCTGCTGGAACATAGCGGGGATGATGATCACCGCTATGCTGCCAAACAGCTGCTCGTCGACTTATTAGAGCGTGAAAAAGCGTGGCAGCAAGCCCTTGACGTTATTCAGCCGCTGCTTAAACAGCATCCGAAAATGCGTCGCCCTGCGGCGCACTGGCTATGCGAGCTGGCACTGGAGGAAATTAGTGAAGCCAGTCGACCTCTAGCGAAAAAGCATCTCAAAAAAGCCCTGCAGTTGGATGAGAAATGCGTTCGTGCCAGCTTATTATTAGCTGAGCTAGAGATGGACAACGGGCACTATACCCGCGCTATTGAGCGATTAGACAGCATTCCGCACCAGGACACAGCCCACACTCCCACCATGCTACCTGCTCTCAAGCACGCCTATTTGCGTAATAATGATGAAGCAGGCTACGAAGCCCACCTCTACCGCCTGCTTGAACAAACCCCTTACACCAGCATCATTATTGCGCTAGGGCAGCTCGTTCATCAGCGTGACGGCGTTGACAAAGCCATTGAATTGATCGGCGAACGCCTGCGCGCAGTACCGAGCTTAGGGGGGCTTGATTATTTGATTGACCTGTATATTGAAAGCCAGCGGCTTAGCGGAAAAACCTCACCGGATACGCGCCTACTATTACTAAAGCATCATACCGATGCGCTCCTTCTTAACCGTACGCGCCACCGCTGCCAACGCTGTGGCTTCGCCAGCGATTCCCTACAGTGGCAATGCCCCAGTTGTCGCTTTTGGGGAACAATTAAGCCGGTTATTGGTGTCGAGGGAGAATAGTCACCATCTCAGTGTATCAATCAACGCCAACTATCGACGCCCTAACTCCGACTCAATCGCCTCCAGCGCCTCCATAGGGTCGGCGGCCTGAGTAACGGGTCGCCCAATCACTAAGTGGCTACTACCCGCTTCAATGGCCTTGCTAGGAGTCATAATCCGCTGTTGGTCATTCGCAGCTGCAAAGCTTGGCCGAATACCAGGTGTTACCTTCAAGAACGATTCACCGCACGACACATGAAGCTGCGAAGCCTCTTGGGCCGAACAGACCACACCGTGTAAGCCACTCTGTTTTGCCAGCAACGCCAAGCGCTCCACGTGCTCAGCCAATGAGACATTGATACCAATATCGGCCAAGTCATCAGTCTGCATACTGGTTAACACAGTGACGGCGATTAAATGGGTAGTTAAGCCACGTTGTTCCAGACGCTGTATGGCGGCTTCCATCATCCGCCGCCCACCGCTGGCATGGACATTGACCATCCAGACGCCCTGCTCAGCTGCCGCCTGCACCGCACTCGCAACGGTATTGGGGATATCATGGAATTTAAGATCTAAAAACACCTCAAACCCACGCCCATGCAACGCCTCAAGCACGGCAGGGCCGCTGCGAGTGAATAGCTCTTTACCGACTTTAACCCGGCAGCGAGCAGGGTCTAACTGATCGGCCATGCAGAGCGCTGCGTCTAATGACGGGTAATCAAGCGCAATAATTATCGGGGAATCAGTGGCCACAATATCGCTCCAAATATGTTTTCAGCCATTATATCAGGCTCCCTACTCTCCTCGCGCCCTCATGGTGTAAGCCATTTGCCATATGTCTCTAGCTAAAAACTTACAACGACTGTCATATATCACTGACATAAACGCCCACGCTATAACGCTAAGTTAGTAGTGTAGTGGCGTTTATCTAGCTAATTGGTAAGTCACGTACAAGTAATCACCGCTTTTAAACTTCGCTCACGCAATAAATGCAACTTACCGTTATTAAAAGGATCTCGAGGATGACTATGACACTTAAAAGAATCTTTGCCGCACTACTGTTCTCTATGAGTTTAGGGTTCTTCAGTGGCGCGCTGGCCCAAGACGTAGCCCCCATTAACGTTAATACCGCTGATGCTGAACTGCTGGCCGAATTGCCTGGTATTGGGCCAAGCCGAGCCGATGCGATCATTGAAGAGCGCGAAACGAATGGTGCCTTCGAAAGCGCTGATGACCTTGCCCGCGTTAGCGGCATTGGACCTGCAACCGTTGACCGCATGCGGGACCAAGTAGCGTTTGAAGAGTAAATACTAGCCAGTTGATCACTACCACAGCCCGGTAGCGCTAAAGCATACCGGGCAATTACAAATACAAATTTTAATACAAGCCCTTAAATGACCCACAGATTCATAAAGGTGTGCACGGGCATGGCTTCAAGAGTCGCTTGTTCATTGCATACCTCAGCAATCTTCTGGCATCGGCTTGCTGGAAAACGTGTCGCTAAATGTTGCTCAAATTTAGCTACCAACAACGGCATACCCTCCTCCCGCCGACGCTGGTGACCAACAGGATACTCTACGACGACTTTATCAGTTGCGCTGCCATCATTGAAAAAGACCTGTACTGCATTAGCGATAGAACGCATTCCGGGGTCGTGATAAGCCGCCGAATACTGGGTATCTTCTTCAACCACCATTTTGTTACGCAGCACATCGATCAGCGGATGGGCGGCATGAAAGCTGTCTTCATAATGGTCAGCGGTGAGTGTGCCAAAAATAAGGGGAACCGCGGTCATATATTGCAAACAATGATCGCGGTCCGCCGGGTTAGCCAATGCACCGGTTTTGGAAATAATGCGAATAGCCGAGTCGTGGGTAGTCAGTACGACTTTATCGATCTCGGCCAAGCGATCTTTAACCTGCGGGTGAAGCGCCACAGCGGCCTCACAAGCCGTTTGGGCATGGAACTCTGCCGGGAATGAGATTTTGAACAGGATATTTTCCATCACATAACTACCGAACTCGCGTTGAAAACGTAGACGGCGGTCAGGTTCCGGCTTCAGACTCAAATCTTTATTGGCGTGACTAAACAGCACATCGTAAAAGCCCCATTGGGGCGCTGTCAGTGCACTGGGAATACCCATTTCTCCACGCAAGGCGATATCCGCCAAGCGAACGCCTCGTGAGGTGGCATCGCCAGCGGCCCAGCTTTTACGCGAACCAGCGTTGGGCGCATGACGATAGGTGCGTAGGCTCTGGCCATCAACCCACGCATGGGAGAGCGCCGACAACAACTGCTCACGGTCAGCGCCCATCAGCTTTGCGGCGACCGCAGTAGACGCCACTTTTACCAATACCACATGGTCGAGCCCAACGCGGTTAAAACTATTTTCCAGTGCCAGCACGCCCTGTATCTCATGGGCCATGATCATGGCATTAAGCACATCACGCATCGCAAGCGCAGCGTCGCCTTGGGCAACTCGCCGTTGGGATAGATGGTCCGCAACAGCGAGTATAGCGCCAAGATTATCCGAAGGGTGGCCCCACTCAGCGGCAAGCCACGTATCGTTATAGTCCAGCCAGCGAATGATACAACCGATATCCCATGCCGCTTTGACCGGATCAAGACGCAGCGAGGTGCCCGGCACTCGTGAGCCAAACGGCACCACCGTGCCTTCCACTATAGGCCCCAGGTGCTTGGTACACTCAGGAAAACGCAGCGCTAGCAGCCCGCAGCCGAGTGTATCCATCAAGCAGTAGCGTGCGGTTTCCAACGCCTCTGAGGATTCAACCTGATAATTTAAAACGTAATCGGCAAGGGCCTGCAGCTCGGGATCGTAATCCGGGCGCACATTGGCTTCGGACGTGGCGGACGGTGTGGTGGACATAGTGCTCTCCTTCGGCTGTATCACTTACTCAGTATGGTCTAAGGCGCGCTTTCTAAAAGCTGTCGCCGGGAATCCTTACCGTTCCTTCCATCAACACCCGCGCACTGCGACTCATCACTGCCTGTTCGATATGCCAACGTCCTTCCACCTGATTCGCTTCAGCGCCTACACGCAGGCTACCCGAAGGGTGTCCAAAGGTGACCGCATTACGCTTAACACCCGATTTACCACCGTTCGCCGCCAAGTTCACCAACGTACCTTCGATCGCGGCGGCAGCTGCAATCGCAACGGCTGCCGTGCCCATCATGGCGTGGTGCAGTTTACCCATGGAAAGCGCCCGGACCAGCAGGTCAATATCGTCGGCGCTCACGACTTTACCGCTTGATGAAACGTAATCCGCCGGCGGTCCGACAATAGCCACTTTCGGTGTATGCTGGCGGTTGGCGGCTTCGCTGATATCGCTAATCAATCCCATACGCACAGCGCCGTGCGCTCGAATGGTTTCAAACATCGCAAGCGCTTTACTATCGCTATTGATCGCGTCCTGGAGTTCGGTGCCGGTATAGCCAAGATCAGCAGCGTTAATAAACACTGTTGGAATACCGGCATTGATCAGCGTGGCTTTCAGCGGCCCCACCCCCGGCACTTCCAGATCGTCCACTACGTTACCGGTGGGAAAAATTGCCCCCTCGCCGTCTGCAGGGTCCATAAAGGCTACCGGAATCTCAGCCGCGGGAAAGGTCACGCCATCGAGTTCGAAATAACCGGTTTCCTGCACCTCTCCATTTACAACAGGCACTTTAGCTACGATAGTTTTCTGAATATTCACCTGCCAAATTCTTACCTCGACGACCCCGTTTTGTGGCAGGCGTGTTGGATCAACCAGGCCGTTGGCAATCGCAAAGGGACCTACCGCCGCCGAAAGGTTGCCGCAATTGCCGCTCCAATCTATAAAGGGTTTGTCGATGGATACCTGCCCGAACAGGTAATCCACATCATGCTCCGGCGACTCACTCTTAGACAAAATAACCGTCTTACTGGTGCTCGAAGTTGCCGCCCCCATACCATCTATATGTTTTTCGTAGGGGTCGGGGCTACCAATAACTCGTAGCAATAGCTTATCCCGAGCGGAACCGGGCTGCTGGGCCGCTTCGGGTAAATCGCTGAGTTTAAAAAACACCCCTTTACTGGTGCCACCGCGCATATAGGTCGCTGGGATTTTTATTTGCGGCACACTTTTTGATTGTACTGGCTCGCTCATCACTATCACTCCGAAAATTACCCGGCGCTCTAGGCTTTACCAAAAAAACAAGGCACCGGGACATCTTATTCAGCTTGGCACACTGATTAAGCGGCCGTGGATTCGAGGAAGTCCTGGGCAAAGCGCTGCAGTACGCCACCCGCGGTGTAAATCGACACCTCCTCGGCGGTATCCAGACGGCACTTCACCGCGACACGCTCACTTTCACCATTGTGCCGATGGACTACTAGCGTGAGCATCGCGCCTGGCGAAACAGTGCCTTCCACATCAAACATTTCGGTGCCATCCAGGCCTAATGTTAGGCGAGTGGTGCCGGGTTCAAACTCCAGCGGCATCACACCCATGCCAATCAGGTTAGTGCGGTGAATACGCTCAAAGCCCTCCGCGGCAATCGCTTCCACGCCCGCCAGCGCCACGCCTTTGGCCGCCCAGTCCCGCGAGGAACCCTGGCCGTAATCTGCGCCCGCGATAATGATCAGCGGCTGCTTACGCGCCATGTAGGTTTCGATAGCCTCCCACATGCGGGTAACTTCACCTTCGGGCTCTATTCGCGCCAACGAACCCTGTTTCACGTTGCCATCGGCATCACGCACCATTTCATTAAATAACTTGGGATTGGCAAACGTGGCGCGCTGAGCGGTAAGGTGATCGCCACGGTGTGTCGCGTAGGAATTAAAGTCTTCCTCAGGCACCCCCATTTTGGCCAAGTACTCACCTGATGCGCTGTTAAGCTGAATAGCGTTGGAGGGCGAGAGGTGATCGGTGGTGATATTATCCGGCAGAATCGCTAGCGGGCGCATGCCTTTCAGAGTGCGCTCTTTGGCCATGTTGCCTTCCCAATAAGGCGGGCGACGAATATAGGTGCTCTGAGGCCGCCAGTCATACAGCGGGCTCACTTGGGCACGGGCGCTTTTATCCAGATCAAACATAGGAATATAGGTCTGCCGGAACTGCTCCGGCTTCACCGATGACTTAACAATCGCATCGATCTCTTCATCGGCTGGCCAGATATCCTTCAAGGTGACGGGGTTGCCCGTTTGGTCCACACCCAGCGCATCTTTCTCGATATCAAAACGAATCGTGCCTGCAATCGCGTAGGCGACTACTAGCGGCGGTGAGGCCAAAAAGGCCTGCTGGGCATGAGGATGAATCCGTCCATCGAAGTTACGATTACCGGAAAGCACAGCCGTAGCATACAGATCGCGATCAATAATCTCCTGCTGGATTTTTGGATCCAGCGCCCCGGACATGCCGTTACAAGTGGTGCAGGCGTAAGCCACGACACCAAAGCCAAGGTTTTCAAGCTCGCTCATCAACCCGGCTTCTTCCAGGTACATCTTGACGGTTTTTGAGCCCGGCGCCAGCGACGACTTCACCCACGGTTTGCGCAGTAAACCAAGCCGATTAGCGTTGCGGGCGATTAACCCGGCGGCGACCATATTGCGTGGGTTAGAGGTATTGGTGCAGCTAGTGATGGCAGCGATAATAACGGCACCATCAGGCATCTTGCCAGCTTTCTCTTCTTCGCGTGCTGCTTCGAGGCCCACTGCAATGCCGCGCTGGGCAAGCTCTGAAGTAGGCAGATGGGCGTGAGGATTCGATGGCCCGGCCAAGGTGCGGTGTACCGATGAGAGATCAAAGGTCAGCACGCGTTCGTACACAACCCCAGTCAAACTGTCCGCCCACAGGCCGGTGTGTTTGGCATAGGTTTCGACCAGCGCTACCTGATCATCTTCGCGGCCGGTAAGCTTCAGGTAATCGATGGTCTGGTCATCAATATAGAACATCGCCGCCGTCGCTCCGTACTCGGGCGTCATGTTGGAGATAGTCGCGCGATCACCGACGGTCAGAGCATTGGCTCCTTCACCATAAAACTCCAGGTAAGCGCCGACCACCCGCTCCTTACGCAAAAACTCGGTTATCGCCAGCACCATATCTGTGCCTGTGATTCCCGGCTGCAGCTTACCGGTCAAATTCACACCGACGATATCCGGCAGGCGCATCATGGAAGCACGCCCCAGCATGACGCTTTCGGCCTCTAGGCCACCTACGCCTACGGAAATCACGCCGAGGGCATCCACCATAGGTGTATGGCTATCGGTACCCACACAAGTATCGGGGTAGGCGATGCCATCGCGGTTCTGCACCACTGGCGACATTTTTTCCAGATTGATCTGGTGCATAATGCCGTTGCCGGGCGGAATCACATCGACGTTCTCAAACGCCGTCTTGGTCCAGTTGATAAAGTGGAAACGGTCATCGTTGCGGCGGTCTTCAATGGCACGGTTTTTTTCAAAAGCGCCCTCTTCTGAACCTGCATGCTCTACGGCTAGCGAATGATCGACAATCAGTTGGGTGGGCACCACCGGGTTGACCTTGGCAGGATCGCCGCCCTTTTCGGCGATGGCGTCACGTAAGCCAGCCAGATCGACCAGCGCGGTCTGCCCGAGGATATCATGGCAGACGACGCGCGCCGGATACCAAGGAAAATCAAGGTCGCTCTTGCGCTCGATCAGCTGTTTCAGCGCATCGGTGAGAAGCTCGGGATCGCAGCGGCGCACCAGCTGTTCCGCCAGCACACGAGAAGTATAGGGCAGCTGCGCATAGGCACCTGACTGGATATCTTCCACCGCCTCGCGCGCATCAAAAAACTCAAGCGCTGTGCCAGGCAGCGGTTTACGGTATTGGGTATTCATAGCAGGCAGACTCACAAGAAGGAGGAGCGGAAAAAAGCCCGGCGTCCAAGCCACCGGGCAGCAAGCGGTTCAGTCTCTCGCTTCTATCGGCACCCACTCGCTCTTCTCGGGGCCGGTGTAATCGGCACTAGGACGAATAATGCGGTTGTTGGCACGCTGTTCGAATACGTGGGCCGCCCAGCCAGTCAGCCGCGACATAACAAAAATCGGTGTAAACAGCTTGGTGGGTATATCCATGAAGTGGTATGCACTGGCATGGAAAAAGTCTGCGTTGCAGAACAATTTTTTCTCGCGCCACATGACCGCTTCGACTCGCTCGGAAACCGGATAAAGCACTTTATCGCCGACATCGTCTGAGAGCTTCTTGGACCAGTGCTTGATGATCTCGTTACGTGGGTCGGATTCGCGATAAATCGCGTGACCGAAGCCCATGATCTTGTCCTTGCGCTCCAGCATGCCCAGGATCTTGCTTTCCGCTTCTTCCGGCGACTGCCAATCTTCGATCATCGCCATGGCCGCTTCGTTGGCGCCACCATGTAGCGGACCGCGCAGAGAACCAATGGCTCCAGTTACGCAGGAATGCATATCGGACAGCGTCGAGGCACACACCCTAGCAGTAAAGGTAGAGGCGTTGAACTCGTGCTCGGCGTAAAGAATCAGCGAGACGTTCATTACCCGCGCATGCAGTTCAGAGGCAGGTTCGCCGCGCAACATATTGAGGAAATGGCCGCCGACTGAATCATCATTCGTTTCGGTATCAATGCGTACGCCATCGTGCGAGAAGCGGTACCAGTAGCAGATAATCGAGGGCAGCACCGCTAGCAACCGGTCGGCGACGTCTTGCTGCTGATCAAAATTCTCCTCGGTTTCTAGGTTGCCCAGCATAGAGGTGCCGGTGCGCATCACATCCATCGGGTGGGCATCTTTAGGAATCTGCTCAAGTACCGTTTTCAGCGCATCGGGCAGGCCACGCAGGCTTTTGAGCTTGCTGATGTAATGATCTAATTCGCCCTGGTTGGGCAGCTTGCCCTTTAACAGCAGGTAGGCGACCTCTTCGAATTTGGCTTTTTCAGCCAGCTCTTTAATATCAAATCCACGGTAGGTCAGGCCTGAGCCTGTTTTGCCTACCGTACACAGCGCGGTGGAGCCAGCGCTCTGGCCACGTAGTCCTGCACCTGTCACGGGTTTATCAGCCATGGTGTGTCTCCTATTACTGCTTTTATTTTAAATTGTGTTTTTCAAATATGATCGAACGTTAACTGGCGTTTGGCTTACTGGTCGTCGCCCTGTTCGGCAAACAGTGCATCAAGCTTTTGTTCAAAGTCGTGGTAGTTCAAAAAGTCGTAGAGCTCGTCGCGAGTCTGCATCATTGGCACAACGTCTTTTTGATGGCCGTTGTTGTGAATGCTTTGATAGACCTGAAGCGCCGCTGCGTTCATGGCGCGAAACGCAGAGAGCGGGTAAAGCACCATGCGGCAGCCAACCTCGCCCAGTTCAGACTGGGTAAACAGTGGCGTAGCACCGAACTCAGTGATATTGGCTAAAATCGGTGCATTGACCCGTTCACAGAAAGCTTTGTAATCATCCAGCGTGTGGACCGCTTCGGCAAAAATAGCATCAGCGCCCGCCTCTACGCAGGCATTGGAACGCTCAATGGCCGCATCAAGCCCCTCTTTTTGGAAAGCGTCAGTGCGGGCAATCAAGTAGAAATCGGGGTCGATCTTGGCATCTGCCGCCGCTTTAATGCGGTCCACCATTTCTTGCTGGGTAACAATCGCCTTGTTGGGGCGATGGCCACAACGCTTTTGGGCGACTTGGTCTTCCATATGCACCGCCGCCACGCCGGCACGCTGCATCTCTTTAACGGTGCGGGCGATATTAAAGGCGCCGCCCCAGCCGGTATCAATATCCACCAGCAGCGGCAACTCGGAGGCACCGCAGATACGGTGGGCATCTTCCACCACGTCATTCATGGTCGTCATACCCAGATCCGGCAAGCCAAATGAGGCGTTGGCAACACCGCCACCGGAAAGATAAATTGCCTGGTGGCCCACTTTTTCGGCCATCAGCGCGGTGTACGCATTAATAGTGCCTAAGATCGGCAGCGGCCGGTTCGCCTCTAGCGCAGCCCGAAAACGCGCGCCGGGAGTCATCTGGGACATGAGGTGTTTCTCCTGTTGTTCTGGTTTAGCTAATTTTTAGTTATGTTTTAACTTTCTGATGTTAAAGCTGTCTGTGCGAGGGTCGCCGCATAGCGGTCCGCCACATTGGCACGTGAGGCGCTAACATGGCGTCGCATCAATAGCTCGGCTAACTCTGCGTCTCCCGCTTCGATGGCATCCACAATACGGTGATGTTCCACAAAAGCACGCTGCGGTCGTGTGCCGCTGGCACTAAACTGGGTGCGATAAAGGCGCACAAGGTAGTAAAGATCGTCGCATAGCAGGTTCATCAACATCTTGTTATGACTGCCCTGAACGATGCAGTAATGAAAATCGAGATCACCTTCACGCTGATAGTAGGCTTCACCACGCTTCAGGTCCGCTTGGCCTTCATGTAGTGCCAATACATCACGCAACCCTTGAATTTCATCGGGCGACATGTGCTCTGCGGCCAGCCGGGCAGCCATGCTCTCTAAGGCTTCACGCAGGTCAAAGAGCTCTAAAAGCTCTTTCATTGAAAGCTGAACCACCCTCGCGCCCACATGAGGAACGCGTTCAATTAATCGGTGCGCTTCAAGGCGTCGCATCGCTTCGCGCAGCGGCCCTCGTGAAATACCGTAGGTTTTAGATAGTCCGGGCTCGGTAATTTTACTGCCGGGAGCGAGTTCGCCGCGCACGATGGCATCCTGCAACTGATGAAATACCCGCTCTGCGAGCGTGCGTACTTCGGGCACAGCAGTCTCAGGGGGGGTAGCCTCCCCCCCCTCTGTTTCAGATAAAACATTCGCGGCTGTTAGCGAGTTAGAAGCAAGTGTTGCCATAATTGATTGTCGACAATTGAGAAGTAAGCAAACTCTAGCGCGTGCCAATTGAGCCGTCAACTAACCTCGTTTACCGATTTTATACGCCTTTCGTTGTACTCGAGGGGAAAATCCGCCTTAGCCTGTCAACAATTAGTCCTTAATGGTAGGCAGACCTTTAGTGGTACGTGAGAAAGGCGTCAAAGGTTAGCGCTGGTGTCATTGTCTATGCCCCTCTAAAATGACTCGCCCTTACTTGGCCAGGCATTTGCTTAATGAACAAGGCGTTGACGATAGCTCCCTTGCCCTACTCACCCGATCCCCTGGGAGTATTCGCTTGCCTGCGCGCCAGACCCGGCGCGGTATTGCTTGATAGTGGCCGCCCGGTTGCTACCGGCCGCTTTGACATCATCAGTAGCGACCCCATTGCCATGTTGGAAGTGTTCAGTGATGGCAATGCACAGCTCTTGTCAGACCAGTTCAGCCCCCCGCTGTCTTTATCCAACGATGCATTTGCGCTTCAGCAATGGTTATTGGACCAGCTTGATATCCCAAACGAACCCAGTGAACTGCCCTTTCTAGGCGGACTAATTGGTTATTGGGGCTATGATTTAGGCCGCGAATCACAAGCTATCTCCAGCCTTCAAGCAAGAGCCGTTTTATTACCTCATGCACGGCTAGGGCTTTATGACTGGTGTATTTCCCTTGATCACGTGACCCAGCAGGCATGGTTAATCGCCACACCGGAACGCCGTGAGCAGGTAGAGGGCTGGCTGGCCCAGGCGCCAGTAGAAACTAGCTCTTTTACTTTAAATAGCGCCTTCAAAGCCGAGCTTAGCCATGCCCAATACATCAACCGCTTTAACGTTGTGCAACGTTACATTCGGGAAGGTGACTGCTATCAGATCAATTTGGCTCAGCGCTTCTATGCCGATTATCAGGGGGATGAATGGCAGGCGTATTTGAGATTGCGTCAAGCAACCCCCACGCCCTTTTCAGGTTTTATGGCCTGGGATGACAAGGCCGTTCTCTCTCTCTCGCCAGAGCGTTTTATTCAATGCCGCAACGGCGAGGTTGAAACACGGCCCATCAAGGGCACCCGCCCCCGCGGGGCCACGCTTGAAGAAGACCAGGCGCTAGCGGAGCAGTTGTTGAACAGCCGAAAAGATCGCGCTGAGAATGTGATGATCGTTGATTTGCTACGCAACGATCTTGGACGAGTGTGCCAGCCTGGCTCCATTACCGTGCCGCAACTGTGCCGATTAGAAAGCTATCCGAACGTGCATCACCTGGTTAGCGTGGTAAAGGGGATACTCGCCGACAGCTATACGCCGCTGGCACTTCTCAAGGCGGCATTTCCCGGCGGCTCAATTACTGGCGCACCCAAAATTCGCGCCATGCAGATTATTGATGAATTAGAACCCTGCCAGCGCAGTGTCTATTGCGGCAGCCTAGGCTATGTCGATGTACGCGGCAGCATGGATACGTCAATTGCTATTCGCACCATGGTTGCCGAAGCGGGAAGACTGCATGTATGGGGCGGCGGAGGCTTGGTGGCAGACTCTCAAGCGGACGAAGAGTACACCGAGACATTGGATAAAATCCGCCACCTAATTGGCGCTTTGGAATAAGCAATTAAATTTCTATAGCAAAAAGAAATATAAAAGCCTAACCAAACGGTATTGGGGAGAGATGGCTTGGGTTTGGTAGCCTAAACGCTATCAACCTATCCCTGAACAGGAGGCGACATGTCCTCAGAGCTTGAAGCAATTAATAGTGAATTTGCCAATAGCGGTAATAAAAACCCGCAAGGCTTGATTGAGTGGGCACTAGCCCAAGGCGCGCGGCCTATCTGCACCACCAACTTTCGCCCTTTTGAAGCGGTGATCCTGCACATGATGAGCCAGGTACGCCCAGATATACCGATTGTGTGGATGGACAGCGGTTACAATACCCAGGCGACCTATCAATTCGCCGACGAGGTGATAAAACAGCTCGACCTCAATATCGTCAGCTTTGTCCCCCGGCGTACCCGCGCCCACCGCGAAGCGCTGGATGGCCCTATGCCTGGTATAGACGACCCACGCCATGCGGCCTTTACGCAGGAGGTTAAGCTTGAACCCTTCGAGCGTGCATTGCGTGAAATGCAGCCCGATGTCTGGTTCACCGCGCTACGCGCCGAAGACACGCCGGAGCGCGCCAAAATGCAGCCGGTTAGCCGCAACAGCGACGGGCTTTTAAAAGTAGCGCCACTTCTGCAGTGGAGCGCTAAGGAGATGTACCAGTATTTACAGGCACATAACCTGCCCAACAATTTCGACTATTTTGACCCCACCAAGGTAGAAGAAAAGCGCGAATGCGGTCTGCATTTACAACACTAACGATTAATACTCAGGCAGGTCCAGATCATCGAACAGAGACTGCTCATGACGCGGGCCTGCCGTTAGCGCTTCATCTACACGGTCGCGCGTTAAGTGGGGTGCAAAGCGTTCCAGGAAGTCATACATATAGCCGCGCATAAAGGTGCCACGGCGAATACCGATTTTGGTGGTTGAACTGGCAAACAAATGACTGGCCTCCAGTGCCACCAAATCATCGTCGAGTGCCTCATCGACGGCCATATGGGCCACAATACCAACCCCCATGCCCAACCTCACGTAGGTTTTAATCACGTCCGCATCGGCAGCCGTCAGTACCACATTAGGCGTTAACCCCTTGGCTTTAAATGCGTCATCTAACTGAGAACGACCGGTAAATCCAAAGACATAGGTCACTATAGGGTGTTCACCGAGCGCCTCAAGGGTTAACGGGCCTTGATGCGTTGCTAAGGGATGCCCCTTAGGTACCAGTACGCAACGGTTCCAGCGATAGCACGGCAATAGCACCAAGTCGGTAAATAGCTCTAACGATTCAGTAGCAATGGCAAAATCCGCCTGTCCTTCACTGACCATTTGAGCGATCTGCTTTGGCGTGCCCTGCTGCATATGCAGCGCCACATCAGGATATTTTAAGGTAAATTCGCTAATAATAGGCGGCAGCGCATAGCGGGCTTGAGTATGAGTCGTGGCAATGGCCAAACTGCCACGGCGTTCGTCGCTATGCTCCTGGGCTACTTGTTTAATATTATCGGTTAGGCGCAGCACTTGCCCTGCCAGATCGATAATGGATTGTCCGGCTGGCGTTACGCGGGTGAGATGCTTGCCACTGCGGGCAAAAATCTCAACGCCAAGCTCATCTTCCAATAACCGAATTTGTTTGGAGATCCCCGGCTGTGAGGTAAATAAACTTTGCGCTGTGGCTGAGACGTTCAAGTTATGACGATTGACTTCCCAAATATAGCGTAGCTGTTGTAGCTTCATATCCTCACCTTATTTATTGTCTATTCAGGTCCATGCAAACCACGCAAGCCGCACTTTGACATACCACTATGTGTAGCTAATACAATGTGTCTGAAAGGCTATGTTAGCGATACAGCAGCCCCAGCACTAAATAGAATAAAAATCACACTAATAATACTTTTATATTATAAAAAAATCTCCCTACCAGCATCCAGTAATTTCTGCTATTCAGTTAAATCACCACGCGTGAAATTTGCCAGCAACCTTCGCGCCCGCTAACATCTGCCCACGCTTATCGCGATAGACATGAGGCGCGGTGAAAGAGCGCTAATTAATCGCGTAATGACCGTTGCTCCATTTGAGGCAACGAAACAGTAAGAGCAACGCAAACGGGAGAAGCAAATGGCTAATAATGTTGATGTCACCAACGCCAATTTTGAGCAAGAAGTCCTCAACGCTGAACAGCCTGTGCTAATGAAATTCTGGGCGCCTTGGTGTGGCCCGTGCAAAGTCATGGCCCCAGTCGTTGATGAAGTGGCTGCTGAACGCCAGGACAACCTGAAAGTGGTTAGCGTCAATGTAGATGACGCACCTGAAATTGCTGCCGAACAAGGGGTACGCGGCGTTCCGACTGTAATGCTGTTCAAATCCGGCACCAAAGTCGCTTCCTTGGTTGGTGCACAATCTAAATCTCAACTGACGCAGTTCATCGAACAAAACGCTTGATGAATGCAGCTAACCTTGCAAAAGCCGCCGACTCTGTCGGCGGTAATATTTTCCCTACTCTCTATTTTTACTTCAGCGCTTCCACGGCGGCAGTCTTGGATCGCTCGCCGGGCTCCTTTTTAAGCGCTGCTTTCCAGGTCCCAACAACCGAGCAATCCAACGCGTTTGCGGGTGGCTATCCAGGGCAATCTTCAGCGTCATCGTGAGCACCACTGAAAGCAGCATCCCCGCCGCACCAAAGATCCATCCCCACACCACCAGTGATAGAAACGCCACAAACGTCGAGAGCCCGAGCGCTTGCCCCATTACCCTTGGCTCAATCAGATTGCCAAGTACAAAGTTGATCACCAAATAGGCAGAAGCCAGTAGCAGCGCCTGAAACGGGCCGCCATCTTGTGCAATCAGCAGTAACAACACGGGGGGTATCGCGGCTAACGCTGAACCAATATTGGGAATAAAATTGAGCGCAAAGGCTAACACGCCCCACAGCAAAGGAAACTCCACGCCTACGATCATGCAAGAGAGCCAAACGAGCGCTCCTGTTGCCAGACTGATCATGGTTTTAACGGCCAAATAGCGCTTCAATGTTAAACTAAATTCACTGAATCGCTTTAAGCTAGGCGCGGGGTTTTCAAGTGCACGAGAGATTTTTTCACGAACGTTAAGCGTCTCGAACAGCATGAAGATGACCAGCAGGCCGACAATAATGCTCTGCATGAAGAAGTTGCCAAGCTGACCCAATAGCGCTGGCATCCACGAGCCTTCATCCTCGCCTTCAAATAGCGAATTGATCTGGTCAGGATTTATCGCCAATCCACGTGAAGACAGCGCATTAAGCAAGTTCCAATATTGCTCATAAAGCCGCGACTCGATTTCCGGCAACGCCGTCAAAAAAGTACTAAAACTATTAACTACCAGTAGGCCAATAAGCGATATAAACGCCAGTAATACCATCAACGTCAGAAATGCCGACACCCGCATGCTCAAGCCGCAGCGATGCAACCACTGCACGGGTGAGGTGCACACGACCGCAATAAATATTGCCAGCAGCAACGGCACTAGCAAGTCAGCGCCGACTTTCATTCCAGCAATAATCACCACCAGCGCGGCGAGTGCCAAGGTGGCATTGAGTGGAATACTGCGGTAATCCTCGTCCGACAATTTCGACATAATCCTTCCCTAGCGTGTTATCCATCTATAATGGCTGCATTCGTCATATTGCACAAACCGTGCAAACAATAAGCAACTGTTTTAGGTCTACTCTTTAGTGCTGAACTTTATTTTCCTCTACGCTTCCAAACAACGTCTTCTTATTCATCTACATGGCGGCGCTTAGCCTCCATTATCAAGGAAGTAACTTATGCCAACGACTCTGCTTTGTGCTCAACGACTACGATACGGCCTCCTAGGTGGCGCCCTTCTGGCACTGCTCAGTGCTCCTCTAGCTCAAGCTTCGCCTTCGCACCAAGCGCCGCCCAGCCTGCACGTTCAAGCGCAGTCGTGGGTTGAGGTAGAGCCCGACAAAGCCACCTTGAATGCACGTCTCTGGGAAAACACTCCTGCCCTATCCACCATGGAAGAGAGCGATAGTAGCGCACTTAGTGAGGCGCGCGAGCGTTTAGAAACCCGCGCCAGCGAATTAATCGAAGAGATGGAAGCCACTGGCCTTGAACGCAATGCCATCAATGCCGGTTCGCTAAATGTTTATCCAGAGCATATTCAAGGCCCGCGTAATGAAGACGGCGAACATGAAACCCTGCAGCGAACTCGCCTGGAACGCCCAATCACCGTCGAACTTACCGAGCTTGATCAGCTAAGTAATGTATTAGACGCCTTGATTGCAGCAGGTGTTAACTCGCTGGACGGCGTGCAGTTCGACCTGCAGGACCGCGATGCAGCCACTGACGAAGCCTTGGTCAAAGCACTGGAGAAAGCGCAGCGCAAAGCCAACCTGATGGCCGACAGCTTAGATGCCGAGCTGGGCCATGTGCAGCGTATTGAAGAGACCCAATCACCGGTATTCCAACCTCAGATGATGTCGATGCGGGCAGAGAGCGATGCTGCTGGTGCAAGCAAAACCGGTGCCGTCAGTGATTATAGCCCCGGCACCATTCGTATTGATGCCGGGGTTAGCGTTGAATGGGCGCTTAAAGGGGCAGACGCTCCACACCGCCCAGGTAACGACGTAGCGGCTCAGGAATAGTTACCGAGCCATCCGCCTGCTGGTGATTTTCAAGCACCGCCAGCAGGCAGCGGCCTACCGCCAGGCCCGAACCGTTCAAGGTATGCAGCAACTGTGGCTTTTTTGAATCCGGGTGGCGGAAACGCGCCTGCATGCGCCGCGCCTGGAAATCTTCGCAGTTAGAAACTGAAGAAATCTCCCGGTAAGTCTCCTGACTAGGCAGCCACACTTCCAAGTCATAGGTTTTCGTAGCACCAAAGCCCATATCCCCGGTGCACAGCGTCACCACACGATACGGCAGTTCCAGTGCCTGCAGGATTGCCTCCGCATGGCCACGCATTTCCTCCAGTGCTTCGTAACTCTTCTCTGGCTCAACGATTTGCACCATCTCGACCTTATCGAACTGATGCTGACGGATCATGCCGCGAGTATCGCGGCCATGTGAGCCTGCCTCAGAGCGGAAACAGGGCGTATGTGCGGTAAGCTTCATCGGTAGCGCCGACAGCTCAACGATTTCATCACGCACGAAGTTAGTGAGCGGTACTTCGGAAGTGGGAATCAGGTGGTACTCACGCTCATCGTCCAGCTTGAACAAATCTTCCCCAAACTTCGGTAGCTGACCGGTGCCCATGAGCGAGTCGCGGTTGACCATATACGGCACGTAGCACTCTTCGTAACCATGTTGCTCGGTTTGGGTATCCAGCATAAACTGCGCCAGCGCCCGGTGAAGGCGCGCAATCGGCCCGCGCATTACCGCAAAGCGAGCGCCGGTGATCTTGGCCGCTAGCTCAAAGTCGAGATATCCCGACTTCTTACCCAGATCGACGTGATCCAGCACCGTAAAGTCAAATTCACGGGGCGTGCCCCAGCGGTGCAGTTCGACATTATCGGCTTCTTTTTCGCCTTCCGGCACACTTGCATGGGGCAAGTTAGGAATACCGCTAATCGCGTCGTCCCACTCCTCCTGCACCTCAGCCAGTTCGACTTTCGCTTTGTCCAGGCGATCACCCAAATCGCTGACTTCATCCAGCAGCGGCTGAATGTCTTCACCGTTGCTCTTGGCTTTACCAATCGCTTTGGAGCGCATATTGCGCTCATTCTGCAGTTGCTCGGTTTGAGTTTGTAGCTCGCGGCGGCGGGACTCCAGCGCCTGCAGCCCCGCTTTATCAAGCACAAAGCCCCGGCGGGCCAGTTGTTGAGCAACCGTGTCAAGATCACCGCGCAGCAGTTTCGGATCGAGCATGAATCCTGTCCCTTGGCCTGAAAACAATAAGAGCAACGCGCCAACGCACGTGCATAAAGGCACCTATTGTAGGCAAAAGCGCGGCGGTGAGCTATGGGTGGTGTCACACCGCAGTTGTGATTCATGCGTTTTCTCGGCAACCTAGTCCTTATTCACTCGACGCCGAGCAATGCCACCATGCCTACTGCCTTTGATCAAACGCTCGCTGCCATTGACGCCCTGCATGCTGAGGACCCGCGCGCCACTACCCTCGCCGATGGCACATCCATGCCCCAGGAACTGGCCTACGCCCAGCGCATGAGTGAGTGGCTAGAGCGTGTCCATGATGCCCCGGATGAGGTCCTGCGCCTCGCCGTGCGTGCCCAGCACTTGCAGCGCTGGCTAGTGCCCCGTGAAGCGTATCCCGAAGGGCGTGTGGGTTATTTGACCTGGCGACGCGACCAGGGCAAGCGGGCGGGCGAGACCACTGCCCAGTTAATGCGTGATGCGGGCTATGCACCCGAAGAAGCCGACCGCGCAGCGACGATAATTGGCAAAAAAGGCCTGGGCCGCGATCCTGACGTTCAAGCGCTGGAAGATTGCGCCTGCCTGGTATTTCTGGAGAACTACTTTGCTGACTTCTCGCGTAAGATCGAACACGACCATATGGTGCGTATTGTACAGATGACGTGGCGCAAAATGTCACCTCGAGCCCACGAACTAGCCCTCGCACTGCCGATGTCGGACGCCTCCTTAGCGCTAGTCAAAGAAGCGCTGGGCGCAGAGTAAGCGACAGCGTAAAGCGTGACGGTGAGATGCAGCCAGGCAGCCGCTGCGGTAAAGTAGCGGTCTTCTTTTATTGCGCCCCCCGGCACTGACGGCTTGATCAACTATGATTGCATCCTTGGACACCCGTACCGCCCCGTTTGAACGTTTGGGCAAAGATTATGTGCGATTTCTACAAGCTCTCAAAACCCGCGGATTTGAGGGCGAAATAGCGCCTGACTATGCCAACCGCACGGTGCTGGCAACGGATAACTCGATTTACCAGCGTTTGCCCCAGGCGGCGGTTTATCCCAAGCATGCTGAAGATCTCGAACGGCTAACCCGACTGGCTGCGCAAACTACCCATCGCGCGA
>NZ_JBRAMC010000012.1:0-72133 GCF_052959335.1 Vreelandella sp. H-I2
CCTGTTGGAGCAACACCTCAATGCGCGATGACTAAAAAACCGCGCTCACTAGTGATCGCTTCAGAAAGGAGCCTCTTAAACGACAAAACCCCACAAAAAGTGGGGTTCGTCAGCAGTCTGAGGCGCCTATTGGCGCCTCGTATCACAATGAACAACCTAATGATTCACCACTACGTACTCTTTGGTCAGCGGTGCCAGCGGCAGTTGCCAAGCCTCTTCACGGGTGACCCATATTGCTTCGGCAATTTCAGCCGCCGCCTCAACAGGCACGTCAATAACAAGGCCAAACAGATCCGCCTCTATCGCCACGCCGAGCTCGTTAGCAGCGGGAGCAGAATGCATGCCCAACGGGATCAGTTGATCTTCACTAATATGCAAACCAATTTCTTCTTGCAGCTCACGACACACTGCCTCTAACGCGGTTTCACCCGCATCGATCTTGCCGCCCGGCTGCATATAAAAAGACGTATTGTGCTTACGCACTAACAACAAACGCCCGTCAGGGTCGCTCACCACAGCAGCGGCAATTTTCAATACGTTAGCTGCGCTTCCTGGCATACTCCCCTCCTTTTTATACTCTCCGCCACAGCTCATGGCGATATTAAAACGCCCAGTCGTCATCTTCGGTGGCGACGGCTTTGCCGATGACGTAGGAGGAACCGGAGCCTGAGAAGAAATCGTGGTTCTCATCGGCATTGGGTGAAAGCGCCGCCATGATGGTCGGATCGACATCGGTCACGCTACTGGGGAACAGTGGCTCGTAGCCAAGGTTCATTAGTGCTTTGTTGGCGTTGTAGTGAAGGAATTTTTTGACGTCTTCACTCAGGCCTACCTCGTCATATAGCGATTCGGTGTAGCGCACTTCGTTATCGTAAAGCTCCAACAGCAGCTCGTAAGCATAATCCTTGACTTGCTGTTGACGTTCAGGCGTGGCTTCCGCCAGCGCTTGCTGGAATTTATAACCAATGTAGTAGCCGTGTACCGCTTCATCGCGAATAATCAGACGAATCAGGTCAGCGGTATTGGTCAACTTGGCATGACTTGACCAGTACATCGGCAGATAGAAGCCTGAGTAGAATAGAAACGACTCCAGGAAGACGCTGGCCACTTTGCGCATCAACGGGTCGTCGGAGCGGTAGCGCTCCAAAATCAGCTGCGATTTTGCTTGAAGCGTCGGGTTTTCCTCACTCCAGCGAAATGCGTCGTCTACATCGCGCGTGGTGCAGAGCGTCGAGAAAATCGAGCTATAGGAGCGCGCATGCACCGATTCCATAAACGCGATATTGGTGTAAACCGCCTCTTCATGGGGGGTACGCGCGTCGTCCATGAGTACCGGCGCGCCCACACTACTTTGAATGGTGTCCAGCAACGTTAGCCCGGTAAACACGCGGATGGTCAGCTGTTTTTCCTGCTGCGTCAGGGTGTTCCATGACTGGATGTCGTTAGACAACGGCACCTTTTCGGGCAACCAGAAGTTACTCGTCAAGCGGTTCCATACTTCCAGGTCTTTATCATCCTGGAGTCGGTTCCAGTTAATCGCGTCAACCCGCGACAAACGTTGCATAGTATTCATGGCAATGCTCTCAAAAAAAGTAGCTCGCAAAAACGAAGCTCTTTAAAAAATAATTATTAAAAAAACGCTATTAAAAAACGGTTCTTAAAATAGCTATCAAGGCCCGGTTTAAAAAACCGGGCTAGCAAGATGGGCAGTTAACTAAAGACCACAAGGCACAGGCTGTTTACAGCGTGCACGACACACACCCTTCTACTTCGGTACCTTCCAGCGCGCTTTGACGCAGGCGAATGTAGTAAAGCGTTTTGATGCCTTTACGCCAGGCGTAAATCTGCGCTTTGTTGATGTCCCGCGTACTGGCCGTGTCCGGGAAGAACAGCGTTAACGACAGCCCCTGGTCAACGTGCTGCGACGCTTCGGCGTAGGTGTCGATAATCTTTTCCGGACCAATTTCATAAGCGTCCTGGAAATAGTCGAAATTAGCTTCATCCAGGAAAGGCGCCGGGTAATAAACACGCCCCAACTTGCCCTCTTTACGAATCTCGATTCTCGCCGCCACCGGATGAATACTGGAGGTGGAGTTGTTGATGTAGGAGATTGACCCCGTGGGCGGTACGGCCTGAAGGTTACGGTTGTATAAACCATGGGCCATGACCGACGCTTTCAGCTCCTGCCAGTCTTCCTGAGTCGGCAACGCAATACCGCTACGCTCGAACAGTTCACGCACTTTATCGGTGCGCGGCAGCCACGCTTGATCCGTGTACTTATCGAAGAACGTTCCCGAGGCGTAGGTGGAGTCCGCAAAGCCTGAAAAGGTATCGTTGTTTTCGATTGCCAGACGATTAGAGGCACGCAGTGCATGAAACGCCACACAGTAGAAGTAGAGATTGGTGAAATCCAACCCCTCGTCAGAGCCGTAATAGATGTGCTCGCGCGCCAAATAGCCGTGCAGATTCATCTGGCCCAAGCCAATGGCCCGCGACTGGGCATTGCCTTCGGCAATTGAGGGTACGCTGCGCAGGTTGCTCATTTCAGACACGGCGGTAAGGCCGCGAATGGCAATATCCACGCTGGTGCCGATATCGCCTGAGTCCATCACCTTGGCGATATTCATGGAGCCCAGGTTGCAGGAAATATCCTGACCCACCTGACGGTAGCCCAGATCATCGTCATATTCGGTGGGCGTATTCACCTGCAGAATTTCCGAACACAGGTTACTCATGTTGATACGGCCAGCAATCGGGTTAGCACGATTGACCGTATCTTCGAACATGATATACGGATAACCCGACTCAAACTGCAGTTCAGCCAGCGTTTGGAAGAAAGCCCGGGCGTTGATCTTATGCTTGCGAATGCGCGCATCGGCGACCATTTCCTGGTACTTCTCGGTAACGCTGATATCGCCAAATGGGACGCCGTAAACACGCTCCACGTCGTAAGGCGAGAACAGATACATATCGTCGTTACGCTTGGCGAGTTCAAAGGTGATATCCGGAATCGTCACGCCCAACGACAGCGTTTTGATGCGGATTTTCTCGTCGGCGTTTTCTCGCTTGGTGTCCAAAAAGCGCAGAATATCCGGATGGTGAGCATTGAGATATACCGCTCCTGCCCCCTGACGAGCCCCTAATTGATTGGCATAGGAGAACGCGTCTTCCAGCAACTTCATGATCGGGATAATGCCCGATGACTGATTCTCAATTCGCTTGATGGGCGCGCCGGACTCACGAATATTAGAGAGCAGGAAGGCGACACCGCCGCCACGCTTGGAGAGCTGCAGGGCGGAATTGATCGAACGCCCGATCGACTCCATGTTGTCTTCGATACGCAGCAGAAAACAGGAAACCAGCTCACCGCGCTGCTGTTTACCGCAGTTCAAGAACGTAGGAGTAGCAGGCTGGAAACGGCCGCTGATGATTTCGTCCACTAGTGATTTGGCCAAGGCTTCGTCACCCCGTGCCAGGGTCAGCGCCACCATGCACACACGGTCTTCATAACGCTCTAGATAGCGCTTGCCGTCGAACGTCTTCAGCGTATAGCTGGTGTAGTACTTGAAGGCACCCAAGAAGCTGGGGAAGCGAAATTTATACGCATAGGCCTGCTCAAATAACGCCTTCACAAATGCAAAGCTGTATTGAGCAAGCATTTCCGCTTCGTAGTACTGCTCTTCCACCAAGTAATCGAGTTTTTCCTTCAACGAGTGGAAGAACACCGTATTTTGGTTCACGTGTTGCAAAAAGTACTGACGTGCCGCTTCGCGATCTTTATCGAGCTGCAGTTCGCCGTTGGCACCATACAGGTTAAGCATCGCATTGAGGGCGTGGTAATCCAGTGTACGCGTCTCGCCTGCTGCTGGTCTTTTTGACCCTACCACGCTGTTGGCGGCGTCATTTTTCGTGGCTACGTTAGTCGTTTCCAAAACTCTTCTACTCCTTTACGGACGTTGGCCACATCATCTTCGGTGCCAAACAGTTCGAATCGATACAGCAGCGGCACGTGGCACTTTTTCGCAATAATATCGCCTGCAAGACCGTATGCATCGCCAAAATTAGTGTTTCCAGCGGCAATTACCCCCCGCAGGAGGCCCCGATTCTGCGGGTCATTAAGAAAATGAATAACCTGTTTGGGTACCGCACCCTGTGTCTCGCCCCCGCCATAGGTAGGGGTAATTAAAATATATGGCTGCGTTACCTGTGGTGCCGACTCGCCTTGTTTGAGCGGTAACCGCGTTGCTGCATAACCAAGCTTTTCTACAAAACGATGGGTATTACCCGACTTCGTGGAGAAGTACACCAAACTGCCGGCGACAGGTGTGGTTAAGCAACTTGCCAGCATGGTAATCGCTTACGCGAGGGCTTGAATGCGATCGGGACGAAAACCCGACCAGTGATCTTCACCCACGACCACGACAGGAAGCTGGCGATAGCCTAGCGCTTCAACTTCTTCTTGAGCACCAGACTTAGCGGTAATATCAATCACGGTGTACTCAAGGCCCTGCTTGTCGAGTGCGCGGTAAGTCGCGGTGCACTGAACACAGGCTGGCTTGCTATAAATTTGAATTTCCATGGTGATTTTCCTTTTCAAAGTGGCGTTTTTCGGGTAGAGCACATCTAGTGCCCGCACCCTTTAGAAGACACAACGCATACTATATATAGCCCATTAGAAAATCAATTCAAGCATATGTGGTATTTTTCATCCACAGGATATTGACAGCTATTACCCAGCCATATCCCAGCCAATAAAAAAACCGCCCACTAAAAGTGGGCGGTTTTTTGACAGCGCCGCGAACGGACACTGCTAGCGGATCATCACTATATTAGCTAATGGCAGCTTGGTAACGACGCTCTACGTCTTCCCAATTAACCACATTAAAGAACGCTGCAATATAGTCAGGGCGCTTGTTTTGATACTTCAGGTAGTAGGCATGCTCCCAAACATCCAGACCGAGCAGCGGCTGGTTGCCGTGCATCAGCGGGCTGTCTTGGTTAAGCGTATTTTCGACGACCAGCTTCTTCTCAGGGGTGACGGAGAGCCACGCCCAGCCGCTGCCGAAACGACCCACAGCCGCTTTTTTAAACTCTTCTTGGAAAGCTTCAAAGCCACCCAGTTCTGAATCGATAGCTTTTGCAACATCACCTTGGGGCTTGCCACCACCATTGGGTGACATCATCTGCCAAAACATAGAGTGGTTAGCATGCCCACCACCGTTATTGATAACGGCTTGACGCTTGGCTTCTGGAACACGATCCAGATTAGAGACCAACTCTTCAACCGGTACATCTTCAAGGCCTGTACCTTCCAGCGCGGCGTTCAGGTTGTTGATGTAGGTTTGGTGGTGACGAGAATGGTGAATCTCCATCGTCATTGCATCGATATTTGGTTCGAGAGCGTCGTATGCGTACGGCAGTTCGGGTAGTGTATGTGCCATATCATCATCTCCTTGAGTGGCTTTCGTTGCTTTCACTTACTTATGTGCGGTCAATCCGCAGCTTTTCAACCTTTGGAGCAGTTTTTCTTACCCTTTGCCCCAGTACTTTAGTCAACTATTGGCAGTTTACCTAATACACCTGACATAAAAAAGCCGACTTCAGGCGAAGCCGGCTTAATGCTTATCGATTGCTCAAACACTTACAGCTTGCTTTCAAGCTCCGGCAAGATCTCGAACAAATCCCCCACCAGGCCATAGTCGGCCACCTGGAAGATCGGCGCTTCGTCGTCTTTGTTGATGGCGACGATCACCTTGGAGTCTTTCATACCCGCCAGGTGCTGAATGGCACCGCTGATGCCCACGGCAATGTACAGCTCGGGTGCGACGATCTTGCCGGTCTGGCCGACCTGCATGTCGTTGGGCACAAAGCCTGCGTCTACCGCCGCGCGGGAGGCACCGATGGCGGCACCCAGCTTGTCGGCAATACCGTCGAGCAGTTTGAAGTTCTCGCCGTTGCCCATACCGCGACCGCCGGAGATCACGACTTTGGCGCCGCTGAGTTCCGGGCGGTCGCTCTGGGCCAGTTCTTCTTTGACGAAGCGGGACTGGCTGTTGTCCACCACCGTGTCGATGGCTTCGATCGTTGCACTGCCGCTATTACCCACCGCATCGAAGCCGGTGGTCCGCACGGTGATCACTTTCAGCGTGTCGTCGCTTTTGACCGTGGCAATGGCGTTGCCGGCGTAGATCGGGCGCAGGAAGGTGTCGGCACTTTCGACGCCCAGCACGTCCGATAGCTGGCTGACGTCTTTCAACGCAGCGAGGCGCGGCAGGACGTTTTTACCGGTGGTGGAGGCGCTGGCCAGCACGTGGGTATAGCCATCGGCCAGCTCGACCAGTAACGCGCTCATGGGCTCAGCCAGTTGGTGGGCGTATACGGCGTTATCGGCAACGCGTACTTTGTTGACGCCGTCGAGTTTTGCAGCGGCGTCTGCCGCTGCCTGGACGCCTTCGCCGGCGACCAGAATATCAATCTCACCACCGATGGCCTGGGCGGCGGCGACCACGTGGGCGGTGGCGCTAGCCAGTTGGCCTTCATGGAGGTCGGCAAGTACCAGAATGCTCATGAGATCAGCTCCTATTAAAGCACCTTGGCTTCGTTTTTCAGTTTGTCGATCAGCTCGTCTACCGAGGCCACTTTGATACCGCCTTTGCGCTCGGCGGGGGATTCCACCTTGAGCAGCGTGACCTTGGACGCCACTTCAACGCCGTAATCGGCGGGGGTTTTAACGTCCAGCGGCTTTTTCTTGGCCTTCATGATGTCCGGCAGCTTGGCGTAGCGCGGCTCGTTGAGGCGTAGGTCGGTGGTGACAATCGCGGGCAGCGTGAGTGCCACGGTTTGCAGGCCGCCGTCGATTTCACGGGTGACGTTAACCGTGTCACCGTCGACCGCTACTTCCGAGGCAAAGGTGCCCTGGGGCAGGTTGGTCAGCGCGGCGAGCATCTGGCCCGTTTGGTTGTTGTCGGTGTCGATCGCCTGCTTACCCAGGATCACCAGGCCGGGCTGCTCTTCTTCGACGACCTTGGCCAACAGCTTGGCGACCGCCAGCGATTCCACGCGTTCGTCGGTTTCGATATGGAGGGCGCGATCCGCGCCCAGCGCCAGCGCGGTACGCAACTGCTCTTGGGCGGCTTTGGGCCCGACCGTGACGGCAACCACTTCCGTGGCGGTGCCCTTCTCTTTGAGGCGCACCGCTTCTTCCACAGCAATTTCGCAGAAGGGGTTCATGGCCATTTTGACATTGGTCAGGTCAACGTCCGAGTGGTCCGCTTTAACACGGATTTTGACGTTGTAGTCGATGACGCGTTTCACCGCGACGAGTACTTTCATAGGTTCCTCGCTTGGCTTGTAGTAAAAGCCGTTAACCTGAGACGGCACCCGCCCAGCGGATACCTCTATTGGACAGTTGCTATTAAAGAGCGACTGAATACTTTGTTAGCGAAAATGTTTTTAACACGTGCGTTGCCAACAATGGAGCACATTCAAATTCATTCAAGCGTTTGATAGGTACGCAATTGAAAAACCCTATTAATTTGCCATAGCCTATCTGCTAGCAACAATAGCTGATAACTACGGCCTTGGTCGTAACGCTGAACAGCGGTGGGCGAAATTTACCGCCGAGAAATGCTGCTTTCACCATCGTAGGCGTGACCTGACACAGGTATTATGCCTATTATGGGGTATAACCAGAAGCAAACGACCGTTTTAAATTAAGGCCATCTGTTTATAAGCTAGTACTTACAATAGTTAGTGCTTACAACAAAGCCAAAGGCTAGCGTTTGCACACAATGGCTCTTAGAGAGTAAGGAGAAACCGGGTGGAAACTGTTGAACGCGATGTAATGGACTTTGATGTTGTCATTGTCGGTGCGGGCCCATCCGGGCTTTCCGCCGCATGCCGCCTAATGCAGCAAGCCAACGAGGCGGAGCAAGAATTAACCGTTTGCGTCGTTGAGAAAGGCTCAGAAGTCGGCGCGCACATTTTATCAGGTGCGGTATTCGAACCTCGCGCTCTGGCAGAGCTATTCCCTGACTGGGAAGATCGCGGCGCACCGCTTAATACGCCCGCCATTCGCGACGATGTTTACCTGCTAAAAGACGCCCAGAAGGCGCAAAAGCTGCCCAACGCGTTGGTACCCAAAAGCATGCACAACACCGGCGGCGACATGACCCGCTACGTGATCAGCGCAGGCAATCTATGCCGCTGGCTGGCCGAGCAGGCAGAAGAGCTGGGCGTTGAAATCTTCCCCGGCTTTGCCGCTCAGGAAGTGATTATAGAAGATAACGTGGTACGCGGCATCCAGATCGGCGATATGGGCGTTGCCGCTGATGGCACCCCCAAAGATGGCTATATGCCGGGTATGGAGCTGCGCGCCAAGTACACCCTGTTTGCCGAAGGCGCCCGGGGGCACTTGGGTAAGCGCCTGATAGAGCACTTTTCCCTTGATGCCGGACGCGACCCGCAGCACTACGGCATTGGCCTGAAAGAGCTTTGGGATGTGCCGGCCGACAAGCACGAACCGGGGCTGGTGGTTCATGGTTCAGGCTGGCCGCTGGATAAAAACACCGCTGGCGGGTGGTTTTTATATCACGCTGAGAATCAGCAGGTGGTGGTTGGCTTGATCATGGATCTCTCCTACCAGAACCCGTGGCTCTCGCCCTTTGATGAATTCCAGCGCATGAAACATCATCCGGCGCTCAGCCAATACCTGGAGGGTGGTAAGCGGGTGGCTTACGGCGCGCGTGCGCTGACCAAAGGCGGCTTTAATTGCCTACCCAAAATGACCTTTGACGGCGGCCTGCTGATCGGCTGCGATGCTGGCACGCTCAACTTTTCCAAGATTAAAGGCCTGCACACCGCCATGAAGTCTGGCTTGGTGGCGGCGGAAAGCGTATTTGAAGCGCTCAAGGCGGGCGATGAGGGTGGCCAGGAACTCACAAGCTTTACCCAGAAGTGGGAAGCCAGCTGGGCCTATCAAGAACTTAAAGAGAGCGCAAGCTTCGGCCCCGCCATGCATAAGTACGGCACGATGGGCGGCGGCGCCTACAACTTTGTCAATCAGTTGCTGGGCAACAAGCTACCCAATGTGCACGACACCAACACTGATCATGGTGTACTGAAACCGGCGTCTGAGTTTGAAAAGATTACTTACCCCAAGCCCGACGGCAAGCTCTCTTTCGACAAACCCTCTTCGGTATTTCTCTCCAATACCAACCACGAAGAGGATCAGCCGTGTCACCTGCGTTTGGACGATCCGGAAATACCTATCCAGCACAATTTGCCCGAGTACGCCGAGCCGGCCCAGCGCTACTGCCCAGCCGGTGTCTACGAAGTAGTCGAAGATAGCGAAGGGCAACCTCGCTTCCAGATCAACTTCCAGAACTGCGTACACTGCAAAACCTGCGATATCAAAGATCCGGCGCAAAATATTAACTGGGTAGCACCAGAAGGCGGCGGCGGGCCTAATTACCCCAATATGTAAGAAGCAGCATTAACGTTACGGCTAGCAGAGAGCAATCGTTCTGACTAGCCGTAACGTTCCCCCCTTTAACGCCCATCTCATACGCTAAGAATGTAGCGCGCTTTGTGAGCCTTCTAACAATTCAATAGGGGCACGACGGGCAATAAGCCGTCTGCGGCCAGCCTGGTCAAAGCGCACATCAATCACCGGATCGCTTGCATTTCCCTCTACCGCAGCCACTTCACCCTCACCAAACACTGCATGATGAAGCCGCTGACCAGGGTAAAAAGTTGTTTTGGCTGAATAACCTACTTTGGCCTCTTCAACTTGCGCCGCTGCAAGCACAATATCGTCACGTCCAAGCCGATCTAAATAGCGTTTTACCAGCTCAACCGAGGTAACCTTTAACGAAGCCGTTGGCACGCTGGAACTCGCTAAACAGGCGGCGACACGCATGCTGTCTTGCCAGGCGCTCTCAGCAATAAAGCGACTAGGATGGTGCACGCCCCCATCATGGAGCACTAATAGCTGCTCTTGAGCACGCGTTATGGCTACGTAAAAAAGCCGCCGCTCCTCTTCCAAGCGCTCATCGCTAAGCGGATTATCGCGGCTATAGTGGGGGAAATCCTCTTCATTGACGCCTGCAACGGCTACCAATGGCCACTCAAGCCCTTTGGCACCGTGCACCGTGCTAATGAGTATGCCACCGGCCTGATTCTCTACCGGACGTTCAAGTAATTCGATAAAGGCATCGGGATCGCGCACGCTTTGTGCTTGTTCAATTAGCACGTCGAGTAAACGAACATCCTCTTCGCCTTTATCCCGGCGCGCGGCTGCGCGTTTGAGCGTTTTTTCCGCCTCGATGCTTTCCACCACATGTCTTAATAGCTTGGCAGGTGGCCATGCACTTAATTGGGGCAACTCGCATAGCAACACCCAACGTTTTTTTAGCGTGCGCCGCTGGATTGGCTTTAATTCCGTCAAGACTGGATCATGCCGCTCAGGCCATTGCTGGGTAGCCGCTAGCTGATGAGCTAAACGTTGTAGCCGTTCACGAGCAACGAAGGGGGTCGGCTGAGAAAGCAGTAATAGAAGTTGCTGCGGATCGCGAAGCAGGCCAGGACGGCGCGACATTTTCAAATACCCTGCCAGGGCCTGTACTAACGGCAGACGAAATACAAAACGATCCTCTCGCTGAAGCCGAAAAGGGATGCCCGCCTGCAATAACGCCAGTTGAAAAGGCACCGATAACGCCCAGCTACGCACTAGCAAACTGGCCTCGTTAAAAGCCCGTCCTTGGGCCTGCCAATCGATCAATGCATCGAGAAACAAGCGGCTACCCTGCCCCACTGTGACGCGTGTCTCCGGATTATTGGCTGCCGCGAGACATATCTGGTTGGGGCGACGCTGATTGGCGGCAATGGCATGATTAGCAGCAAGCGCTAAGGCGTGACCATGACGAAAAGTCGTTGATAGCGGATAGTCGGTAGCGTCGCCAAAAGTGGCGGTAAAGTTTTCCAGCATGGTGTCGGGCTTAGCGCCACGCCACTCATAAATACACTGGTTGGCATCGCCGACAGCCATTACCTCGGCACGATTACCCACCAACACGGATAAAAGACGCTGTTGAGCGGCGTTAATATCCTGGTACTCATCAATAATGACATGGTCCAGAAAGCCTTCAACGCGAGCCCGTAGGGCGCTATCAGCTTCTAGTACCTGAAGAGGACGATAGAGTAAGTCAGCATAAGTCATCATCCCTTCCGCCTCTAATAGCCGTTCCGCCTCGGCAAAGGACGCGGGGAAATAGTCGGTATCCGGGTCGAAATTGAGCCGCTCGTAAAGTGCTTCCGGGGTGATCATCTCCGCCTTCACCAAGCCGCAGAAATGCGCTAAGGCTTCAAGCCTTTCCCCCTCCACGGCAGCGTCGCGACGCTCGACAGCATCACGCAGTACATTGAGACTCGCCTGGCGAAGCAGTCGCTCCAATTGCCAATCTGCGGATAATAATCGGCGCGGCGCGAGCGCACCCCAGCGGCAAAAGCTCTGGGTTAAGCGATGTCCCAGTGAGTGAAAAGTGCGTACATCGGGCAGCGCCTGCCCGGTAGACGCCATAGACGCCAAACGACGTTGAAAGTCATCTTTGGCCGAGCGGTTAAACATCAGCACCAAAATACGCTTTGGTGGCACATCGCAGGCCAACAGGTGCAGCACCCGAGCGGCCATGGTGGTGGTTTTACCTGCTCCCGCTACCGCCGCCACACGCGCATGGCCGTCTGTGTGATTGACAACGGCTTGCTGTTCAGCAGTTAGCTTCACGGCGCCTCGCCTAAAGATTCATCATCAAGTTGGCCTAGCGCAAACCACTGCCCGGCACTCATCAGCCCAATTTCAGTCACTCCGTTGCTTACCTCACGGGTTTCTGCAGCCTCGACCAGTTGATAATAAACATTACGATGTAGACGTGCAGCCAGCCCGAAACGCACCGGCAATTGCGGCACCGCTTCACCTTGTGGCGTTAACGTGATAGAGAGTGGATGCTCGCCATCCAGGCGAATGACATCATCAAACTGCGTGGTGAACCACCAGGCCCCATCACGAAAGTCAGCCTCTACTGCGACTAGCGGCAGATCTTCAACCTCTATCCGCCAGCGCTCTACTGGCGTAACTAAGCAGTAACCATCTTCGTCATGACGCAGCAGAGACGCCAATAAGCGCGCCACCTTAGGACGGGCAAACGGCCGGCCTTCGTGCCACCAGCTACCATCAGCGTGAATTCGTAGGTTCATATCGCCAGAAAGAGGAGGTTGCCACTGATCAAGTGGAGGGATAGCGCCTGCAAGCCCTTTCTCTTCGTCGCGTTGCTGCAGCAATCTATCAATATTCATCTCGCCCACCTCGCTTGAGCGTATTCAACGCACATCAGGCTATAAAAGCCCTGACTGTACCAATGCCTCTTTAACATGTTCCGGAGCATCAGGAGCGGCGGCACGAAAGAGCTGATAAAAGTTGACGGTCGTTTGCATGGCAACTTCGTCAACACTGATCCCCCGCTCTTGAGCGATGCACTCTGCCACTTCCACTACCCAAGCAGGCTCGTTTGGCTTGCCGCGATAAGGAACAGGGGCAAGATAAGGACTATCGGTCTCAATCAGCAGGCGATCCAGCGGCAGTTGGCGGGCTAGCTCTCGCAACGAAGCGGCGTTGCGAAAAGTGATAATACCCGATAGCGAAATATAAAAGCCCAACCGCACTGCTTCCCGGGCCATCGCCAAGTCTTCAGTAAAGCAGTGTAATACACCGCCCACCCGAGGGTCGCTATATTCACGCAACAGGGCCAGCGTTTCTTCTTTAGCCTCCCGGGTATGAACAATCACCGGCAGTTCCAATTCACGTGCAGCGATCAGATGGCGCTTGAAACGTTCATGCTGCACTTCTACCGGTACGCTGTCGCGGTAATGGTAGTCCAGACCAGTTTCGCCGATAGCTACCGCGCCATACTGTTCGGCAGCCTCTTTTATATCCGCAACGCTGGGCTCGCTTCCGCTGCCATGTTTCTCAGTACTATGTTTTTCAGAACTATGTTTCTCAGTACTATGCTTCTCAGGACTATGTAAGGGATGTAAGCCAGCAGAGATCACCACATCGTGATGTGCACGAGCGATGGCCGCCAGTTGCGGCATATCATCCAAGGTGACGGCTACAGCAAGAAACTGACTAACGTGGGCAGCGCGCGCAGCGTCTAGGGTGGCGGCGATATCCCCACCGTGAGTCTGGTCAGACAAACGGTCTAAGTGACAATGTGAATCGACAAACATGCAGGTCTCGACAACGGTTAGGCCATAAACACGATGATAATTGCATTCAAAGCGTAAGCGACGGTTTGAATCAGAGCGTGAACGACGGGGCTGCTTTATCTAATTGTCCGGCAAGCAGCGTTTCGATACGGTCACGTACAGGATAATCTTGTTGGCTGAAATGTAGGCCAATGCCTGGCATACGGCGACCACTAACACCCTCGGGTGAGACCCATACCACCTGCCCGGTGATCGAGAGGCGTTCACTTTCACCCGGCAGTGTCAGCAATAAGAATACTTGCTGGCCAAGCGCGTAAGGGGTCTGCGTGGGAACAAAAATCCCCCCGCGATCCAGAAATGGCATATACGCTGAGAGCAGTGTCGGCACATCGGGAACGGTAAGAGAGAGCGCTTTTTGAGCTGCCATGACGACCTCGCTACATTGCCGTAAGTAAGAGCATTAAGATAAGAACGCGATGGATAATACTGCCGCAGCTATGAACGCAACAGCGCCGCCCAGCGAACCAACCATGCTTCAAGCACTAACTGGGGATTGGGGTTAGCCCCCACCGCCAGCAGACGCCGCTGTTCACGAGCATAGTCGAGCAGGCGAAACCAATCTTGCACCCGGCCATTTTTAACCGCCTGACGATAGAGCGGCTCTAGATCAGGATTATGCAACACTGCTGCTTCACCGGATAAACCCAGGCGGATAAGGTCTTCCAGCCAAGCGATACCGTACCACAAGATGGCATCTATCGCTTGGCGGTCCAGGCGCGCTGCTTCAGAGACAGGCTCGGCACCACGCACCAGTTGCTCGAAACTGTCATGAATTTGGTGGCGTAAAGCGCGCTCTTCAGGCGCAGCCAACTCTACCGCGAGCAATGGCAAACCGCCCGCCACCTGCCACCAGAAATAGGCTTCATCGGCGCTGTTAAGCTGTTCAATTAACCAACCTCGGCAAGCCTCAAAGGGAACACTGGGCAAGGACCACTGCTGACAGCGGGAGCGGATCGTCGGCAACATCCGCGAAGGTACGTCCGAGAGCAGGATAAAGAGTGTTTTATCACCGGGCTCTTCAAGGCTTTTAAGTAGCGCATTGGCGGCGGCGATGTTCATTGCCTCGGCAGGTGAAATCACAATCACCCGGTAACCACCCTGCTGGGCGGTTTGTGAGACAAATCGGTTAACCTCGCGAATGGGGTCAATGCGAATCTGACGCTTGCCCTCTTCCGGAGAGACACGCAGCAAATCCGGATGATAACCCGACCCTAGCATAGTGCAGCTATGGCAGTGACCACAGGCTTTATCAGCGGGCTTGGCACATAGCATCCGCGCAATTAACGCCTCCGCCAACTGCTGTTTACCAACGCCGTGAGCACCGTGAATCAATAGCGCATGGGGCATGCGCCTCCCATCGGCCAAGCGGGTTAACTGATGCCAAGTGGCGAGGTGCCACGGCATTACATCGGTTAACGCCATGCCGCTACTCGTGCCGTTAATGCTTGGCTAATTTGCGCCTGGACCTCTTCAAGCGCGTACTGAGCGTCAATCACCGCAAAACGCTCGGGCGCTTCTGTAGCACGCGCCAAGTAGGCTTCACGCACAGCCTGGAAAAAATCGGCCTGCTCCTGTTCAAAGCGATCACGCTGCTCATGGCGATCACGAAGGCGCGACTCTAAGCGCTGCTTTGCAGCCTCTTGGGGCATATCAAGCAATAAGGTGAGATCAGGCGAAAGCCCCTGCTGAACGAATTTTTCCAGCACAGCAATCCGTTCACTGGCAATACCTCGCCCGCCGCCCTGATAGGCGAAGGTAGCGTCGGTAAAGCGATCACACACCACCCATGCCCCTCTTGCCAGGGCGGGCAGGATTTTTTCGGCTAAATGCTGTGCGCGGGCGGCAAACATGAGTAGAAGCTCTGCGTCCACATGCAGCGGCTCTTGGGGAGCGGGATCCAGCAGCAACGCACGAATAGCTTCGCCACGCTCAGTCCCACCCGGTTCTCGTGTGAGCACGACGTCCAGCCCCTGGGCTTCCAACCATTCGGCGACAAAGCTCACATTAGTGGATTTTCCCACTCCCTCGCCGCCTTCCAGCGTAATGAAGCGACCACGCTGATTCATTATGCTTCCTTACTATGCTGATAATTGGGGTGATAACTGAGGTGATGACTGTGATGATGGGTCATGGCTATTACCGGTTGCGAATATAGCGATTGACGGCATTATTATGCTCCCGCAACGTGCGCGAAAAGTGGTGCGTGCCATCGCCACGGGAGACAAAATAAAGCGTTTCGCCAGGGAGCGGGTTTACCGCCGCTTCTAGTGAAGCGCGCCCCGGCAGAGCAATCGGCGTGGGCGGAATCCCATCAATCACGTAGGTATTGTAAGGTGTGGCTTCGCGCAGATCGGCACGGGTAATGCGCCCTTCATAGCGCTCGCCCATGCCATAAATAATCGTCGGATCTGTTTGTAAGCGCATCCCTTGCTCCATACGGCGCTTAAACACCCCGGCAATCTCGCGCCGCTCCTCCGGCGCACCGGTTTCGCGTTCAATCAAAGAAGCCATGATCAGCGCCTCATAGGGCGTATCAATTGTTAGGTCGTCGGCGCGCTGTTCCCACACTTCATCGACCATCCTTTCCATTCGCTCAAGCGACTGACGCAGAATATCGACATCGCTCATCCCCAGGTGGTAACGATAGGTATCCGGGAAAAACCAGCCTTCTGGAAAAGTGCCTTCTCGGTCGAGTAGCGCCATCACCTCTTCGTCGCTCAAATCAGCCGTGCGGTGCTCAAGTTTCGGCGCCGCATTAAGCAAGTCGCGCATCTGACGAAAAGTCCACCCCTCCGGAATCGTCAGTGGGTAAGTGACCACGTTATTACTGCCCAACAGCGCCATCATTTCCAGTCCGCTCATATCCGGCAGTAGTTGATATTCGCCAGTACGCAGACGCGGCACCCGCTCAGGCTCAACCCGCGCTAATAGGCGAAACGCCCAGGCATCTTCCAGTATGCCCTGAGCTTCTAACTCCGCCACCACTTGATTGAACCCTGCGCCAGAAGGCACTTGGTAAAGCGTTGGCTCTTCAAGTGTAAGCGGCGATTCTAATCGGTTCTGCCAATAGAAGTAACCGCCCGCAGCACCTACAGCACCCACTATTACTAAAACCAATAAAGCGGTTAATAACCGTTTCACCATGACACCTCTAGAAAATTGCGCGGCGATAACTCAAGGAACAACGACGTTTAGGCATAGCCTAACAGCTGATGCGCCAAGCGCTGGATTGGGTCAGGCTCGTTCACGGACCAGCGCTTTAGCAACGAGCCATCCGCTGCAAGCAGCGTAGTGACTGGCCATACGCCCTGGACAGAGTTTGCTACCCATAGCCGTTCGACATCTGGGAATTGATCAAGCGGCAGTGAAGCCTGGGCGACGGCACCTTTATCAATCAATCCAGCGCGCAGCGTGCCAGCCACGCCGCACTGGTCAAGCCGAGGCGTAAACACCTCTCTCGCTTGCTGCCAAAAAATATTCATACTGGTGGCTTCCACAACCAAGCCTTCGCTATCTGTGAGCACGCCTTCGGCAATAGTGGCATCGCTCCACTCTTGACGGGCCAGTACGTTTTCTAACCGATTAAGGTGCTTGACCCCCGCCAACCGTGGTTGGCGGCTAAGGCGTAAGTTACAAAGCCGCACCGTTACACCCTGTTGCCAGCGCTGCACCGATGGTTGAAACGGCGCCCGACGACTGAGTAAACGCGGCGTTACCGGCTCTGGCTGAGCGTAGCCACGCCCGCCGCTGCCCCGAGTCAGTATCAACTTGAGCACTTCCAACTCTGCGCTGGGTTTACCCTGCCATGTCGCATTCAGTGCCGACTGGCAAGGTAACGGTATACCGAGGGATTGACAGCCTTTCGCCAAACGCTCTACGTGATAGCGCCACAGTACTGGCACGCCTGCGCGCAACAGTACTGTTTCAAAGAGACCATCCCCGTAGGCTAGCCCGCGATCATCAAACGGTACTTGGTGATCGCTCGATAAAGGGGGTGGCAACATCGCCAACTACACTTTCTTAAACAGCAGCGAGCCGTTGGTACCACCAAAGCCGAAGGAATTAGAAAGCGCTATATCAATACGCATATCCCGCGCGGTATGCGGTACATAGTCCAGGTTGCAGCCTGCCTGTGGGTTATCCAGGTTGATAGTCGGCGGTGCAATCTGATCACGAATAGCCAGGATACTAAACACCGCTTCTACCGCGCCAGCGGCGCCCAGCAGGTGACCGATCATCGATTTCGTCGAGCTCACTGCCACATTATTGGCTGCATCTCCCAGTACGTTCTCGATAGCACGACTTTCTGCCAGATCGCCTGCCGCGGTTGAAGTGCCGTGGGCATTGATGTAGTGCACCTCTGACACATCAACTTGGGCGTCTTTTATCGCGTTGCGCATGGAGAGCGCTGCCCCACGTCCATCTTCTGGGGGCGATGTCATGTGATAAGCATCGTCGCTCATGCCAAACCCAACCAGCTCAGCATAGATGTTAGCCCCGCGCGCCTTGGCATGCTCATACTCTTCAAGCACCAATACGCCAGCCCCGTCGGACAACACAAAACCATCGCGGTCTGTGTCCCAAGGACGGCTTGCCGCTTCTGGGTTATCGTTACGCGTAGAGAGCGCGCGAGCAGCAGAAAAACCGCCTAGGCCTAACGGTGTAGTGGCCATCTCAGCACCACCACAAACCATGACGTCTGCATCACCGTAGGCAATGGTGCGTGCGCTATAACCAATATTGTGAGTACCTGTCGTACAGGCGGTGGTGATGGCGATATTGGGGCCCCTGAAGCCATGCTGAATCGCCATATTGCCTGAGATCATATTAATAATTGAGCCGGGCACAAAGAATGGCGACACCTTTCGCGCACCGCCTTTATTGAGCGCGTTATGGTTATGCTCAATCATGGGAAGACCACCAATGCCTGAGCCGATAGCCACACCGATGCGATCTGCATTCTCTTCAGTACATTCGATACCGGAATCTTCAACCGCTTGGGCGCCCGCCGCCATTCCGTACTGAATAAACAGATCCATCTTGCGAGCATCTTTAGGATTCAGATATGGGCTGATATCAAAGTTCTTAATCGCCCCACCAAAGCGGGTGTTAAAGCCGCTGGTGTCAAAGTGATCAATAGGTGTAATACCGCTTTTGCCAGCAACAATATTTGCCCACGACTCATCTACATTATTGCCCACTGGGGTCACCAGGCCTAACCCAGTTACCACTACCCTTTTCCGTGCCATCAGCTTTCCTCCAGGCATCCATGGTGACGCGACCCACTTGGGTCATTTGCTGCTTAAATTTGGTCAACAGTATAACGGAGATTGAACGTTATAAGCATTGTGGCAGCAAAGCAAAAAAGCCGCCCTGCGAAAGGACGGCTCTTAAGGCGGGTGACTAGACTAGCACCCCACCCTGGTTCGATGCATCGACGCAGCCCTTACTGGTGGGCGTTCACGTAATCGATAGCTTCTTGAACCGTGGTGATCTTCTCAGCTTCTTCATCAGGAATTTCAGTATCAAATTCCTCTTCCAAAGCCATTACCAGCTCAACGGTGTCGAGCGAATCAGCACCCAAATCTTCTGTAAAAGAAGAGCTGTTCTGGATGTCTTCTTCTTTAACGTTCAGGCGCTCTGCTACAACTTTCTTCACGCGCTCTTCAATAGTACTCATTAACGTACTCCAGTCGTTCACATTAGCCGTTTTTGATAACCAGCTATTTGGAAACCGCAAGCCAAAAGCTGCGGGGTAGTTTATAGACGCCCTTGGGTCGACGCAACCGCCAAGCCTAAGGCCATCATCGCATATTCATGCCGCCATTAACGTGTAGCGTCTCACCAGTGATATAACCTGCTGCATCGCTGGTCAAGAAACCCACCGCTGCGGCGATCTCTTCCGGCGCCCCTAAACGGGCCAACGGAATTTGCTTGAGCAGCATTTCATGCTGCGCTTCAGGCAGCGCTTCGGTCATATCGGTAGCAATGAAGCCAGGGGCCACCGCATTCACCGTAATGGCACGCGAAGATACCTCGCGAGCAAGCGCACGGCTAAAACCTTCCATACCGGCCTTAGCTGCAGCATAGTTAGTTTGGCCCAGGTTGCCCATGGTTGCCACTACGGAGCTAATCGACACAATACGCCCAAAACGCGCCTTGGTCATACCCCGCAAACACGCCTTACTGACACGATAGACAGATTTTAAGTTGGTATCCATAACAGAATCCCACTCATCTTCCTTCATACGCATCAGCAAATTGTCTCGCGTGATACCGGCATTGTTAACCAAAATGGTTGGCGCACCAAAGCGCTCAGTGATGGTTTTCAATACGCTATCGATGCTGGCCTGGTCGGTCACGTTCAGACATAGACCGGCTCCCTCAATGCCGTTTTCCTGCAAATCGGCATCAATTTTCTCAGCACCGGCTTTGCTGGTCGCCGTGCCAATCACGATACGGCCTTGACGGCCGAGTTCACGTGCAATTGCCTGGCCAATACCACGACTAGCCCCTGTTACCAGGGCAACTCTACGTTCTTGCGTCATAACGTTCTGCCTTTAACCGGGTAATCAAGCAAGGATAGCGGAATAAAACAATCCTTGGTCACGCCTTATCAACCAACGTCTCACGCGCTAGTTCGAGCGCAGCATCCAGGCTATCAGGATCATTCACAGCCAGCCCCTTACTACCCTTAACAATACGCTTATTGAGGCCAGTCAACACCTTTCCTGGCCCGCACTCAATAAATACTTCCACACCTTGGCCTGCCATTGCCTCAACGCAAGCGCTCCAACGCACTGGTTGGTAAAGCTGCTCGACTAGGCGTGTACGCAGTGTAGCCGTATCGGCATGAGCCTGAGCGTCAACATTTTGGATGACTGTATAGCGCGGCGCCCGTAGCTCAATGGCCTGCATGGCATCTGCCAAGCGCTCGGCAGCAGGTCGCATCAGGGCACAGTGCGAAGGCACTGACACGGGCAAAGCCATGGCGCGCTTGGCTCCCGCCTCCTGGCAAGCAATTATCGCTCGTTCAACGGCCGTTTTGGCGCCCGCTATAACCACTTGTCCCGGGGAATTGTAGTTGACTGCAGCAACAACATCACCTTGGGCGGCCTTTTCACAGGCGGCTTCAACCGAGTCATCTGAAAGCCCCAGGATAGCCGCCATGCCACCTTCACCCGCGGGCACCGCTTCCTGCATCGCTTCACCCCGCTGGCGTACCAAATTGACACCTTCGGCAAAACTCAAGACACCTGCGCACACCATAGCGCTGTATTCGCCGAGACTATGGCCCGCCATGACGGTAGGTCGTGGCCCTTCCAGCTCTTGCCAAACACGCCAAATGGCAATGCTTGCAGAGAGTAACGCGGGCTGGGTGCACGCAGTTGCATTCAGCGTTGCTTCAGGACCCTCTTGGACGACTTTCCATAAGTCGTAACCCAAAGCATCCGACGCTTCCTCAAATGTCGTTCCCACCACACTATAGCGCTCGGCTAGCTCTCGCAGCATTCCAAGCTGCTGAGAGCCTTGCCCGGGAAAAATGAGGGCAAGGGGTTGAGACATGTCGTTCACCTTTGCTCTAGTAGGCATTTGCTCATATGAGCGATAGGCGAGGTTATTGGCACATCCTGATGCCACCTATAACCCGCAAAAAATAGCTTATTTATTATCTGATCATGGCTGGCGCGCACCATCGACATCACTTGACGGCGCTTGCCAGCGGCCTGCAATCCGCGCAGGTAAGTTATGCTCTACTTCCTGCAGGGCACGCTGGATAGCGTAGTAGAAGCCATCGGCGTGAGTACTGCCGTGACTTTTCACCACGATACCGCGCAACCCTAACAAACTGGCCCCGTTGTAACGAACAGGATCGAGCTCTTGCTTTAATCGTCTTAACACAGGCTTGGCCAGCAGGCTTGCCAAACGTCCGCTTAAGCGCGACTCAAAGGCCATTTGCACGCGTTCAACCAACATGCTTGTCAAGCCTTCGCTTGCTTTGAGGACGGCGTTGCCGACAAAACCATCGCACACCACCACATCAAGCTGACCTTTGAATAGATCCCCACCCTCTGCGTAGCCTTGGTAGTCGAAGGCACTATTACTGGCATATTGGCGCAACAAACGATCGGCTTCACGCACACTGGCATTGCCCTTGGTGGCTTCCGCGCCAACATTAAGCAGCGCCACACGTGGCAAAGCAGCACCATCGATACACTGCGCCATCGCTGCCCCCATCAATGCAAAATCGACCAACCGATGGGCGGGGGAATCCACGTTGGCGCCTAAATCCAGCAGATAACAGCGGCGCCCTTGGCGTGCTGGAATCGCCGTACTAATCGCCGGCCGGGAAATCCCCTCGATCATCCCCAGCTCGCGCCTTGCTAAGGCAACAAGCGCTGCCGTATTACCGGCACTAACCCCAGCCAGTGCCTCTCCCTCAGCAACGCTTCGTAGCATTTGCGTCATGCTCGTTGCATGACCTCGGCGTAACGCCCAGGCAGCCGTTGTCGCTGGCATAATGCTGGCGGATGCATCACGCGCCGCCAAACGTGACGCTGCCGCAGCCAGAGGCTGCGGCAAGCGTGAAATCTCAGCAAGTATTTGCTGACGCGGGCCAAACAGAATCACCTCAAGGCCTGGATGCTCCACCACTGCCTTTGCGGAGCCTGCAATAATCGCATGAGGACCTTGGTCGCCCCCCATCACATCAATCGCTAGGCGCATACCGCACTGAGTCCGTTTAGCCGCTTAGTAATTCAATTGAGGCTTATACCTCGACCACTTTACGTCCACGGTAGAAGCCGTCTGGAGAAACGTGGTGACGCAAGTGAGTCGTACCCGTTTCTTTATCCTGAGACAGCGTCGGAGCGGTCAGCGCATCGTGGCTACGACGCATGCCGCGCTTGGAACGAGTTTTACGGTTCTGTTGAACTGCCATGGGTATTTACTCCAAGGTATTTAAGGTAAAGGGTGCTTATTTTTTGCCTTTCAAGACATTGAGCACCGCGAAAGGGTTCGTCGCTGGCGTTGTTTCTGACGCCGCGCCTTCTGTTTTGCTGACCAGCTGCTCCGCCGAGACATGACATTCGGCTTCATCGTGATAGACCACCTGTGGCAGGCTAAGGATTAATTCATCCTCAACCACTGTCAGTAGGTCCAGCTGTTCCTTTTCCACCAGCACCGGTTCATGACTAGCAGGCAACTCGGCCGCTAAGGCTTCATCAGTGACCATTCCAAGCAAAAAGTCACTGCTTACCTCTTGAGGCAGCGGCACCAGACAGCGACGACAGGCGAGCGCCAATGTCGCTTGCAAGTGGCCACGAATTTCACGACGGCCTTGAGCATCGACGCCAAACTCGAGCACGACATGGCAGTCGCCGGTTTGGAGACCCGCTTCTTCAGCAAGACGTGGTAGCTTATCAAGCGCTACCAAGCCTTCGATTCGTTCGTGGCGGGCTGCAAGCTTATAAGGCTCAACCCGACTGGGGAGTTGTGAGGTCAACATAGGCGCGCAATGATAGGCACTCCCCCTGCTGGTGTCAAAGCCGTCGTTATAATTCTTCACACCTTCTTCAATAAATAACCTACGTAGACCTCAACAATCCGTCAATGTAGGCACCTCTGCCTGCTTTCGCTACACTCTAATGCCTTGAAATCGCATTTGCGTAATGTTGCACAAGCACAACGTTGCCTTAGAAAAACCATGCAGCCAGGAGTTAATTGTGACCTCATCCTCAATGGCCGAGCCGCCGAGCGCCCAGACATCACCGACCGAGCTGATACTTGCTTCCAGCTCGCGCTGGCGGCGCGAGCTGTTGGATCGCCTGCAACTTCCTTATCAGTGCCATTCGCCTGATATTGATGAAACGCCTCACAATGGCGAAACGCCCCACGCGCTGGTGCACCGGCTTGCGCTTAGCAAGGCCAACGCCGTTGCACCGCACTTTCCTCATCACTGCATCATAGGCTCCGATCAGGTTGCGGTTTTCGAAGGCGAGATTCTTGGCAAACCACATACGGAAGCCAAGGCCCGCACCAACCTGACCCGCTTTTCTGGCCAGCGCGTCACCTTTCTAACCGGCCTAGCGCTGCTAGATACACGTCATCAGCGTCACCATGTCCATGTAGAGCCTTTTGAGGTGGTATTTCGCAACTTGAGCACACAAGAAATCGAAAACTATGTCGCAAAAGAGCAGCCGCTAGACAGCTCAGGCAGTTTTCGAATGGAGGGGTTAGGCATTGCGCTGTTTGAAAAGCTTGAAGGCCGCGACCCTAATGCCCTGATTGGGCTTCCGTTGATTGCGCTCTGCGACATGCTACGCCAAGCGGGCTTTGACCCGCTTGGCGCACGCTAACTCAATCGAGCCTAATAGCGAAGCGGGGTATTGGGTGTACTCACGCCCAACACCTCAGCGACGACCTGTGAAAAACGACGCGTCAGGCGATCAAACGGATCAAGACTGGGCGTATAATCCTGCCAATCGGTGTTACCCACTTGATTGCGAGACACTTGCTCAAGGCTGCCTAACTGATCAACCAAGCCTAGCTCAATACTCTGCTCACCATTCCAGACCAGACCCGAAAAAATATCTGGACTGTCGCTGAGCCTTTCTCCCCGCCCTGCGCGCACGTCTTCAATAAATTGGCGATGGGTTTGGCTGAGCACGCTCTGCCAAAACTGCTCCGCCTCTTCATCCAGCGGCTGGAATGGGTCAAGAAAGGCCTTATTCTCCCCTGCCGTAAGCACGCGGCGCTCAACGCCAATGCGCTCAATAGCCTCCTCAAAGCCGAAACCAGCGTAAATGACGCCAATAGAACCCACCAGGCTTACCGGCGACGCTACAATCTCGTCTGCTGCTGCGGCAATATAATAAGCACCGCTGGCACCGATATCCTCGATCACGGCAATAATCGGTTTATCGCCCTGCTCACGCAGACGCATAATTTCTGCATAGATACGCTGAGACTGCACTGGACTACCGCCGGGGCTGTTAATGTGCAACACCACAGCGGCTGCACTCTCCGCCTCCCAGGCTCGATTTAGCCCTTTGATAATGCGCTCAGCGTTGGCCGGTGAATCACTGGCAATCACTCCATTAACTTCAACAATTCCCAAGTGACGCTGAGCGGGCGGGGAAACACTCGGAGAGTCCCAAAACAGGCTATACAGAGTGGCAAACAGCGTCACCAACACAATAGCGAGCACTGTTAGCCGGAAAAACAGTTTCCAGCGTCGGCTGCGGCGCTGCTCGGTTAATACGCCTCCTATCCAGTGATCCATCATCTCCAACTGCGCTAGTCGCTGTCGTTCGCGCAGGGTTTCAGCATCATCGTCAGGCGCGCCCGGCACCTGGTTGGCGCGTTTACCAGGGGGGACTTCTGGCCCTTGGGTCCAGCGATCCTCTCCCTTATTACGACTATCACGGGTTGGTTCTGCACGCCCGTCGCCTGTGTCATCGGGGCGGGTTAGGTCGTCACTCATAAAATGTCCTTAAGTAAACACTGGCTACTCACCGTACAACCGATCAAAAAGCTCATCGATGCTATGGGCAATCCATTTGGGCTGGCTGCGCGCCAAACGCTCCGGCGTATGTACGCCATAAGTGACGCCAACGCGATCCATACCAATGGCGCGGGCCATTTCCAGATCATACTCCGTATCGCCGACCATAACGGCTCGTTCGACGGGCACCTCTAGCTCGGCCAACAGCTCCGAAAGCATTTGCGGATGGGGCTTCGAGCGGGTTTCATCGGCGGTACGGCTGGCGTGAAACCATGCACCGCTGTCGGTCTCAGCAAAAATGCGGTCAAGACCACGGCGACTTTTGCCGGTCGCTACCGCCAAACGCTGCTGTTCACGGCCACGCAAACGGGCAATCTGCGCCTCAACCCCAGCAAAAAACAGCATCGGTGTAGCATCCGCGGTAACAAAGTGGTGCGAGTAACTCTCACGAAGGCGCTCGGCCTGAGCAGGCAAAATACCTGGGCAAAGCTGGGCAATGGCTTCAGGTAGCCCCAGGCCAATAATATCTTCCACCTCAGCCGCTGAAAGCTCTCCCCACTCGGCTTCCAGAGCCGCGGCTTGCATACACGATACAATACGCGGCACGGAGTCCATCAGGGTTCCGTCCCAATCAAATATAATCAGTTCGTACTGCATGGCAGCTCCTTGCTGAAGGGCGCGTCAGCTTATTGACGAGCACGCTTAAGGGTTTCTTCAAGCGCTTCTGGCAGTGGCGCTTTCACAGTTACCGGACGCCCATTACCGGGCTCTGGAAACGTTAATGCACGCGCATGCAGAAACAGCCGCCCCAGCCCCAGCTGCTTGGTGAGCAAACCGCTCTCGCGGGTGGCATATTTATCATCACCCAACAACGCATGCCCCGCGTGGGCCGCATGCACACGAATTTGGTGGGTGCGTCCCGTCACTGGCTCGGCTTCGATCAAGGTGACTTTCTCAAACGTCTCAACCACCGAAAAATGAGTGCGCGACACTTTGCCATTGGGGTCGACCCTTACCCGCCGCTCGCCATTGCCCGCATCAAAACGGTCCAAGCGAGCGCTTTCGTAGGTTTTACGCGCCGGCCAGCGCCCACTCACCAAGGCCAGATAACGCTTATCCATACCATGCTTTTTCAGCGACTCATTGAGTGTCACCAACGCATCGCGAGATTTGGCCAGTAACAAACAACCCGAAGTATCACGATCAAGACGGTGAACCAGCTCCAGAAAACTCAAATCATCACGCACCTGACGCAGCGCTTCGATCAAACCAATTTTAACCCCGCTACCACCGTGCACCGCCAGACCAGAAGGCTTGTTAAGCACCATCCAGTCCGGGCCTTCCATGATCACGCTGCCCACCAACAGGTCGCGCAAATTATCGCTGACTTCTTTAACCGCTTCACGAGGCGCCAAGCGCAACGGCGGGACACGCACAAGGTCTCCCGCCTGTAAACGATAATCGACCTTCACGCGTTTTTTATTAACGCGCACCTCCCCTTTACGTACAATGCGGTAGATAAGCGCACGTGGCGCACCTTTAAGGCGCGTCATGAGAAAATTATCAATTCGCTGTCCAGCCTGCTCCGGGGCGATATCCACCCACTGCACTTCACGCCCTTCGGACATTACCGCTTACTCCTGCTGTAGCTCGATGACACCAGCCTAAAAACGGCATTCTAACGTAGACCCAAGGGCATTGCGTCAATTGCTGGTCGTTGTCTTTACTGTTATATTCCAAAGCGTCCACCAGCCAAGTGCAGAATGCTTTCTCGTCTAGCGTTAGCGACTAGCTGATAACTAGCTACTCGGTTAAATTCGGTAGCAGAAAGCGTCATCACTGAGCTCGGTTAATGCGCCTGCCCGACTAACACGCAGGCCTGGACACGAAAAACGGCACCAGTGTACGCATTGCCCGTTTTTTTTAGCACCAAATCTGATCTTAAAAATGCAGTAACTCTGCCGGCCGTTTTATGCCGACAGATGTAAGTAAGCCTGGCCCTCAACGGCAGGCAGTAACGAAACAACGCCACGCCCTGAGCAGCCCCTCCTTTCTCGTCACAAGGCGCTGGCTGACTCCGGGCGACAAGTTCAACGCTGTGCCGGTGGCCGGCGTTGGTGAATCGATGAATGCCAGGTGTCGGCGGTGTCAGCAGGGCCGGATGGATGTGACAATCACCGGAACACGTCCTGCCTCCGCCACGTACTCAACGCCTTACTGGCCGGGTTGGCGATGACGCATTCCCGGCTTGACGCGTCAGCATTGCAATGCGCCGAGCACAAGCACGCAGCACCCAGCGGTTCGCCTACGTCACCCCATAGGCAGTTCGCCGGCACGCAACGCTATGCGAGACAACATGAAACGGATGCTTATTAATGCGACACAGCCTGAAGAGCTGCGCGTCGCCTTAGTTGATGGACAACGCCTGTACGATCTAGATATCGAATCCGGCGCTCGAGAACAGAAAAAAGCCAATATTTATCGCGGCAAAATCACCCGTGTAGAGCCCTCTCTTGAAGCTGCGTTTGTCGATTACGGCGCTGACCGCCACGGTTTTTTGCCGCTCAAAGAGATCTCTAAAGAGTACTTTGTCAAAGACGTTTCCGGACGTCCGAGCATTAGAGAAGTACTTAAGGAAGGCCAAGAAGTCATCGTTCAGGTTGACAAAGAAGAGCGTGGCAATAAGGGCGCTGCGCTAACCACCTTTGTCAGTCTGGCGGGCCGCTTCTTGGTATTGATGCCTAACAACCCGCGGGCGGGGGGTATTTCGCGTCGCATCGAAGGCGACGAGCGCAGTCAGCTCAAAGATGCCATGGGTCAATTAACCGTACCCGACAAAATGGGCCTGATCGTACGCACCGCAGGTATTGGTCGCAATCCAGAGGAACTGCAGTGGGACTTGGATTATCTGGTCCAAGTGTGGGAGTCAATTACCACTGAAGCCGCCAAACGCCCTGCTCCGTTCCTGATCTATCGTGAATCCAATGTCATCATTCGCGCTATGCGCGACTACCTGCGCCAGGACATCGGCGAGGTATTGATTGATAGCCCTGAGATTCATGCTGAGGCACTGGGCTTTATTCGCCAAGTCATGCCCTCCTATCAGCAAAAGATCAAACTTTACGCGGACGAAGTCCCGCTGTTCTCGCGCTTCCAGATCGAATCGCAAATTGAGACCGCCTATCAGCGCGAAGTGAAGTTGCCTTCTGGCGGCTCGATCGTGATTGACCATACGGAAGCCCTGGTCTCTATCGATATCAACTCCGCGCGTGCCACCCGCGGCAGTGATATCGAAGAAACGGCATTGCAAACCAACTCTGAAGCCGCCGATGAGATCGCACGCCAGCTGCGCCTGCGCGATATCGGCGGCTTAGTCGTAATCGACTTCATCGACATGGGGCCAGCGCGCAACCAGCGTGAAGTTGAAAACCGCATGCGCGATGCGCTTAAATTGGATCGCGCTCGGGTACAAATTGGCCGTATCTCACGCTTTGGCTTGATGGAAATGTCTCGCCAGCGTCTACGCCCCTCTCTGGGTGAAACCAGCGGCGTGGTCTGCCCCCGCTGTAATGGCCAGGGCACCATTCGCGATGTGCGTTCGCTCTCGCTCTCCATCATGCGCCTGATTGAAGAAGAGGCCATGAAAGAGAATAGCGCGCAGATCCGCGCCATCCTGCCGGTACCGGTAGCGACTTACCTGCTGAACGAAAAACGTAGCGTGCTGGCGGATCTAGAATCTCGCCAGGGTGTGCGCGTCGTACTGCTGCCCAACCCTGATATGGACACGCCGCACTACGATGTTCAGCGCTTGCGCGACGATCATCTGGATGAAGATGATACCCAAAGCCTTTCAAGCTTTGAACTCTCCACCGATACGGAAGTAGGCAAAGAACCAACACCTAACTTTGTGCCTCCCGCTCAACGGGCCGAAGCCGCCGTTAAGAGCGTTACGCACAACGCGCCTGCACCAGCATCGCTGCAAACCGAAGAGAAAGCACCTGCCGCGTCCCCAGCGCCTGCGGCGAAAGCAACACCGGCGAGCAGCGAGCAACCCAGCGTCATCGGCCGCTTTATCCGTGGCTTCGCCAAGTTGCTAGGCAGCGACGAAAGTAGTGCCGAAGCTACGCCAGAGCGCAAAGTAGAAACCCCAGCGCCGCGCAAATCGAGCGAGCGTAAAACTAATCAGCGCAGCAGCGAGTCGCGGCAGAAACCGTCACGTGGCGAGCGCGGCGAAACCACCAGCCGTAACGAACGCAGTGACAACAGTGCTCGATCGGAGCAAAAAACCGAGCAAAAGAGCGATCAGCGCACTACCGCTCAGCGTGCCGCCAATGAGGACAGTAACGACAAACGCAGTGGCCCTAGCCGCACCCGTAACCGTCGTCGTCATCCTCAGCAAGAGGATAGCAATGGCCAAGAGCCGGCCAATAAAGCGCCTCGCAAAGAGATGCAGACGGACAGCCCTGCCAAAGATAACGCTGGCAAAGACAGCTCGGCGAAAGAAAAAGAGAGCAAAAACGCAGCGCAAAAAGAACCGCGCCGCGATAGCAGCCGTGACAATCAGCGTAATGAAGCGGTCAATCATACTGAGACCAAAGATGACGGCAAGCCTAAGCGTACGCGTAACAACCCCCGTAACCGCACACGTACCCAGGCTATCAATCCTCAGGCAGAAGCTGAGCAGTTAAAATTGCAGGCCGAAGCACCGAGTGAAGCACCAGAAGCGGTAACACAGCCGGGTGAAATGTCTGCTGATGCAGCTCCAAATTCCAAAGTACCTAACAGTGCTGACATAACGAGCCCTACAGAAACGTCTGAAAAAGCGGACAACGCCACAACGGCAGACCGGCCTGTGGCAGACAACGCAAAGGCAAGTAAGTCGACGCATCAGCGCCGTCATCCTAAAGTAGCGCCAGACGCAGCGCCGGAGACAGCTGTTGCCACCGACGTGGAAAAAGAGGCCGTTTCAAAGCCCCGCGAACCGGAATCAACAGCTAACGATGAGCCAATGGAAACGCCAACCACTGGCTCAACTGAAGCTGATTCCGAAGAGAACGAGACTAAGACTCTGTTATCTGAAGCGAAGACAGAGCCAGCAGCAACTGATCAGGTGTCCGATAGTCAACCACCAGCCAGTGATAGCGAGTCGGTAACACCTGAAGCCATCGAGCCGCCTGCGGGCAACATTGTGGATCCTGCGGCGAGTATCGATGAGGCCGCCTCTCCGGCTGCTTTGGAAACTGAGGATACGCATCAAAGTAGCGAAGAGCGCCAGCCCGAAACACCCGCGAGCGCTCAAGAAGCTCACCAGGAACCAGCAACCCCAAGCGATTCTAAGAGCGTCGCCGCGACTCCTTCAGTTGAAGAGCCCTCCAACAGCGAGCCGAAGCAAGAAGCAGCGGGAAAAGGCGATGAGCCAAAGAACGTCGAAAAGAGTAACGATGAAGAAAGTAGCGTTAAAGAAGGTAGCGTTGAACTGAATAGTACTGAAGAGAATAGTACTGAAGAAAAAAGCACTGAAAAGAGTAGCGACGAACGAGTAATGACTGAAGCCCCTGCTACCGAAGCAGCGCCTCAGCTCGCTCAGCCGATCGCCAGTGAAACGCCCGCTGAAGACGCAGTAACTGAAGACGCGCCTAAACCGCGGCGGCGTCGCACCCGGGCCCACAATGACCCGCGTGAGAAACGTAAGCAGGCACAGCAAGACACCTACTCAGAGTAATTCGGGCACGTGTGTTGCATGTGTTGAATAGCAAAATCCCCGCTTAGGCGGGGATTTTGTCTTTTAGCAGGTGCATTTTAAACAACAGCAGAAGCGGCCAATATAGCTACGGATTAACTAACCGCGGCTCGGGCTCCAGCCGAACGCCAAAGCGTGATGCAACCTGGTCAACGATATAGTTCGCTGTTTTCAGCAAGCCATGGCGATCACCACCGCCAAAATGTACCAGCACCAGCGCTTGATGCTGGTGCACACCAAAGACGCCATCCCGCATTCCTTTCAAGCCACACTGGTCAATTAACCAACCCGCCGCCAGCTTTGTTTGCCCTTTTCCCTGGGGAAAGTGAGGCATCGTGGGATACCGACGCAGCAGCCGCGTCACCTGCTGATCATCCACCAGGGGGTTCTTGAAAAAACTCCCTGCATTGGCAAGCAACTCAGGATCAGGCAGCTTCTCGCGCCGAATGGCACATACCGCGTTGGCGACTGCTAGCGGTGTAGGTGAATTGGCTAGTCGCTCAGCAAGATCACCGTAACCGAGCTGCGGAGCTGGCGTGCGCGACAAACGCAACACCAATTGGGTGATCACCACCCTATCAGCCAGCTCGCGTTTAAAGATACTGTCGCGGTACCCCAGCTTGCATTGCTGGGCGTCAAGCCAATCGACACGTCCTGTTGCAAGCTCCATTACCTGCACCGCTTGCAGCGTATCGGCAAGCTCAGCGCCATAGGCGCCTATATTTTGCACCGGCGCAGCCCCGCAACTACCAGGAATCAATGCTAGATTCTCAATTCCCCATAGTCCTCGATCAGCAGTTGCCATTACCAAAGCGTGCCAATTGACCCCAGCACCCACGTGGACAAACACATGGCCCTTTGAATATCTTTGTTGAGCGGTCAGCCACCATTGATCCAACGCTGGCCGCACTACCAAGCCCGGCAAGTGATCAGGCAGCAGTACATTGCTGCCACCGCCGAGTATCGTGGTAGGCCATCCCTGCTGGCGTGCCTGAGCGAGTATAGCGCGCAGCGCTGATAAGGTAGCTGGCGCCGCAAAATGCTCGGCTTTGCAGGGTAGCCGCAGTGTGTTAGCAAGCGCTAGATCAACATCGGTTTGCAGATTCAAAGCCGCCACCTCAGCGCTCACGTTTAAGATGCTGAACGAGCCCTGCTGATGCAGCTTCGATTAAATTCAAAACGTTTTCAAAACCTTCTTCACCGCCATAGTACGGATCCGGCACCTCAGCACCCGACATACCGGCAAAATCTAAAAACAGACCAACGTAGGCTTGGCTGTTAGCGGGTTTTAGGCCGCGAATGGCACGTACATTATCCTGATCCATGCCCAGCACGTAATCATACTCAGCAAAATCCTGCTCGCTTAGCTGACGAGCACATAGGCTGCTTAAATCGATACCACGACATAATGCAGCCTGTTGAGCTCGTGCGTCCGGTGCTTTGCCCACATGCCAGCTGCCAACGCCACAGGAGTCTATCTCAATATCATCGGCCATCCCCGCTTGCTCGACAGCGCGACGGAAAACACCTTCGGCGGTGGGTGAGCGGCAAATATTTCCCAAACATACAAATAACACTTTCACAGCGGCGCTCCTTGAGTCCTTTAACGACTGGGCTGAGCAAGTAGCGTCCGCACACGCGCTAAATCCTCGGCGGTGTCTACACCGGCAGGATTTACTTCGCAGGCCAACGCCACTTGAATAGCGTGACCATTCTGTAATGCACGCAATTGCTCAAGCTGCTCAAGTTGCTCAAGGCTTGAGGCTGGCCAATCGCGGTAGGCTGCCAGAAAACCGGCCCTGTAAGCATATAAACCAATATGTCTCAGCCAGGCATCGGTCGCCAGTAGCGTGGGCGACTCTTTGAACTGTTCGCGATCCCAAGGAATCGGTGCACGGGAGAAATACAACGCTCGACCTTGCAGGGAGCGCACCACCTTGACCACGTTGGGGTTAAACAATGTTTCAACGTTATTGATAGGTTCCGCTAGCGTCGCTATCGAAGCCTCAGGATCATCGGCTAGGCGCAGGGCTACTTGATCAATCAAGGCGGGTGGGATCAGAGGTTCATCGCCTTGGACATTGACCAACAGCGCATCATTCGCCAACGTCAGAATGTCGGCTACTTCAGCTAAACGGTCAGTGCCCGATGGGTGATCATCTCGGGTCATGATCACTTCGGCGCCGTAAGGCAACATAGCATCACGAATGCGGCTATCGTCTGTCGCCACTACGACTCGGCTAGCGTGGCTTTGACAAGCGCGCCGCCATACGTGAGCGACCATCGGCTCCCCAGCAATTTCAAGCAGTGGCTTGCCGGGCAACCGGGTGGAGCCGTAGCGCGCGGGTACGACTACCGTAAAGTCAGGCACCGTGGGAACAGACGCCATGGAGTCGGGGAAAACCATTAAGTGTCTCCGATGTGACCTGGAGAACGTCCTGGTGAACGTCCCGGAGAGCTAGGCAGCTTTTCATCGGCATCCATCGCGCGGGCCTCTTCCGGCAACATGACAGGAATGCCCTCTTGAATGGGGTAGGCTAAGCCATCGTAGTGACAACGCAGTTCTTGAGCCTCGCGGTCGTATTTCAGCTTACCGTTACACAACGGGCAAACCAGCATTGCCAGTAGTTCCTTATCCATGCGGTATCTCCTTTAGGAAATTGCTGACAGCCGCGCTGCCAGCCAATACTCAAATTCAGGTGGAAGGGCCGCTTCTACCTCTAGTACCCAGCTATCGGGCGGCGCCAGGGCGTTACACTTAACGGCGTCTTTGGCGGTCATAATCACTGGGCGAGGCTCTGCAAAGTTTAGCGCGTCAGCACCGTACTGCTGGTGATCCGCGAGCGGATGCCAGTCGCCCTTGATACCCAATGTAGAAAGCGTGCGAAAAAAGCGCTCAGGGTTTCCAATACCCGCTACTGCATGCACCGGCAGCGTAAACGGCAGTGGCACAAGGGGAAAACGCACACCATCTTTCAAGCGGCGCCAGCACTGCGGTGCTAACTGCATAGATGTAGCAGAAGCGACAGGCAACGCGTGCTGTAAATCGCCATTGACGACCACGGCATCGACTCGATGCAGCCGACTAGGCGACTCTCTTAGCGGCCCTGCAGGTAAGCAACGTCCATTACCAAGACCTCGGGCACCATCCACGACTAACAATTCTATATCACGGGACAACGCCAAGTGCTGCAAGCCGTCATCGCTGAGGATAATATTGCACCCCATCTCTACTAACGCCTGAACACCGCGCACACGCTTGGGGTCCGCCACCACGGGTAACCCCGTCTGCTGTGCCAGCATTAGCGGCTCATCGCCACTTTCGGACACGTTGGTGCTGGCGGTAACAAATAGTGGGTAACTGGACGCTTTACCGCCATAACCGCGAGTCACGATACCCGGCGACCAGCCTTGCGCCACCAACCAACGAGCCAACCACGCTACCAGCGGCGATTTACCTGTGCCACCGAGGGTAATATTACCCACCACGATAACCGGCACCGGCGCCTTCCAGATAGCTTTATTGCCGCTTCGGTATGCCTGCTCTCTTCGCGCCATGACCCATTGGTAAAGTGCACCCAAGGGTTTCAGCGGCAACAGCCAGCGGCTGCCTTGATAAGCGCCTTTAAGCCAGCGTGCTGACAAAGTTCTCTCTGCCTCCGCTCTGTTTGACAGGTTTCGCTCTAACCAGATCATAGCGCTTCTTGAAACTGGAGCTGGTATAGCGCCGCATAGGCGCCACCGGCATCCAACAGCGACTGATGAGAACCCTCTTCAATAATGCGCCCTTGGTCCATCACCACAATCCTGTCAGCCCGCTCAATAGTAGATAAGCGGTGGGCAATAACCAGCGTGGTCCGTCCTTCACAGACACGCTCAAGTGCTTTTTGAATATAGCGCTCGGATTCAGTATCCAGCGCAGAAGTAGCCTCATCCAGCACCAATAGCGGCGCATCCTTAAAAATCGCTCGTGCAATCGCCAGCCGTTGGCGTTGCCCGCCGGAGAGCATCACACCATTTTCGCCCACGGTAGTGGCATACCCATTGGGAAGCTTGTCGATAAATTCATGCGCATAGGCAGCTTTAGCCGCCGCTTTAACAGCCTCGAGATCAGGATTGGCGATCCCGTAGGCAATGTTATCGGCAATTGAGGCGTTAAATAGCGTCACTTGCTGTGACACTAATGCAATCTGTTGGCGCAGCGGACCCAGGGCATACTCATCGATATTGATACCATCAATGGTGATACGACCTTGGCTAGGCCGGTAGAAACGCGGCAACAGGCTGACCAGAGTGGATTTTCCACTTCCCGAACGGCCAACTATCGCCACCAACTCACCCGGCGCCAAGCGCAAGTTGATATCATGCAGCACGTCGGGCTGTTCGTCGGTATAGCGGAAGCTCACTTGGTCAATGACCACTTCGCCGCTTAAGCGGCTTGCGATGCGCTTGCCATTGTCCTGCTCAGGCGTTGTATCAAGCAGCCCGAAAAGCTCTGTTGCTGCCGCCAATCCTTTCTGGATTTCACCATTAATTTCGGTTAATTGACGCACCGGCTTAATCATGAGTGCTGCAGCGGTAATAAAGGCGACAAACTCCCCGGGCGTCATACTCGCCATTAACGAAGGCGCCATTGCCAGCCATACCAATAAGGCCATGGAAATGGCTACGAGCATCAGAATCACTGGAGAGCTGACTGCTCGTGTCATCGCCTCTTTCATACTTTGACGACGGTTTTCTTCACTCACCTTCTCAAAGCGCTGTTTTTCATAGTTTTCAGCACCATGGGTGCGTACTACTCTGTAGCCAGACAACGCTTCCGACGCAATATGGGTGACATCGCCCATAGAGTGCTGAATGCGCTTGGAGATCCGCCTAAAGCGTTTACTAACATAGCTCACCACCACGGCAATAATCGGAGTCACGCCCAAAAAAAGCAGCGTTAACATCCAATTGGTCCAGAGTAGATAAAGCACTAACCCGACCACAAACAGGCCTTCACGAAGAATAATCGTTACCGCCTTGGTGGCAGCCCCGGCGACTTGCTCAACATGATAGGTCACTCGTGATACCAGTTGACCGCTAGAGTGGTGGTCAAAAAACCGGCCGGGCAGATGGAGAAGATGGGCAAACACATCGCAGCGCAGAGTATGAATGACATAACGGCCCACATAGGCCATAAAATAAGTGCTTAGAAAAGTACCCAACCCTCGGGCAGAGAACATAATAATCACAAATAATGGCAGCAATAACCGAAAGGCTGCGTCTGGGTTTTGAATGCCGTCAATAAGACGCTTCATCATTTCCGCCAGAGCGGTACTCGACGCGGCATAGACCACAAACCCAATCACCGCCAGCCCAAAGGCACGCCAATGCGGCTTTACATAACCCAACAACCGTTTGTAGATAACCCAACCTGAATCAGTCACACGCGCTCCTGGCAATAGTGTGCAGTGCGCTGAATTCTACCTTATGGCGCCACGCTTCAACACCGGTTACGTTGTCCTGGCAGTTGTCGCGTCGTTTTGATTTCAATGAAATCGCCTGCGTCTAGACTAAAACGCAGTGCTCCATCCTGTGCCGTGCTCCATAAACAGCTCCCTTGTTGACGAAAACGGCGCACGACGGCGTCCACTGGATGCTGAAAAGGATTACTTTGCCCAGCGCTAAATATGACATGCTTAGGCATGGCATGACGCACAAACTGAATGCCTGAACTGGTGCCGCTGCCATGGTGCCCTGCCACCAGCGCATTAATGGGCAAACCTACTTCGCGCAGAAAGCGTCGCTCTATGTCGGCACTCACATCCCCTGTAATCAGCAATCGCTGTTCGCCGACACTCACTTCCAACACGCAGGAACGATCATTAGCAGATAGCGTATTCTCACCGGCAGGTGGCCATAAGAATCGATAGCTAACCCCATCACGCTGCCATGACTGACCACGCTGACAAGCAACACTGGGAACTGGCAGCGCTTCACCCGCTGGAGCTGTCCACTGACTAACCCGATGGTTGGCAAGCAACGCATCCACACCCCCCGCATGGTCATTATCGCCGTGACTAACAATCACCTGATCAAACTGCTGTACCGGCGACCAAAGCGTCTCTAGCGGCATAAAGCCACTGCGAAATTGCGGCCCAGTATCGTAAAGAAGGCGATAATGCTCACTGCGCAGTTCTATCAATTGCCCCTGTCCTACGTCATATACATTAACGCTCACCGTGCTACGCGAGCTAGGCGGCGAAAGCGACCAAAAAGGAAGGGCTAGAACCAGCAAGGTAGAGGCCAGCCTCAATCCTGGTAATACACTAGGCAGCCCCCAGCTCAAGGACATCAACAACAAAGCGAGGGCTAGCGGCATCGTCAGCAACCGGTCGGGCTCCCACAATGGCCAATGCTGTACAGAGATCGTCAGCAGCAGGTGGAAAATGCTAAGCGATGCCTCAAATAGCCACCAAATCGCTCCACCTAAAAAAGGGAACGGCGCTAGCAACCACCCCAACAGGGCGGTGGGTACCATCACCGAGCTCACCCAGGGCACTGCGACTAAATTGATCAACGGCGCGGCGGGCGCTACTCGCCCAAACGCAACCAACACGGCGGCAGCCATTAACGGTGCTAGTAGCAATTGCGACCTAACCAGCGCCCAGCACCAGCCTTTTATTCCCTGAGGGCGCCGTCGCCCCTGCCAAATTATAATCAGCCATGCCACGGCTAAAAATGACAACCACATTCCCGGCCGCCATAGCGCCAATGGATCAACTATGAGTACCAATGCAATGGCTAGCCACCAAGCCTGCCATGGCCCCGGTGCATGTCGACCACTCAGCACCCATAAACCAATCAGCGTCATTACCATAGCCCGCATAGCCGGTGGCGCCATCCCGGCAAGAGTGGCATAACTGACACACGCGATGGCCGCCAACCACCATGGCCAGGTGCGCATTCGCCAGTTGGTGGGTGTCGTTAAACGAGCTCCCAGCTTGGCTAGTATCAGTACAAACGATGCCACCAACCCAACGTGCAAGCCTGAAATCACGACCAGGTGTGTGGTGCCGGTCGCATTCAATAATGACCAATCGTCCTGGGTGAGCTGCTCGCTATCCCCTAACGTTAGCGCTGCCAGCCAGCGTTTCGTGCGTTCGTCAAACGCCTGTTGGGCTAAGAAGTCCAGCCCAAGCTGGCGAAGCGAAGGGCCGGTGGAAGAGAGCCGAACCGGCGGAGGATCCTGGCGTAAGTAGCCAGTCGCATGGATTCCCTCGCGCCACAGCCATTGCTCATAATCGAATGTACCCGGATTGGCAAAGCCGCTCGGAGGACGCAAACGCAGCGTCATACGCCACTGTTCACCGGGCTGGAATCGATTATCACCATAAGCGGTTATGCGCACATTAGCGAGTGCAGAGCAACTCGGCCGTTGGGCCGGGGCTTGGCAATGATCAACGGCTAATAGCAGCCGCGTTGCGCCCCCTGCTGGTTGGGCGGTCAACACGCTTGCCTCAACAACTACATCTTCACCGCTTAACCCCGCCGGTAAACGGCTCGTCCATTCACGCTGCACGCCAGCAAACACCCATAGACCAATCAACAGCCATACGCCTAGGCGTGGCCGCCAGCCGAGGACAAGTAAAGCAGCCACCAACACCCACCCAAACGCATTAGATGTCATGCCTGCAGTGTGGCTATACCACGCGAAGCCCCCTCCAGTGAAAGCCGCTAAAGCAGCCGGCATGGCGACACCTAACCGCATAGGACCCTCCCTGGCGAACGTTCATTGATGGCCTAGCATAGCCGAAGGGCAACGCTATATGGATAATGGGCAACATTGATAGGCAAGAGTATCCGCCATGCCGCGCCGGTTCCTGCAGCGCTACATGCCCAAACCCGACACCATCAGGAAACAGCGCTCGCTACGGTTTATGGCGCCGCTGATTGCCGATCCGGGTTTGTGGCTTTTAACTCGCCGAAGCGTTGCGAATGCGTTTAGCGTGGGCGTGTTTTGTGCCATGCTCCCCATCCCTTTTCAGATGGTGGTGGCTGCGCTGGGTGCTCGCCTAACGCGCTGCAATTTAGCCCTATCGGTAGGTTTGGTATGGATTACCAACCCCCTAACGATGCCACTGATTTTTTACAGCAATTACCGAATTGGCACGTTCATACTCGGCGCCCCAGTGCGGGAAGCACCCTCGCGCATTTCGACACGCTGGCTGGCCGAGCAGATGCACGACATTATGCCGCCACTCATCATTGGCTCACTTGTAACAGGCATTATCGTCGCCATCGTCGCCAATATTGGCGTTCGCCTGATTTGGCGCTGGCATGTCTCACACCATTGGAAACGCCGCCGCCAAAAACGTCGGCAGCGGCGTGCTCAAATCGAAGCAGAATTCGACAATTAAGCTTGTTGGCGAGATTAAAGGTTCAGCCTAATGATTAAAGCGCTGGCATTTGCTCAACCAATTTACCTGCATCCAGCTTAAGAACGCGATCTTGATGAGCAGCAAGACCTACATCGTGGGTTACAATCACAAACGCACAGGCACTCTCTTTGGCCAGTTCGTCCATTAGCGCCAAAATAGTCGCTGCAGTGGTCTGATCGAGGTTGCCTGTAGGCTCATCCATTAATACCAAGCTGGGATCGGTGACCAATGCCCGGGCTATCGCCACTCGCTGACGCTCCCCACCGGATAATTCACCAGGCTTATGATCCGCCCGAGGCTGCATACCTACCCGCTCAAGTATTTGCATCGCGCGCTGCTCTGCCACCTTTTTCGATTGGCCACGAATAATTAACGGTAATGCGGCATTTTCCAGTGCGGTAAATTCTGCCAACAAATGGTGAAATTGGTACACGAAGCCGATATAGCGGTTCCGAAAACGGCCCAACGCGGCTTCATTCAAACCTGACAGTCGCTGACCGGCGATAACCACACTGCCTTCACTGGGGCGGTCAAGACCGCCCAGCAGGTTGAGTAGTGTCGTTTTACCAGAACCCGAGCTGCCTACGATAGCGACCCGCTCCCCGGCGCGCACCTGCAAATGGAGCTTATCCAGTACTGTCAGATCCTGGGGGCCTTCGCTGTAGGTTCGTGTCAACGACTGGCAATCGAGCATGATGGCCGCTTCTACTGTATTTTTAGACACTGTATTCGTAGACATCATGTCATCCTTATTCCTAAAGCCATTATTCATAGCGCAATACATCCGCTGGCTGAACCTTTGCCGCCCGCCAAGCGGGATAGAGCGTGGACAGGAACGTCAAACCAAAGGCAGCCAAGACGATACGACTGACATCATTCCACTGCAGTCGAGAAGGCAGATCGCTAATGAAATATACCCCGGCATCTAAGAACTGAATGCCCAATGTTCCTTCGACCCAACCGATCAAATCAGCCACGGTCAGTGCTAGCAACACCCCTACCGCCACACCAATGGCTATACCGATCAGTCCGATAGCCATCCCTTGAACAATAAAAATGCCCATAATCGAGCGCGGTGTAGCGCCGATGGTGCGTAGAATGGCGATATCGGCGCGCTTATCAGTGACCACCATGACCAATGTCGAAACGATGTTAAATGCCGCTACGGCGATAATCACGGTTAGCAACAGCGCAATCATGCGCTTTTCCATTTGAATCGCCTGGAATAGATTGCCTTGCGTATATGTCCAGTCGCTCCCACGGTACCCAGGACCAAGCTCATTGAGAATCGACTGAGTTTCGCTACTGGCGGCAAACAAATCATCCATCTGCAGGCGAAGCCCACCCACCGCATCGCCTAACCGGGCGAGGGTCTGCATATCTTCAATATTGGCATAAGCTAAATTAGCGTCCAGCTCCGCACCGACGCTGAAAATACCGCTGACGGTAAAACGCTTTAAGCGCGGGAAAACACCGGCGGGAGTAATCGATGCTTCAGGAACCAATAGCGTTACTCGGTCTCCCACACCAACGCCTAAGTTTCGCGCCAGCATCGAACCAAGCACTACATGCCACTCACCGGGAACCAGATCCTCGAGCTCGCCTTGGATCATATGCTCGCCTATAATCGAGACTCGGTCTTCCCAATCAGGGTTAATGCCGTTCACCATGGCACCCTGATTACGCCCACCTACAGAGAACATGCCTTGCTGCTCTACAAAGGGCGCTGCACCGATAACATGCTCGCGTTGCATTAACTCTTCAGCCAATGCCTGCCATTCGACCATCCCTTCCCGGGACTCGATTTTGGCGTGTGGGACCATGCCTAAAATGCGTGTACGCAACTCATGATCGAAGCCATTCATCACCGATAACACCAGAATAAGTACGGCGACTCCCAACATTAACCCCAGCATCGAGGTAAGCGAAATAAACGAAATAAAGTGGTTCCGGCGTTTAGCGCGCACGTAGCGCAGCCCCACCAGAAAAGGCAAACGATCAAGCATGGCGTCATTCCTTATTAATAAGCGCTCATGGTACGGTTTTTTTAGTGTCTCTGCATGTTCAAACGGCCATTAGAGCAGCCAGGCACTGCGAGCGTTCAGATTAAAACGTTACGCTTGCAACTTGCCCAGCCACCGCCTACATTGCGCCGATTTACAATTTCCTCTGGGAAAGCCCTCTTTACTAAGCGTTGTTTAGTTTTTAATTCAACAAAGGCGTTCATGACGTTGGCAACTATGACTTATCGTCTGCTACCCGAATGGTATCCGCAAGACGGCATACAATTGACTTGGCCACGCCATGACGGCGATTGGGCCCCATTACTCGCACGTATTGAGGCTACACTCGAGCGTATCGTGATGGCCACCACACGTTTTCAGCGGGCGTTGATCTGCGTGCCCGATGAGCTAACACGACAGCGCTTGGCAGCTACGTTTGAGGCCTACGGCGTACCCGCTTCACGGCTGCAGCTTATTGTCGCACCCACCGATGACACCTGGGCGAGAGACCATGGACCGATCAGTGTCATCGACGAAAAAGGCCAGATGGTGATACTTGATTACACCTTTACCGGTTGGGGCGGTAAATTTCCCGCAGAGCGCGATAATCAACTTACCCAAAGGCTTGCCGATGCAGGGGCTTGGGCATGTCCAGTGGCCCCACGAGACCTGATATTAGAAGGCGGCGGTATCGAAACCGACGGTGAAGGCACCCTGCTCACCACCGAAGCATGCCTGCTTAACTCCAACCGTAATCCCACTCTATCCAGAGCACAGATAGAAGCTCAGCTTGGTGAGGATTTCGGGGTTGACCGCGTACTGTGGCTGTCCAACGGCCATTTAGAAGGCGATGACACCGATAGTCATATTGATACTCTGGCACGCTTTTGTGATCCGAGTACTATTGCCTACGTTCGCTGTGATGATCCTAACGATCCCCACTATTCGGCACTGGCGGCCATGGAGCAAGAGTTACAGGCGTTTCGTCAGCGCAACGGTGACCCTTACCGGCTTATCGCGTTGCCTTGGCCTCAAGCCTGTTTTGATCCGGATGATGGTCACCGCCTGCCAGCGACTTACGCCAACTTCTTGATTATCAACCAGGCCGTGCTGGTCCCTACTTACGGCGACCCGGCGGATGTCACTGCACTGCATGCGCTAGCAAATGCGTTTCCCGAGCACATGCTGATCCCGATTGAGTGCGCGAGCGTTATTCGCCAACACGGCAGCCTGCACTGCTTAACCATGCAGCTTCCACAAGGCACGCTTGCTCAAGGCGCGCCTGCCCAACGCTCAGGCGATACTGACTGAATAAAGGAGCCATTATGTCGATTAAACCTAGTTCGAGGCTAACCGTCGGTGTGGTGCAGCAACCCGCTTGGCCGGACAAAGCTCAAAGCCTGTCAGCAAGCGAAGAAGGTATCCGCAGTGCTGCTGAGCAAGGCGCCCAACTGATACTGCTTCAGGAACTGCACGCCACCCACTACTTTTGCCAATACGAAGATCCCGCGTTATTTGATTTAGCAGAGCCACTCGATGGCCCTACCGGTCAACGCCTCGCGGCACTCGCCAAAGAGTTGGATATTGTCCTGGTAGGATCGCTATTTGAGCGTCGCGCGCCGGGTCTCTACCACAATACCGCCGTGGTTTATGACGGCGCCAAAGGGCGTGTTGGGCAATACCGTAAAATGCACATCCCCGATGATCCGGGTTTTTATGAGAAGTTTTACTTTACGCCAGGCGATCACGACAGCGCCCGCGGGGAAGGCTTTACCCCGATAGAGACGTCTTTAGGCCGACTTGGAGTTTTGGTCTGCTGGGATCAGTGGTATCCCGAAGCTGCCCGTTTGATGGCACTGGCCGGTGCCGATTTACTGCTCTACCCCACCGCGATCGGCTGGGACCCTAACGACGATGCCGCAGAAAAAACACGCCAGAAAGATGCCTGGACGGTGATTCAGCGCGCCCACGGCGTCGCCAACGGTTTACCGGTGCTCGCGGCCAACCGGGTGGGCTTTGAAGCGGATCACTCCGGCGTTGGTGATGGCATTCAGTTCTGGGGTGGCAGCTTTATCTGTGGACCTCAAGGGGAGCTATTGGCCCATGCGGGAGAAGAAACAGAGCAGTTAGTGGTACAAATTGATATGGCGCGCAGTGAAAATACCCGACGCATCTGGCCCTATCTCCGTGATCGCCGAGTCGACGCCTACGGAGACTTAACTCGCCGTTACCGTGACTAAGCTTGCCTAAAAAAGTGACTCCAAGAAAATAAAACGCCTGCCTAGGAAATACCCAGGCAGGCGTTTTTCACTGCATGCCGTTCTTTTTATACGATCTGGCTTGGCGTGTTACTTCCAGAAATCGCGAATAGAAGCGATACCTTGGGCACCCACGGCACGCGCATGATTGGCATCAAATCGCGTCATGCCACCGAGTGCAAACACCGGCATACCGGCACGCTCAACCAACTGTTGAAAATCATGCCAACCGAGCGGAGAGACTTCGGGATGCGACGGGGTGGTTCGCAGCGGCGATAAGCTGACAAAATCGCAGCCTAACACTGCTGCCTGAGTTAGTTGTGTTTGGTTATGCGTCGATGCAGAAAGCCACTTGTTTTCAGCTATTGGGCGACGTTCAAGCTGCATTAAACGCTCACTGGTTAAATGAATGCCATCGGCGTCAATGTGATCAAGAAGCGTAGGCTCGCCATTAAGCAGCAGTCGTGCACCGTGTTCACGGCACAGACTCAGGGCACGCTGGGCACGGGCCAGGTAAGCAGCCTCATCCAACTGCTTGGCACGCAGTTGCACCAAACGAATCTTGTCTTCGCGTAACGCACGCTCAAGAAACGCATCAAAACGCGCCTCATCGGCCTCTTCGCCGGTAATCAGATACTCGGTGGGTAACCTTACCGCCCGTAGGATAGGTAAATTAGCCGCCGGGAAGGGATAGTTTGAGAGCTCACTCATCGGTACCCAGCGCACCGCCTGTCCTTCACGCCCAAAAGGCTCACCGGCAAACTCGTGCACTTGCCATACATCGAGCAGGATATGCTTGTCTGGATACTCATGGTGGACGCGAATCAGTGGCTGGGCGCAAACGATTTCAATGCCCAATTCTTCGTGCAACTCGCGCTTCAAGCCCTCAAGACCGGTTTCATAAGGAGCCAGCTTGCCACCGGGAAATTCCCACAACCCGCCGTGATCAACGTTTGACGGCCGACGAGCAATCAGTACTTGCTGTTGATCGGCGCTGATAATCGCAGCTGCTGCGACGTGAACCCGTCGTTTTACCTTTACACTCATTACGTCTTTATCCACTGTGTGCGCACCGACATCGCTTGCGTCGGTGCTATCTCGCTGCGTATGCCCTTTACCACGGCCAGTAGACGCCCTCGATAGGGCGATGGCTAGCTGCGGTAATCCGCGTTGATGGACACATAGTCATGGGAGAGGTCCGACGTCCATACCGTGGCACTTTCTTCGCCCCGCCCCAAGTTAATGCGTATGGTAATTTCTGGCTGCGCCATGACAGCACTTCCCGCCGCTTCGGTATAACCGGCAGCGCGACCACCGTGCTCGACCAAGCGTACATCGCCTAGATCTATCACTACCCGGTTGACGTCGAAATCACTCACCGGCGCCCGTCCGACAGCCGCCAAAATACGCCCCCAATTAGCATCAGACGCATAAAGCGCTGTTTTGACCAACGGTGAGTGAGCGACCGTGAACGCTACATCCAACGCCTCTTGACGGCTTTTCGCTTCGCCCACCTGAAGGGTGACGAACTTGGTCGCCCCTTCCGCGTCGCGAATAATCGCTTGCGCCAGCTCGGTCATTACCTGCTGCAAGGCGTTACTGAACACGGCAATCTGCTCATCATTCACGATCTTCGGGCCGGTGCCGGTCGCCGCTAGCATGCATGCGTCGTTGGTAGAGGTGTCACTGTCTACCGTAATGCAGTTAAATGAGCGATCTACGGTTTCTCGTAACAGTCGGTCAAGCAGTGGCGTTTCTATCATCGCATCGGTCACCACAAACCCCAACATGGTCGCCATATTGGGCTTAATCATGCCCGACCCTTTTGCAATGCCGCTAATAGTCAGCGGTTGGTCACCAATTTCCAGCGTCACGGTGGCACCTTTAGCGCGAGTATCGGTGGTTAAAATACCCTGGCCTGCCTCTTGCCAAGCAACCGCGTCGCTGGCCAAGCTTCCAAGCGCTGGCGCTAAACCCGCCAACAGACGATCCATCGGCAGCGGTTCACCAATCACGCCGGTTGAAAACGGCAGCACCTCTTCGACTGATACCCCAGCCTGTTTGGCAAGCTCAGCGCAGCTTGCTCGTGCATCACGCAAGCCAGCCTCGCCAGTGCCCGCGTTAGCATTGCCAGTATTGATCAGCCAAAAGCGTGGCGAACGATTTTCTGCACGACACTGCTCTAGGTGCTGTTTCGCCACTATGACGGGCGCTGCGCAAAATGCATTGAGGGTAAAAACCCCCGACACTGTCGCTGTATCGGGCAACTCGATTACCACCACATCACGGCGATCCGGCTTTTTGATACCCGCCATTGCAACCCCAAGGCGCACCCCCTTAAGGGGTGGCAACTCTGGAAAGGGAATGTTTCCCACCGCCATGATTCTCTCCTGTAGGCAGACGCTTAGTCAGATGTCATCTCAGACATGATCGTCGTTAGCTTAATTTTCCACAGCACTGCTTATATTTTTTACCCGAGCCACAAGAACAGGGGTCGTTACGACCAACTTTAGGGCCTTCGCGGCGCATCGGACGCCCATCAATACCCGGTGCTGCTTGATCACTCTCGGATGGCTCCTGGGCTGGGGCGTCGTGTCGGCTGGCCGCTGTAGCGGTTTCACGTTCCAACGCTTCACGACGTTGACGCTCAAGCGCATCGACTTCCTCAGGCTGGCGAACCTGAACATGGCTCAGAATCCGTGTTACATCTTCTTTAATATGCTCAAGCAAATGCTGGAAGAGCTCAAACGACTCACGCTTGTACTCCTGCTTGGGATTTTTCTGAGCATAGCCACGTAAGTGGATACCGCGGCGGAGATGATCCATCGACTGGAGATGCTCTTTCCAACGTGTGTCCAGCACTTGCAGCATTACTTGCTTCTCAAAACGACGAATCAGTTTCTCGCCTGCAGCTGCCACTTTCGCTGCATAGGCCTCACGATGCATTGTCTGCAGTCGCTCACGTAACTGCTCCTCGCTAAAGCGCTCATCCTCAGCGGCCCACTTAACCACAGGCGCATCAAGGTTGAACTCCGTTTTCAAGTGCGCTTCCAAACCAGGCAGATCCCACTGTTCGGGCAGGCTTTGGGGAGGCACATAATCACTTATTGCCGTCTCCATCACCTCCTCTCGGATACCGATGACGGCATCTGCGACATCATCTGCAGCAAGAATCTCGTTGCGCTGGTCATAGATCACTCGGCGCTGGTCGTTGGCAACATCATCATACTCAAGCAGTTGCTTACGAATATCGAAGTTACGACCCTCGACTTTCTTCTGGGCACGCTCAACGGCATTGGAAACCATTTTATGCTCAATGGCTTCACCGTGTTCAAGACCCAACGCTTGCATCAAGCGTTTCACACGATCAGAGCCAAACAGGCGCATCAGGCTGTCTTCGAGCGATAGGAAGAACCGGGTAGAGCCCGGGTCGCCCTGCCGGCCGGCACGGCCACGCAACTGATTATCGATACGCCGGGATTCGTGGCGTTCAGACCCCACCACATGCAAGCCGCCAGCAGCCAATACGGCATCATGACGCGCTTGCCATTCAGCTTTTAGCGCATCAATCTGCTCTTGGCTTGGGTTTTGCAACTTGGCCGACTCGGCCTCCCAGTTGCCCCCCAGTACAATGTCAGTACCCCGACCAGCCATATTAGTGGCGATAGTAATCGCCCCTGGACGACCAGCCTGGGCAATAATTTCGGCTTCGCTCTGGTGCTGCTTAGCGTTAAGCACGTTGAATACTAAGCCTGCCTCACGCATCAGTTTGGCGAGGTACTCCGATGTTTCGATAGAGGCAGTACCTACCAGAACCGGACGCCCGGCTTCAGTCTCGGTTTTGACATCTTTAATGATCGCTTCGTACTTTTCTTCAGCGCTTAAATAAACCAAATCATTCAGGTCTTTACGGGCCAAGGGCCGGTTGGTGGGAATAACCACCACATCGAGGCCGTAAATTTGACGAAACTCAAAGGCTTCAGTGTCCGCTGTACCGGTCATCCCAGCTAATTTTTCATACAGACGGAAATAGTTCTGGAAGGTGGTCGAGGCGAGCGTTTGGCTTTCTCGCTGTACCGTGACGCCTTCTTTGGCTTCGACAGCTTGGTGCAAACCTTCCGACCAGCGGCGCCCTGGCATGGAACGGCCAGTATGTTCATCGACGATCACCACCTGACCGTCAGACACGATGTAGTCGACATCACGGTTATAGAGATAGCGGGCGCGCAGTGCCGAGTGCATGTGTTGAAGCAAATTGAGGTTTTGCGCAGCATAGAGCGATTCATCATTGCCCAACAATCCTTCAGCGCGCATCAACTCTTCTACTTTATTGTGCCCCTGCTCCGTCAGCTCTACTTGTTTTTGTTTCTCGTCGACTAAAAAGTCACCCACAACCGTGGCTTCTTCATCTTCAACTTCTTCGCCTTTCTCAAGCTGCTGGGCCAGTTGATTAACCACTTTATATAGGTCGGTATTTTCGTCTACCGCGCCGGAAATAATCAGCGGCGTACGCGCCTCATCAATAAGAATCGAGTCAACTTCATCAACAATCGCAAAATGTAGGCCACGCTGCACTTTATCCTCTAACGAGAATGCCATGTTATCGCGCAGATAATCGAAGCCGAACTCGTTATTTGTGCCGTAGGTAATATCACATTGGTAAGCGTGGCGTTTCTCTTCACCCGTTTGGCCAGAGAAGATAACCCCAATGGTGAGGCCCAAGAACTCATACAGCGGGCGCATCCACTCAGCGTCGCGCCGAGCCAAGTAGTCATTCACCGTAACAACATGCACCCCCTTACCAGGCAGCGCATTCAGATATACCGCCAGCGTTGCGACCAGCGTTTTACCCTCACCTGTTTTCATTTCAGCGATACGACCACGGTGCAAGGTCATGCCACCCACCATCTGCACATCGAAGTGACGCATGCCCATGACGCGCTTACTGGCTTCACGAACGATTGCAAAGGCGGGAGCTAATAGCGCATCAAGGGACTCACCAGCCTCTAAACGCTCGCGCAGCTCAGCCGTTTTACCTTGTAATTCAGCATCACTAATTGCCTCAAACTCTGCCTCTAGCGCATTAATTTGCGGCACATTTTTGTGCATGCGCTTGACGTCGCGATCATTTTTAGAACCGACAACCTTACGTAATAAATTATTAAGCATGACATATCCAAGTATTCACGAGCGTCCTATCGAACGTTGCCCTTTACACTGGCCCTTTTCTGCGAGCCTTTTTCCTACCATAGTAGGGACAATACTAATGACCGAATTGATAGGAGGGCGGGCCGCGTTGGGTCAAAACATCTCGCGCCGCAACTAGCAGTGGCATCGGCGGTAGCCAGCTACTTAGGCGGCGTATAGGGGCAAATCGCCGAGGTGTTTGCATCCAGCGACGTAGAGCTCGGCGTCTTTTGGCAATCCAGTGCGATTGCGCACGTAAAACCGCGGGCACCCATAAGCAAATAGTGATGCTGCGTTCACCGTTGCGAAAAGCATCGGCGGGGCCTAAATTGCCGGGTAAAAGGCAGCTCACTAGCAGACCCGCCAGCCACCAACGCGCTATACCGTAGCGGCGCTGACGCCGTGGCAAAGCTGATTGGAAATCAAGCGTAGATGGCATGCTGTAGACCGGCTCCTGAGCGTGGTAAAGTTTACTAATCAGCCATCGGCGAAGGTAGCCGACGTCATTAGTAGTGGTGCCTAAAACAGCAGCACCCTAGGAATTAAGCGTATGAGTATAAAGGTTAAGCGTTCTCGCGCACAGCCCATCGCCCGCTTGCTCACCAACTCGGGTGATATTAATCAGTTAATGCGCCTTTCTCGTTTAATCGATCAGGCCCAACGACACCTGCGTGCTCATCTACCCGAAGAGATGCGTGAACATATTTTTGTCGGTGGTTTTCGCGAAGGTCGATTGACATTGATTAGCGGCCAAGCCAGTTGGTTAACGTGGTTGCGCTTTGAGCAGCGCCGCCTCTTAGACCTGCTACATCAACTGCCCGGCTTTGAGGGAGTAAACGGATTTACCTTCAAGGTACGTCCTGTGCGCCCTATTGTGGCACCACCACGCAACACACGTAACCTATCGGTAGATGCTGGCAAAACACTGGCGGAGTGTGCGGATGACACTACCAACCCGGCGCTAAAACGCGCTCTGGAACGGCTTGCGTCCCATGCCCGGCCATCTAATAAGTAATATTGTTTTTCCGCCAACAACTTTTTATTAAAGATCAATAGCTTATAACGAATAAAGCATCGCCTAAGCGATGCTTTATTTATGTTGACACACTGCTGAGAGTACTAGCAAGTTAGCAAACTGCTTACTTAATAAGCAGCGCCAATCACCAATGGATACTTAGACTATGCCATTGCAGGCGCAGCATAAGAAATTGGCGCTACCGCTTTTTCTTCTTCAAAGGTGACTATTTCGTAGGCATCTGGCTGCGCCATCAATTCACGGCAAAGCTGGTTGTTCAGGGCGTGTCCTGACTTCACGCCGCGAAACTCACCGATCAAGCTGTAGCCCAATTGATACAAATCGCCGATTGCATCCAAAACTTTATGCTTAACAAACTCGTCTTCATAGCGAAGACCACCTTCGTTAACGATTCGGTAATCATCAACCACAATGGCGTTGTCTAAACTTCCGCCTAACGCTAGGTTATTAGAGCGCAAAAATTCTAAGTCACGCATAAACCCAAAGGTACGTGCCCGTGACACTTCTTTAACAAAAGATGTGGTCGAAAAATCGATCAGTGCAGTTTGTTTTTGCTGGTCAAAAACAGGGTGATCAAAATCAATCGCAAAGGAAACCTTGAATCCTTGGTGAGGCAGGAACACAGCCTCTTTATCGCCATCGCTAACCGCTACGCGATGCTTAATACGAATGAATTTCTTCGCCGCATCCTGCTCTAAAATACCCGCCGATTGAATCAAAAACACGAACGGACTCGCACTCCCATCCATAATGGGTACTTCAGGTTCGCTAATGTCTACATAAGCATTATCAATACCCAGCCCGGCAAATGCTGACATTAGGTGCTCAACCGTTGCTACTTTTACCCCACTGAATGACAGTGCCGTGCACAGCTTGGTATCTTCAACCAATTCAGCACGCGCTGGCACATGCACAACAGGATCCAGATCGGTTCTAACAAATACAATCCCCGTATTGACGGGCGCCGGACGCAAAGCCAAGTGGACTTTTTTGCCAGAATGCAGACCCACGCCGGTGGCGCGAATGACGTTTTGTAGGGTGCGTTGTCTGATCATGGGTAGTAGTCGTACTCTCGTGACGGCGATGACCGTAGGAAAAAAGTTATCAAACAGTGTTCACTTTAACAGCAAACGAGCGTTTTAGCCAATAAAACGCTCGCTCGCTGAAGCCATGAACCGGATGCCGAGGATCAATCCGCCTGACGACGAAGAAAGGCAGGGATATCCAAATAGTCATCGGCTTCGGTAGCGCGACGCTTTTCAGGTCGAGGGTTCGCGGCAGCTTCGGGCGCTTCAGCTCGGGCTGTCGCCTGCTGACGCATAACGGTTGGTTGCTGCAACTTACGATAATCAGATGATGCTTCCGCCGCCGAACGACGCGCTGGCTCACGTGCGGCCGTTTTGGCTTTGTTACCGTCTAAGCCTGCAGCAACAACCGTGACGCGTAACTCGTCGGACATTTCCATATCAATGGAGGTGCCCACTACGATGGTAGCATCTGGCGACGCAAACTCTTGTACGGTAGCGCCGACATCATTGAACTCGCCGATCGACAAATCCGGACCAGCAGTGATGTTGACCAGGATGCCGCGTGCGCCATGAAGATCGATATCTTCCAGCAGCGGGCTGCGAATGGCTTTTTCGGCAGCTTCACGCGCGCGGTTTTCACCCGTCGCCCCGCCGGTGCCCATCATCGCCATGCCCATTTCAGACATAACGGTGCGTACATCGGCGAAGTCGACGTTGATGATACCGGGGCTGGTAATCAGCTCTGCAATTCCTTGAACCGCTCCCAATAGCACATCGTTAGCAGCACTAAACGCCGTTAGCAGCGTGGCATTTTTACCCAGCACCGACAACAGTTTTTCGTTGGGAATAGTAATCAGCGAATCGACGTGCTCAGAGAGCTCTTTCATGCCCTCTTCAGCCGCACGCATACGCTTCGGCCCCTCGAAGGGGAAGGGGCGCGTGACGACTGCGACAGTAAGAATACCTAATTCTTTGGCGACCTGAGCAACAACGGGCGCGCCTCCAGTGCCTGTACCACCGCCCATACCGGCAGTGATAAACACCATGTCGGCGCCTACCAGCAACTCCGCAATGCGCTCTCGGTCTTCCATTGCCGCTTGGCGACCTACCTCAGGATTGGCACCTGCGCCCAACCCTTTGGTAATTTCACTGCCTAGCTGTAACACGGTCTTCGCCGATACACGCTTAAGCGCCTGTGCATCCGTGTTAGCGCAGATAAACTCTACGCCTTCAATATTACTTTCGACCATGTGGTTAACAGCATTGCCGCCACCGCCGCCAACGCCAACCACTTTGATGACCGCACTGCTCGAGGGTGCGTTATCTACCAATTCGAACATAAGCCCCGTCTCCTGAACCGCGCTTGCGGCCCTGTCAGAAATTTCCTTTGAACCAGCCTTTCATTCTTGCTAGCGCCGAATAGTCTTCCTTGATATCACGCCGGGCAAGCTCATTGCGGCCCTTATGAGCTGCAACCACCCCCCCGTGGCTTTTAAGACCTTGCCCATGACGCGTTTCCTGCAAGGCATAATGCAGTAGACCAACGCCCGTCGCATAAATTGGGTTACGAACGACATCCGCCAAACCTCTTACATTCTGCGGACATGCGATACGAACAGGCATATGAAAAATCTCTTCCGCCAATTCGCTAACACCTTCCATGCGCGAGGTGCCACCCGTAAGCACTATCCCGGCAGCCACCATGTCTTCATAGCCACTACGGCGCAATTCATCTCGTACTAGCGTAAACAATTCTTCATAGCGTGGCTCTACCACCTCGGCAAGTGCTTGCCGTGATAGGTCACGCGCAGGACGATCGCCTACGCTAGGCACTTTGATCATTTCATCACTTGCCGCTAAATGGGTTAGCGCGCAAGCATATTTAACCTTTATCTCTTCAGCGTGCTGCGTTGGGGTACGCAATGCCATCGCAATATCGTTAGTGACTTGGTCACCGGCGATAGGGATAACTGCCGTGTGGCGAATCGCGCCTTCGCTGAAAATAGCCATATCAGTGGTGCCACCACCAATATCTACCATACAGACACCCAGCTCACGCTCATCTTCAGTTAGAACAGCCATACTTGAAGCAAGCTGCTCCAAAATAATAGCATCAACCTCCAATCCACAGCGGCGCACGCACTTTTCAATATTTTGCACTGCGTTTGAGGCAGCTGTCACCAAATGCACCTGGGCTTCCAAGCGCACACCGGACATACCTAGCGGTTCGCGAATGCCGCCTTGAGCATCGATCGAGAACTCCTGAGGCAGCACATGTAACACACGCTGTCCTTCAGAAATAGCACGCGCACGTGCCGAATCAATAACTCGCTCAATGTCGGAGGGAGTGACTTCGCGTTCTTTGATGGCCACTACGCCATCCGAGTTCATTGAACTAATATGACTACCGGCCACACCCACATATACCGAGTGAATATCACAGCCAGCCATCAACTCGGCTTCTTCAACAGCTCGCTGGATTGACTGCACTGTTGATTCAATATTGATCACGACGCCGCGCTTCATACCACGCGAAGGATGCGAGCCAATACCGGCAATTTCAATTCCGCCGTCATCGGTAGGTTGACCGACTATCGCGACGACCTTGGACGTTCCAATGTCCAGCCCGACCACCATATTGGATGCGTTAGGTGAGCCTGCCATGAGTCGGGAAATCTCCTTGCGTCATTGTTAAAAGTAACTATAAATAGGGTGACGTTTAATCCAACGCTTAACATTGAAAACGTGCTACCCAAAATAATCAGTGCTATTACCGAGACATTCGCCAAGTACAAATAGCCGAAATTAAAAACCATTTAACCCGCGACTAACCCATAGTATAGAAACAACAGCTTCAATACGACTACTACAAACCCACAATAATGGGCCGGGAAAGCAATTTAAAGCCCATTATTAGCTTTTTCAACGATGGCAACCACTTACTTTTACACCTTATTTGCTTCAAGTAATAGAAGAGTTACTCAACTTGCACTGCAAATTCACTTTCTCCATGCCAAGCAACAGCGACCCCATTAGGGTAACGCAGGTCAATATAGCGGATTTGCTCGCTAAGGGTATACAACTCGCGTTGCCATGAGGCCGATAAACGTGCCAAGCGTACCTCATGCTGCCGTCGCCCTAACATCACCCAAGCACCTTCATTTAATTGCAGCCGCCACGCTCCGCGTGGTTCTAAACGAAGTTGAGTAAGATCCAGCGATAACTGTTCAAAGTGAAGTTTTAGTCGATGATAATAGTTTAACACTTCTTCGCTGCTACCGTTGGGACCTGCCAAGTCAGGCAAACCAGAGGGGGATGCTAATGGCGCAAATGCGAAAGGCTCGCCTTCAGGATTAAGCAAGAAATCATCATTCCAGCGCGCGACGGGCTGCTGCTCTACTAGTTCAAACACAAGTGCATTAGGCCATTCACGGGAAATACGTACTTCATTCAACCAGCCCACCTGAAGCGCTTGGTCACGCAACTCACCAAGGTCTGCCGAGAGCCAAGTGGCATTGACCACTAATGGCGCTAATTGAGTACGTAGATAATCGGCACTTACGTATTCCCATTCACCACGAATCGACACCCGCTCAATCGGGCGGTCTAACCACAGCCAAAGGGCACGACTGCCTGCTCCCATTAGCAAAGCAAGCAAGAGAATACCCAGCCAAGCATTACGCCTTTTCATAAGGCACCCTTCATAACAAACGCGCCATAGCGATTACTGCCCGCCTGCGGTTTGCAGTATTTTCAACACTAGATCGTCGAAGGATATGCCCGCATGTGCCGCCGACTGGGGCACTAGGCTATGATCGGTCATACCGGGGACTGTATTGACTTCCAACAGCCAAAAGCGTCCATCATTATCGCGCATGACATCAACTCGACCCCACCCTGCCCCACCAATAGCCGCAAATGCCTGCTGGCAGAGTACGGCCAGCTCTGCTTCATGCTCGGAAGATAAGCCACACGGCAAGTGGTACTGAGTGGTGTTAGCTATATATTTGGCTTCGTAGTCATAAAAACCGCCAGGCACTTCAACACGGATCGCAGGCAGCACCTGATCACCAAGCAGCGCGACCGTATACTCATCGCCTACTATAAATCGCTCCGCCATCACAAGCGCATCAAACTGCGCCGCCTCACGATACGCCGCCTCAAGCGCCGCCTGACTTTTCACAATGCTAATACCCAGCGTAGAGCCTTCATGCACGGGTTTCACGATCAGCGGCAAGCCAAGCTGCGCCACCACGGCTGACCAGTCCGCAGCTTCATCCAACATAATACTTTCAGGTGTCGGTAAGCCAACGGCGCTCCATACCTGTTTAGTGCGCTGCTTATCCATTCCTAGCGCCGAAGCAAGCACGCCACTGCCGGTATAAGCAATATTGAGCAGCTCTAGCGCTCCCTGCAGCGTACCGTCTTCGCCGCCTCGTCCATGCAGTGCAACAAAGACCACAGAAGGAGCCAACTGTTCTAAACCGACCAAACCATTGTCTCTAGGATCATAGCCAGAGGCATTGACGCCTTTGCGCTGAAGCGCCTCAAGCACTGCAGCACCGCTTTTAAGCGATACTTCGCGCTCAGCAGACGTCCCGCCGTAAACCACCACGACGTTTTCAAAGGATACGTTTGTTGCTACTTCAGCGCTCACAGTACCACCTCGTTCATCGCTAGCTGTGCCTGTGCCAAGCTAAGAGAAATACCACCTACATCGCCAGCGCCCTGGGTAATTAAAATATCATTGGGATGTAATACATTGGCTAACAGCACAGGTAACTCACTTTTATGTTCGACAAAGAGTGGGTCGACTTCACCGCGCTGACGAATAGATCCCGCCAGGGTTCTACCCTCAGCGCCAGGAATAACCGTTTCACCGGCACTGTATACATCAAGCAGTATTAACGTATCGACTTGAGAAAGCACCCGTACAAAGTCCTCGTATAAATCGCGGGTACGGCTGTAGCGATGAGGCTGATAAAGCATGACTAGACGACGGTCGGGCCATCCCGCACGAATCGCCTGGATAACCATGTCAACTTCACGCGGGTGATGACCGTAGTCATCTACCAGCATAATGTCCCCCCCCCCTTTTGGCGCAGGGAAATGACCATGCACCTGGAAGCGACGACCTACGCCTGCAAAACCCACCAGCCCGCTTAAAATAGCCCTATCGCTAACGCCTGAATCCGTCGCCACGACAATCGCTGCCATTGCATTTAAGGCATTATGGCGACCTGGCATAGCTAAGCGCACCGCGAGAGGTTCAGCGCCACCTGGACGTAACGCAGTAAACGACACCTCACCACCTCGTTGGGTAAAATCAACAATGCGATAATCAGCATCGCTATCAAACCCATAGGTAACAAACTGCCGCTTCACCTGCTCACACAGCACGCGTACGTGGGGATCATCAATACACAGCACCGCGAGACCATAAAACGGTAAATTGTGCAGAAATTCGATAAAGGTACTTTTTAGCCGCTCGAAGTCACCGCCATAGGTCGCCATATGGTCAGCATCAATATTAGTAACAATCGACACCATGGGCTGTAGGTGCAAAAACGAAGCATCGGACTCATCAGCTTCGGCAACAAGATAGTCCCCCTCCCCCAAACGGGCATTAGCGCCGGCACTGGTTAACTTGCCGCCGATAACAAAGGTTGGGTCTAATCCCCCTTCTGCCAGTAGAGTCGCTGTCAAGCTAGTCGTCGTGGTTTTTCCATGAGTACCCGCCACGGCAATGCCATGTCGAAACCGCATCAGCTCAGCAAGCATTTCAGCCCGACGCACGACCGGTACACGATGCTCATGTGCCCAACGTATTTCCGGGTTTTTCTCATCAATGGCGCTAGACACTACCACTACATCGGCGCTTTCAACGTTAGCTTCGGCATGGCCGATCGCCACGCATACACCGCACCGACGCAACCGCTCTACGACGGAAGAGTTTTTCATGTCACTACCGCTGACGGTATACCCCTGGTTTGCCAATACTTCTGCGATTCCACACATCCCCGCGCCACCGATACCGACAAAATGAATACGTCGAATTCGACGCATACCAGGGCCAATGGCAGTAACGCTTGAGGGTGTCATGGTTTTATCTGTATCGGTCACGCAGGGTCTCCTAACGGCATCATCGCCAAACATCCCTCAGCCAAGCGCTCAGTTGCATCTAAATGCGCGGCCTGACGTGCCTTTGCCGCCATCGCAGCCAGGATGTTGGGGACGAGCAATTCATTTAAAAATTCGCTTAAACGCTCTTCGGTTAGCTCAGACTGGATAACACACTTCGCAGCACCCGCCTTCACTAACACTTGCGCATTGACACGTTGATGATCATCGACTGCAAAAGGGAATGGCACCAGCAGTGCTGGCTTAGCCGCCGCCGCTAACTCTGCGACAGTGAGCGCACCGGAGCGACATACTACTAAATCGGCCCATTCGTACGCAGCGGCCATATCGTCAATAAAAGAGATAACCTCGGCGCTCACGCCGTGCTGCTGATAATTTTCAGCTGTAATCTCGTCACGATCTTTGCCCGCCTGATGGCGCACCTGTGGGCGCTGTTCAACAGGCAGTGTGGCAAGTGCAGGTGCTAAACGCTCGTTCAGTGCAACCGCGCCGAGCGAGCCGCCCACCACTAATAGGCGAAGAGGCCGAATAGAGAGCGTTTCGGCATCTCGCGGCGTACTCCCCAAGGCAGCAATATCGTCACGTACTGGATTGCCAATCACCTCGGCCCGTGCCCCAAATGCTTCAGGGAAGGCGGCATAGGTACGCTTGGCCAGTCGGGATAAAACGCGATTAGTGAGCCCTGCAACGGCATTCTGCTCATGAATGACCAAAGGAACGCCTGACAGCCATGCAGCTAAACCGCCGGGGCCACTGGCGAAGCCACCCAAGCCGACCACCAGTTGAGGTCTGAAGTGGCGAATGATGGCGCGCGCCTGCAAGATAGCACGGCTAAGATTTAACGGTGCCTTTAGCCAACCCGCCATTCCATTACCACGCAAACCGCTAATTGCAATGGTATGCAATGGTATGCCCGCTTCAGGCACCAAGTGGTTTTCGATTCCTCTAGGGCTGCCTAGCCACTCGACGTTAACCTGCTGTGCCTGCAATGCTTTGGCGAGCGAAAGCGCAGGGAAAACATGGCCGCCGGTGCCACCTGCCATGATTAGCACTCGCCGCCTAACGTTAGTCGTCACATCAAACTCCTGATAACACTCAGCGGCATAACATTAGGATAAACGCGGCTCATAGCGCGATTTATACGGGGTAGACGCGCGTCGGGGCCGATGACGGGTTTCAGCATCTGTACGCAGCAGCAATCCCACCATGACCCCAGTGACTAGCAAGCTAGAGCCACCGTAGCTCATTAATGGCAAAGTTAACCCTTTCGTTGGTAACAGCCCGGAGCTAACCGCCATATTAATAAACGCCTGTGCGGCCACAACAAAACCAATGCCATAGCTCACGTAAGCGCCGAAAAGGTGTCCTGCTAGTTCAGCTTTGCGCCCTACCCACATAGCGCGTGCAATAAACAAGGTAAATAGCAGCACGACCATTATCGCGCCAATCATACCCAGCTCTTCAGCGATTACCGCAAAGATAAAGTCGGTATGCGCCTCAGGCAGGTAATGCAATTTCTGTACACTGTTGCCCAGGCCAGTGCCCGTCACATGCCCCCGCCCAAAGGCAATCAACGCCTGGGTTAACTGGTAGCCTGTCGCGAACTGGTCCGCCCAGGGATCAAGAAAACTGGTCCACCGTGCTAGTCGATAGGGCTCAATCACCACCATCATTACCGCCCCAGAGCCAAGTAATGCTCCGCTGCCTACCAGTAAAAAAAGCGATGCGCCGCTCATCATCAGCATACCAATGACGCAAACGGTAAACACCACCATGCCACCGAAATCAGGTGCTAAAAACAGCAACCCTGCTGGAACAGCCAGCACTGCCAATGGACGCCACATACTGAACGCACGGCGACGCAGGTCATAGGTGAATCGCGACATAAATGCCGCCATATAAAAAATCAGCCCTATTTTGGCAAATTCAGAGACTTGTAAACTAGGCAAGGGCCCCGGTAACGCTATCCAGCGTTTACTGCCATTAATCTCCTGACCAATAATAAGCACCAATACCAACTGAAAAATAGTGGTGAGCAGTATCAGCGCTGCATTCTGTCGCCAAACTTCAAGCGGCACGCAGAGCATAAAAACACAGGCCAAAATAGCTAGCACAAGAAAGATGCCATGTTGGCGTGAGTAGTGGTAGGTATCTTCCAGCAAGCCGATCGATGCTGAACTTACCATTACCCATCCCAAGCCCGCCAGAGCAATCGCTGCCATTATTAACCATACATCACAAGGAAGGTCACGTGTTGTAAGCTTATTACGCAGACGCTGCAGTCGACTCATAACGCTCCCCCAGCAGTAGACTGGGCCTTATCTTGCACCCAGCGGCGAAAAACCTCGCCGCGCTCTTGGTAATTGGCAAACTGGTCCAGGCTCGCACAGGCGGGTGACAGCAGCACACAGTCTCCCGGCTGGGCTAGCTCAGAAGCTACTTGCATGGCCTGGGTTAGATCTTCCACTTGCTGAGTTATTACTTGCCCATGCAGCGCCGCGGCTATTCGCGGAGCATCAAGTCCGAACAACAGCACATGACGCGCGCACGCTGTTAAAGGCTTTGCCAACGGCGCAAAGTCTGCCCCCTTGCCAATCCCGCCTGCCAATAAAATTAAGCGTCCCTTCAACGTAGCGCCAATGCCGTTAATCGCCGCCAGCGTGGCCCCAACATTGGTGCCTTTGGTGTCGTTAACCCAGGTGACGCCGTTAATTTCTGCAATCACTTCGCTGCGGTGTACCAAGCCTTTAAATTCCCGCAGCGCGTTGCACATGGGCTCAGCCACAAAGCCCAGCATCTGCCCCATGGCCAGTGCGGCCAAAGCATTGAGATAGTTGTGCTGGCCGGCCATTTTTAACTCATCAATAGCCAACCAAGGGGTGGAGCCTTGCATTAACGTCAATTTACTCTGGTAATACGCCAGCCCCCACTCGCTCCCCTTTGGGGCTGCTTGAGTAAAGTAAGTCACTTGGTCAACGGGATATGCAGGCCACGTGTTAGAATCATCTGCATTCACCACAGCTTGCTCGGCACCAATAAAAATACGTTGTTTGGCGGCACGATAACCGTGCATATCGCCATGACGATCAAGGTGATCTTCCGACAAGTTCAGAAAGGCAGCACAACGGGCATTCAGGTGGGGCGTCATTTCAAGCTGGAAGCTCGATAGCTCAAGAATATAGAGTGCGGCATCCGGGTGGCTGGCCAGCAGGTCCAGCGCAGGGGTGCCCAGATTACCGCCAACGGCCGCATTCACGCCGGCCGCCGCCGCCATTTCACCGAGCAGCGTGGTCACAGTCGACTTCGCATTAGAACCAGTGATAGCGGCTATCGGCGTGTTTGTGGCACGTACAAACAACGCTATTTCGCCCACTACCCTGGGTTCTCCTGTGTGAGGATTAAGCTGATCCGCCAACGCCGCTAAACCCGGCATTCGCGGGTCAAGTCCAGGGCTAATCACCACCTCTTCTACATCGCTCAGATCAAGCGATGTAAGCGAACCGCAGTGGATCGCAATGCCAGGATGAGCCGATCGGAAGTCGTCTAATCCCGGTGGTTCAGTACGCGTGTCCGCCACCATGTAAGGGACATTCAATCGACTTAAATGCCGACAAATAGCACGGCCAGACACGCCCAACCCAACGACCAGCGTCAATCCTTTAGCTACTCGAACCATCACACGCTCCCTCTCGCATCATGCCAATGATCACTAGGCGAAGTCTTGGCCATATGATTAACGAACTTTGAGCGTTGCGAGACCGAGCAGTACCAGCACCACGGTAATAATCCAAAAACGTACGATCACTCGTGGTTCTGGCCAGCCTTTTAATTCATAGTGGTGGTGCAACGGTGCCATACGGAAAATGCGTCGCCCGGTGAGCTTATAGGAACCCACCTGAAGGATGACCGACACGGTCTCCATGACAAAAATACCGCCCATGATAAACAGCACGATTTCCTGGCGTACGATTACCGCCACTACGCCCAGCGCAGCGCCTAGCGCCAAGGCACCTACATCGCCCATAAAGACCTGAGCGGGATAGGTGTTAAACCATAAAAAACCAAGACCCGCACCGGCAATTGTGGCGCAGAACACTGCCAATTCACCGGTTCCGGCAATAAACGGAATATGCAGATACGCGGCGAAAACGGTATTACCACTCGCGTAAGCAAAGACCGACAGGCCCATGGCCACGAGCACTGTGGGCATAATGGCCAAACCATCTAACCCATCGGTTAGATTAACCGCATTGGAGCTACCTACAATGACAAAGTAAGTAAGCACGATATAGAAGACACCCAGCGGCAGTGCCACCTCTTTGAACAGCGGCACCAACAAACTGGTTTCAACCGGCGTTGAGGCCGTTAGATAGAGCAGTACAGCTGCCCCCAGACCCACTACCGATTGCCAGAAATACTTCCAGCGGGCAGGCAAACCGCGGGGATTTTTCTCCACCACCTTTCGATAATCATCGACCCAACCGATGGCGCCAAAACCGAGTGTGACACCCAACACCACCCAGATATAAAGATTGGTTAAGTCCCCCCATAACAAGGTACTCATGGCGATGGCCAACAAAATCATCGCCCCGCCCATGGTCGGAGTGCCAGCCTTGGAAAGATGAGACTGAGGTCCATCGTCACGCACGGATTGGCCGATTTGTCCCTCGACCAGACGTCGAATCATCCATGGCCCTAACCACAAACAAAGCATTAACGAAGTAAGGGCACCTAAAATCACGCGCAGCGTTAAATAGTTAACTACCTGAAAATCAGACTGGTACTGCGACAGAAAATTCGCCAAGTGGAGTAACATGAACGGCGTTTACCTTATTTCATCCGAACGCAGTGCATTAACGACATGTTCCATGCCCGCACTGCGCGATCCTTTCACCAGCAAGGTGGTGTCCGGCGGCAAAGTATTAGTGACATGACGCGTTAGCGCCTCGTGATCGTTAAAATGCAGCCCACGACCAAAGGCCTCGCTAGCAGCGCGTGCAGCATCGCCCAGCGTCAGTAGCTCATCGATACCCAGTTCAGCAGCATAACGACCGATATCCGCGTGTAGCGCAATCGATGCTTCCCCCAGCTCGCCCATCGCGCCTAGCGCGCACCAGCGTGGTGGAGGAAAACTGGCCAAGGTATCCAGCGCCGCCTTAACCGCCCCTGGGTTCGCATTGTAAGTGTCATCCAATACGATGGCGTTACGCAAACCAGGCACCACAGCCAACCTTCCTGCCAGCGTTTGCAACGACTGCAAGTGTGTAATGATTTCTTCTGCTGGCACGCCCAGTGTTAACGCCGCCGCAGCGGCGGCCAGCGCATTACTGACATTGTGCTTACCTAGTAGCGGCAAACGCAACTGGCCCAATGCACGGCCATGCTGTAATAGCGTGAAAGCATACCGCCCTTGCGGATCACAGGAAAGCGCTGAGGCACTCACATCCGCCTGGGGGTGAAAACCAAAGCTCACGACCCGCCGTGGAGCTGCGCGAGCAGCCCAAAACGGGTAATAGTGGTCATCTCTATTCAGAACGGCCGTACCCTGTTCACCCAGCCCGGCCAGCAGTTCACTTTTCGCCTGGGCGATCTGGCCCATGCCACCAAACTCGCCCACATGAGCACCGGTTACGTTGGTGATAATGGCGATATCAGGCTGGGCCAACGGCGCCGTCCAGGCAATCTCACCTAAATGGTTAGCGCCCAGTTCGATGACAGCGGTTTGATGATGTGGTCGCAATCGCAATAAGGTCAGCGGCGCGCCAAAGTCGTTATTCAGGTTACCTTGAGTGGCCAATACATCGCCCAAAGGCGCTAGCAATGCGGCACACATCTCTTTAACCGTCGTCTTGCCGCTATTGCCGGTGACCGCTACCAGCGGGCCTTGCCATGTGCGGCGGTGCGCGCCAGCAAGCAGTCCTAAGGCCAAGCGTGTATCGGGGCATACTAATTGGGGCAGGTCATTAGCAACGGGGGCGTCAACCAAGGCCGCCACTGCGCCGAGCTCATTTGCGCGCGCAACAAAATTATGACCATCAAAGTTGGGGCCTTTAAGGGCAACAAACAGGCAGCCAGGCTCAATCTTGCGGCTATCGGTCACGACTGAACTGACTACCAGCTGCCCCTTCTCAGCAGGCGCATCAATGCCCAGCACTGAGGCGAGCTGACCGAGTGTCCAATGCATTATTGGGCACTCCGCAGGGCAAAGGCACGCTGGATCTCTTCGCTATCGGCATAGGAGTAGCGTACCCCCTGTATTTCCTGATAGTTTTCATGGCCTTTCCCAGCGATCAAAACCACATCTTGCGCAGACGCCTTTTGAATAACCGTTTCCAGGGCCTCGCGACGATCACCGATTTCCATAGGCTCCACCGTCGTTGAGAAACCTGCCAAAATCTGCTGGCGAATTTGCTCAGCGGACTCGTGTCGAGGATTGTCGTCAGTGACCACGATATAATCCGCCAACTGTTCAGCAGCATTGGCCATTTCGGCTCGTTTGCCCGTATCGCGCTCACCACCACAACCAAATACGCACCACAGCTTACCTGCATCACCTAAGTGGGCGCGCAGCGCTTGGAGTGCGCTATGAAGAGCATCCGGCGTATGCGCATAGTCCACAACAACGCTGGGCGTATTGGCATCACCATGGCGCTCCATCCGGCCCGGCACTGGCGCAAGGGAGGAGGCTGCGGCAAAGAGCGCATCAAGCGGCTTGCCTAACCCATACAGCACGGCTAAAGCCAGCAGTACGTTATCTAAATTAAAGCGTCCCATTAGATTTAGACTGAGCATTTTCTCGCCTTCAGGGGTCGCAATCATTGCCTGTTGTCCCTGCTCAAAGGCTTGCCAATCGAGCACCCGCAACGTCATGGCTTCGTCTTGGCCAGTGGCCAGCACGCGAACATTGCTCGTGCACCCTGCGAGCATTAAGCGCGCGAGGGGATCATCGCCATTCACTACGGCCAGGGTTAGCTCAGTGCGGCGAAACAGTTTTGCTTTCGATGCAGCATACGCAGCCATACTGCCGTGGTAATCCAAATGATCACGGGTCAGGTTGGTAAATACACCCACATTTACGTTGACCGCGTCCAAACGGTGCTGGTCCAGGGCATGGGAAGAGGCCTCAAGGGCAACACATCGTACGCCCTGCTGTGCCAACTTCCCCAATGCCGCTTGAAGCGCCAAGGGCCCTGGCGTAGTCAAGCCACTGTCACTCAACGCGCCAGGGCGACCTACCCCTAGCGTGCCAATAAGCCCTGTCGGCACTCCCAACGCTTCACTCAAAGCCGCAATGTAGTGAGTGACCGAGCTTTTGCCATTGGTACCGGTCACCGCAATGACTGACAGATCAGACGGCACTTTAAACAGTGCACGCCCTAACTCCCCCAAGCGCACTGACAGGTGCGGCAGTTGCAGCACACGTCCTTCAAGCCGCACATCACTACCGGTCCCCTGCGCCAAAACAAGCGAAGCACCAGCATCAAGCGCTTGCTCAATGAAATCGCGCCCGTCACGCTGGCTACCTGGCACTGCTACAAAAATGTCTCCTTTAATGAGCTTATGGGAATTCATTTCAATGCGTACCTGGTCCGGCAGCTTAGGCAGCTCATCGGGTAGCGGTGAATGGGGCCAGACTTGGGCGAGCGCCATTAACACATCGCCAGGACTCAGCGTCATGCAATCTCCTTTAATAGTTACTCTGCCTCGTGATCCGGCGGAACGTCCAACAAGCGTAAAGCATTCCCCGTCACACTAGAGAAAACCGGTGCCGCGACAGCGCCGCCATAAAACTCACCCGCCTTAGGGTGATCGATCATTACCACCGTGACGATACGCGGATCAGAAATGGGCGCGATGCCTGCAAACACACTGCGGTAGGCATCGGTGGTATAGCCTTGCTGGCCTGTTTTACGCACCGTGCCCGTCTTTCCACCCACGCGATAGCCTTCTACTCGGGCCCGACGCCCGCCGGTATAGGCCGCTACCGAGGTTTCTAAAATATTGAGCAGATCATTAGCCACAGTAGGCGATATCGCAGGAATGCCTTGAGGAGGCTCAGAAAGGCGAAGTAGAGAAGGGGGTAAACGCACCCCCTCATTGGCTAATGCCGTGTAAGCACTCGCCAGTTGAACCGCTGACACTGACAATCCGTAGCCATAAGAAAGCGCAGCCCGCTCGCTGCGTGACCAGCGCACCGGTGCCGGTAAGCTACCCGTTGACTCGCCAGGAAAGCCGGTACCCGGCGCCTGTCCTAATCCTAACTGGTTATACTTTTCCCAAATCGCCGTCTCGCTTAGTTGCAGCGCCAAACGCGACATACCGATATTCGACGACTTCTCTAAAATACCCGCTAGATCCAGTTCGCCGTAATTTCGGAAATCGCGGATCGTGAACTGATCTAGTCGCATCCAACCGGGCGATGTATCGACAATTACGTCCCGGTCAACAACGCCGCTCTCCAAAATAGCCGCCATGGCTAACGGCTTCATTACCGAGCCCGGCTCAAACACATCTACCAGCGCTTGATTGCGTAGCCCGCGTGGATCCAGGCCTGCTCGATTATTGGGGTTATAGGAAGGCAAGTTAGCCATCGCTAGCACCTCTCCCGTGCGAGCATCCATCATCACCAGTACGCCGCCGTCAGCTTCATTTTCTGCGACCGCAGCGCGCAGTTCGCGGTATGCCATATACTGAATGCGCTGATCAATTGCCAGTGTTAGCTCGCCCCCTGGTTGGGCTTCGTTAATGACGCCAAGCTCACGCACCAAGCGACCACGGCGATCTTTAATAACGCGCCGCTGGCCTGGGTGACCTGCTAAATAGGGCTGGTAGGAGAGCTCTAAACCTTCTTGGCCGATATCATCAACGTTGGTGACCCCTAATAATTGCGCGGCCACTTCACCGGCGGGATAGTAGCGCTTATATTCGCGCTGCTGATAAACGCCGGGCGTGCGCAAATCGAGAATCTGTTGGGCAGCTGCTGGGGTCATCTGACGGCGCAGGTACATAAACTCATGCTCGCTAAAGCGTGCTACCCGCGCCTCAAAATCGTTCAGCGTCATCCCTAGCGCTTGAGCTAACATAACGCGCTGGATAGCATCCTGAGGCAGCTCTTGCGGATTGGCCCAGAGGGTGACCACTGGTGTGGAAATCGCCAGTGGTTCACCATTGCGGTCCGTGATCATGCCTCGGTGAGCCGGGATTGCTTCATGGCGAAGGGTACGCGCATCCCCCTGACTTTGTAGAAAGGGGCGATCAATGACTTGTAGAAGCGTAATGCGGCCAATCAAGATAATGGAGGCCAAACCGATCGCGAATAAAATAAACACGAAACGCCCGCCGCCAAGAGGCGGCGCAATCGGCGCCTGACGCGAGGTACCTCCTCGACGCTCGCTTCTCATGGCTGAATTACCTCAACATCGTGCACATCGGGGATACGCATGCCCAGGCGCTCAGTGGCAATTTTCTCGACACGGGCAGGCGTTGACCATGCGCCCTCTTCAAGCAGCAGTTGCCCCCATTCCGTTTGCAGCTGATTCTCCTCTTGCTCTAGCTGTTGCAACTGAGCAAATTGAACCCTCGTCATATGCGTCGTGACGACCACACCTAGACCAGAGGCCATGCAAAGTAAAAAAAGCAGCGTAATAACCAAAGGCCAGGCACGCAGGCGCAACTTGAAAGGCCATTCGGCGCGTAACGTGGTTGCCCACTGCTCAATCCGATCCATGCTCATGATTTCATTTACATCCGTTTGCGTGCAGCCCGCATGACGGCGCTTCGTGCACGAGGATTCGCATCCACTTCTTCGTCGCTTGGCCGCATCCCCTTGCCTAACGCCTCAAGACGCCGATTCAATTGATCGTCACGAATGGGCACGCCGCGGGGAAGATCAGTATCACCACGGACATGATGACGAATAAAGCGCTTCACCCGGCGATCTTCCAATGAATGAAAACTGATCACCACCAGGCGACCACCGGGAGCCAACGCCTCAAGCGCAGCTTCGAGTGCACTATCTAACTGTTCAAGTTCGCTATTGACGAAGATGCGTAGCCCCTGGAACGCTTTGGTTGCCGGGTGACGGACCTTTTCCCACGCCGGGTGGGCAACTTTCAGCACCTCGGCTAAATCCACCGTATGGGTAAATGGCTTCTCAACTCGGCGATTCACTACCGCCCGAGCTAAACGCTTGGCATAACGTTCTTCACCGTAGGTTTTAAACACATAGGCGATATCCGCTTCACTGGCCCGGGCCAGGAAATCAGCCACACTTTGCCCCTGAGTAGGATCCATGCGCATATCCAGCGGGCCATCACGCATAAAGCTGAAGCCACGTTCGGGATCATCAAGCTGAGGGGAGGAAACGCCGACATCCAGCAGCACGCCGGAGAGCTTTCCGTATACACCTTGCTCACGGGCAAACTCGCCAAGCTGGGCAAATTCACGCTGGGTGATTTGAAAACGTGGATCGTTAATTTCAGCGGCGGCGGCAATCGCTTGCGGATCGCGATCCATGGCGAGTAGCTGGCCCTGCTCACTAAGACGGTCAAGAATTACCCGTGAGTGGCCCCCTCTCCCAAAAGTACCATCTAAATAAATACCCTGATCATCGTGAACCAAGGCATCAACGGCACCCTCCAGTAGTACGCTGGTATGGTGAAAGCGGGAAGCAACCTGTTCAGCGTCAGGAGAAGGCATTTTTTTCTCACACAAGATGTTAGAGATAAAGTAATGAAGGGCGTGCAGGCACGCCCTAATATGGATATGGGGGAGTCGGCCGATAAGCCGGGTTCTGTCGTGGACAGCCATTCCTCTAGGCGCTGCGTTACCACAGCGCTCAAGCAACCTACCCGGACCCAGCGCGGGCCACGCCATTGGGTCCCTATTTGGTCTTGCTCCGAGTGGGGTTTACCATGCCACGCACTGTTACCAGGCGCGCGGTGCGCTCTTACCGCACCCTTTCACCCTTACCGGCCCCTGAGGTTTATTTCAGGGGCTTAGGCGGTCTACTCTCTGCTGCACTTTCCGTCGGCTCACACCGCCCAGGCGTTACCTGGCACTCTGCCCTATGGAGCCCGGACTTTCCTCCCCCAACGCCTTTTGAGGGGCATTAGCGGCGACTGTCTGGCCAACTCCGGCGGCAAGCATACCAGCGCCCTCGACTTGCCTCAATGCTCGCCTTTAATTGCTTGCAAACGAGCGTACCAAGCTTGCTTGCGTCCACCGAGCATTCGCGCTGCAATTGCAGCACCCTGCTTAACGCCCACGCCCTCTGCCAACAGCGCCTCTAACAAAGCCTCCGCTGATATATCCTGGTGTTCAGCCTGCTCAACCGGTGGGGCTCCGGCAACAATCACCACGAATTCGCCGCGCGCTTGATTAGGGTCAGCGGTTAACTGTTCAAGTAACGATGCAGGCGTGCCATGCAGAAATGTTTCAAACGTTTTGGTTAGCTCTCGCGCCAACACCACATCGCGACCGGCCATTTGCTCCTGCAACGCCTCAAGAGTGTGCACGATACGGTGAGGCGATTCGTAAAACACCAGCGTCTCTTCACGTGTTTTCCAACCATCTAGCGCTTGGCGTCGAGCGCCCGGCTTAGCGGGCAAAAAGCCAGCAAATACAAACCGATCGGTGGGCAACCCTGCGCCCGATAGCGCAGTGATCAGCGCACAGGGACCAGGAATAGGCACGATATGACGATTGCGCGCCCTCAATTCGCGCACCAGCACAAATCCAGGATCGCTAATCAACGGTGTTCCTGCGTCGCTAATCAAGGCAATATCTTCGCCTGCGGCGAGATAGCTGTCCAAGGTATCCACACGGCGCGCTTCATTGTGCTCGTGTAAAGAGAGCATGGGCTTATTTAGCCCTAAATGTGCCAACAGACGGCCGCTATGACGGGTATCTTCAGCAGCAATCCGTGTTACTTGCCCTAAGACCCGAGCAGCACGTGCGGTTAAGTCATCCAAATTCCCAATTGGCGTGGCAACCACGTACAATGTGCCCGGATTATGGTCTGTCATTGTTGACTCTCGATTCGTTGATGACTTTTGGTTCGTTGATGGCCTGCTCTGCCGGTGCGCTATGCTTGCACAGAAGCCTCAGCAATCACTGACAAGCAGCAACAACGCAAATGGAAACTTTAAGGAAGGATACATGAAACAGTCATTACGTGGCTTACTCGCCACTACCCTCATGGCATTTCTCGTTGTTGGCTGTGCAATGCAACCGCCCAGCGTAGTGGATCGCTTGCCTGCTGAGGACCCCGGGCAACTGCTTAGCCAAGCAGAGCAGCAAGCACCAGAGCAAGCCGCTAAAACGCGCCTGGAAGCGGCCAATATTCTAGCCCGGCAAGGTGAGCGCGATAGAGCCTTCGAAACCGTCGATGAAATTGAGGAGAGCTTGCTATCAGAATCGGACCGTGTGCGCTGGGCCTTACTGCTCTCTGAACTTGCCCGCGCCTTGAATGAACCGCGTGCAGTGCTACGTGCCACTCAGGTGCTTGACGACGAGCTACCAATGCAGGCTAATCAGCAAAAAACGTTGGCAGAACGCCAGCGCTGGGCCCGCGAAGCGCTTGATCAGCCTAGCGCTGTTAGCATTGCGCTACCCGAACTTGAAGGTCAGGCAGTACGTCGTATCGTCGTTGCCTTACCAGAATCTGGCCCACTAAGCAGTGTAGCCAACACCATCGCTACCGCCATGCGTCAGCACCACGAAGTCAAAGGTGGCAATGTCGAGTTAAGCTTCCTGGACGCTTCGCGCTACACATTAGATGAGCTCTATGATCGCGCTCAGCAAATGAACTCTCAATTAATTATTGGCCCACTCGATAAGGACCAAGTCACCCAACTTGAGCAGCGCGACAGCGTGCCGCTCCCGACACTGGCACTAAACTATGGTAGCGGCGACAGCAACCAAGCACAGCGCCTGTTTCAGTACGGCCTTTCAGCTGAAGACGAGGCGCGCCAAGCTGCTCGCCGTGCCTGGCAGGATGGTCATCGCCAGATGTCCTTGATGGTCCCGGATAACGATTGGGGCCGACGTGTAGGCGAAGCCTTCTGGAATGAGTGGCAGAGCCAAGGCGGTGAAATCACCAACGCCGTACGCTACAACCCGGATAGCTCTGTTTCTAACGCCGTCCAGACCGCCCTCAACGTTAGTGGTGAGCGCGCACGCCTAAGCAATATTGATGCTCTTTTCCTGCTAGCCTTGCCGGAATATGCGCGCCAAGTACCGCCTACTATGGACTATTACTACGCCCCCAACCTGCCTATCTACGCCACGTCACATTTGCATGAAGGACGTCTGCAAACTCGCCTTGATCAAGATTTAAACGACGTCGTATTTATGGATATTCCTTGGCAGATTCCCGATGCGGCTGTTGGTGGCGAAGAAGCCCTACCCTTTGCATCAACCTACCAGACCTTACGCGACGAGTCCGACGCTTCTATGTTTCGACTAATGGCAATGGGCGTAGACGCCTACGAACTAGCCATTCGCTTTTCCAACCTTGGCGCAATGAACGGCCTTAAGGGCAGTACCGGAACGCTTTACTTAAGCGATGATGGGCGCATTCACCGCGAGCTGCCCTGGGCAAAATTCCAGAACGGCGTTCCGTCACCTATTTTAATCCCCAATCTGAATGACAGTGACGAATAACGCCCACACCGCCCGGGCACGTGGCGCTGCCATTGAGCAAATTGCCGCTCAATGGTTAGGCCAACAAGGGCTCACCCTTATTACACAAAACCATTACGTGAAAGGGGGTGAGCTTGACTTGGTAATGCGAGATGGCGATATTCTCGTCTTTATCGAGGTCAAACATCGCACCACAACGCGCTATGGCCATCCACTGGAAACCGTCACTTACCAGAAGCAGCAACGCTTGGTGCGCGCAGCAAGACTCTATATCGCCCGCAACGGACTTTCATCGCCTTGCCGCTTTGATATCCTGGCGATTACTGGCAAGCTGCCCAATCTCGAATTTAACTGGGCGAAAGCTGCTTTTGATGCCTTTTGATTCTATAACCGGGAAGCCCTGATGGACTTTCAAGCTCGTATACTCGGCCACTTTAACGCCAGCATCGATACCAAAACTTATGCCAGCGAAGTACTTCCGCCTTTTATTGAAGTAGCAAGCCAAATGATGGTGCAGTGCCTTGTTAGCGAAGGAAAAATTCTTACCTGTGGTAACGGTGGTAGTGCTGGGGATAGCCAACACTTCTCTTCTGAGCTACTCAATCGCTTCGAACGTGAGCGGCCAAGCCTGCCTGCATTGGCGCTCACTACCGATACCTCTACGCTTACCTCAATTGCTAACGACTATAGCTATAATGAGGTATTCTCAAAACAAATCCGCGCCTTGGGGCAGCCGGGAGATGTATTACTGGCTATTTCCACCAGCGGCAATTCGGGCAATATTGTGCAAGCCATTCAAGCCGCGCATGATCGTGACATGACCGTGGTCGCCCTAACCGGCCGCGACGGTGGCGATATGGCATCACTCCTAGGCCAGGATGACTGCGAGATCCGCGTCCCCGCCACCTCAACAGCGCGCATTCAGGAAGTTCACTTGCTGGTGATTCACTGCTTATGCGATCTTATTGACGAACAACTGTTTGGCAGCGTTTAAAAGTCCTACAACGCTTCTTTGCGCTATCACGCACACTATCTTTACCTGAACGCTTTTCACTTAATTATTTAACTGCCAGCACCAAGGAGTCACAACGATGACCCAACGTCTTTCCTCTCGCGGTTTCATGGCCGTTGCGCTTTGCGCGGTACTATTTATCACTGGCTGCGCCAACAACTCAGCCTCCAATCAGTCAAACTATGCCCAACGTAGTGACGACGTTGAAGCCATTGACGCCACCATTGAGCGTGAAGTTGATGACGCACTTGAGCGTGCCGATGCGCGACTGGGTGATGCCCGTATTCGTGCCCATGCGTTTGACGGTGTTGTACTACTGGTAGGTCAAGTCCCCAGTGAAGAGCTACGCACCATGGCAGGAGAAGTCACCGAAAGCTTGCGTGGAGTCAATGAAGTTCATAACGAACTCACTATTGCCGCCCGCCTACCGGCCAGTCAGCGCTTAGCTGACACCTGGCTAACCACTAACGTCATTAGCCACTTGGCCACCAATGACCGCATTGACTCCTCCAAGATCAAAGTCACCACCGAAAACGCCAGCGTATATTTAATGGGCCGCGTTACCCGGGAAGAGGCTGACAGGATCGTTAACGCAGCCTCCGCCGTGGGCGGCGTACAACGGATCGTCAAAGTATTTGACTACCTTGATTAAGCAACCGCCCATCATGTTCCAGCGGCAATAAAAAAAGCCTCGCTTAATAAGCGAGGCTCAGACTGCTGACGAACCCCACTTTTTGTGGGGTTTTGTCGTTTAAGAGGCTCCTTTCTGAAGCGATCACTAGTGAGCGCGGTTTTTTAGTCATCGCGCATTGAGGTGTTGCTCCAACAGGCATGG
>NZ_JBRAMC010000013.1:0-32058 GCF_052959335.1 Vreelandella sp. H-I2
TCACCCGTCCGCCGCTCGTCAGCATCCCGAAGGACCTGTTACCGCTCGACTTGCATGTGTTAGGCCTGCCGCCAGCGTTCAATCTGAGCCATGATCAAACTCTTCAGTTTAAAATCATTGTGATCCTTACTTGCTCATCTAAGGACTAGCCGAAGACAGCAAAAGCGGATCAAACTTGGCTCAAGGTTCAAACGAATTCACTGTGATACCAACATCACAACGTTACTTAAAAGCAACGATATGAAGAGTATCGCTGTGTTCGCCTGCCTTGATATTTGGTGATTTGTCACCAACATCAGCAAGCGCCCACATGAATTACCTGATCAAATTGTTAAAGAGCTGTTTCGCTGCTTGGTTACTGTGAAAGCTACCCGGCTGGCCGTTGACTTGGCTGGCCTCAGCGAGGAAGGCGTATTCTACGCATTTCCTGATGGTTGTCAATCTGCAATTTTCGTTATCGATACAACCCTGACACGAAATCGCTAACTCTTTGACAAACCAAGGCTTTTACACCTTATGCACCGCTGGTAACGCTTGGCGTTCCCGGCAGCGGATGCGTACTTTACGGATTCACGGCCGGGTTGGCAAGGGCTTTTGTAGATTGGTTTTATTAAAAACCCTAACAAAGCGAATTAGAGGTGAGGTATCGAATTGGGCACCAGCGAGTCAGTTCCGAGATCGGCGATGCTACGTGCTCCGGTGAGCGTCATTGCCACCCGCATTTCCTTTTCGAATAGCTCAAGCAAATGAGTAACACCGGCCTCCCCGGCAGTAGCAAGTGCATAGATAAACGCACGCCCAAGCAATACAGTATCGGCCCCCATAGCGATCATCCGTACGACATCAAGCCCGCTGCGTATACCAGAGTCGGCCAGTATAGCGATATCACCTTTAACCGCATCGGCAATGGCAGGCATAGCCCGTGCCGTAGAAAGAACCCCATCGAGCTGGCGTCCGCCATGATTGGAAACCACGATACCGTCCGCACCAAAGCGAACGGCGTCACGGGCATCTTCAGGGTCAAGTATCCCCTTGATGATCATCGGGCCATCCCAGAAGTCCCGAATCCACTCCAGGTCTTTCCAAGAGATAGCCGGATCGAAGTTATCACCCAGCCAGGCAATATAGTCTTCCAGTTCTGTTGGCTTACCGCGGTAATCAGACACGTTACCCAGATCATGGGGGCGACCATTAACACCTACATCCCAAGCCCAAAAAGGGTGCATTGCAGCCTGGGCCATGCGCCGAATCGGCCCGTACTTTCCACTCATGCCGGAATGAGCATCGCGATAGCGCGCCCCCGGTACCGGCATATCAACGGTGAAAACCAGCGTTTTGACACCCGCAGCTTTGGCTTTTTCCAGAGCATGCTTCATGAAGCCCCGGTCTTTCAGTACATAGAGCTGAAACCAGATAGGTCGATCAACGGCCGAGGCAACTTCATCGATTGGACATACCGATACCGTCGAAAGCGTGAAGGGTATGCCTTTCTTGGCAGCAGCCCGCGCCGCTTGCACCTCACCGCGCCTGGCATACATACCTGCCAACCCTACCGGCGCCAGGGCAATCGGCATGGCAAGGGTTTCACCGAATAACTTGGTTTCAAGCGATAGCGATGACATGTCTTTGAGCACGCGCTGACGCAACGCAATACCGGCCAGGTCCTCAACGTTGCTTCGCAAGGTATGTTCGGTATAAGAGCCGCCATCCGCGTAATGAAACAGGAAGGGCGGTATGCGGCGCTTGGCAGCCTTGCGGTAGTCAGTGGATGCAGAAATGATCATGGCGAGCCCTATGCAATGGATGCGCTATATACTGGCGCCCAAATAAGAATTGGTTTTACCAATTGACAAAAAATAAGATCAACATTATTGCGCCGCCATGAGAGTGTCAAACGTTGATGCGGCTTTATATCGCCTAATAGCGCTATACTTTAGTAAAATCTCTATTCGTAAAACTGGCAGTGTTACACCTCACCCTTCACTCCCTTGAGCTAAAGCACCAAAGCTCTTAATATTGGTCTTACCAATTAAAGGAGCTAACCAAGATGAGCTACCCACCGCTCCGCCAGCAGCGTTTGGCAGATGTTATCACTGAGCGCCTAGAAGCCATGATGTTGGAAGGTAGCCTGAAGCCAGGACAGCGCCTACCTCCCGAACGTGAATTAGCCGAACGCTTTGGCGTCTCGCGCCCTTCTTTACGTGAAGCCATACAAAAATTAGCTGCTCGCGGTTTATTGACCAGTCGCCAGGGGGGCGGCACCTTTGTAAATGATGATCTCAGCAATGGCTATACCGACCCATTACTGGAAATGCTTTCCCGTCATGATGAGTTCAACCTAGATTTACTCGAATTCCGCGATGCTATGGAAGGAATCTCTGCCTATTACGCTGCGCTGCGGTCAACCCCTGCCGACAAGGCCATTCTGATCCAGCGCTTTGAAGAACTCGACGGCGGGTTTGCAGGTGCCGACCCTATCCAAGAAGCGAAGCTTGATGCGGCATTCCACCTCGCCATTGCCGAGGCCGCCCATAATGTCCTGCTGCTGCATACTATTCGTGGCATTTTTCACTTGTTAGAGAAAAGTATTGTCAATAACTTGGCCCATTTGTTTGCCAAGGAAGGCTCGCGCAGCCAGTTAATGCAACAACACCGTGCCCTGCTCAATGCCATCTTAGAAGGTCGCGCTGAGGACGCCCGTGCTCGCGCCCATGAACACCTTGTGTTTGTTGAAGAAGGGCTACTTGAGATGGCCAGAGCTGAGACGCGCGCCCAACGTGCGCTTCGCCGCGCCCAAGGCACTAGCAAGACATCAGCATGAACAGCGCTGGCATGAGTAACCATGCACCTCCTCCTTTGCCACCGCACTGGCGGCGTCTGTGGCTGCTGATTATTTCACTCGGCTTGCTGTTGTGCATGTGGCAGGCCGCCCAGCTGGCGCGGGAACAAGCACTTTCCAACTTACAGGACGATGCCGAGAATGAGTTGCGGCTGTCTGCCGCCAACTTAAACGGCTATTTACTGCGCTACGACTACCTTCCGCAAATGCTTGCCACTCGGGAAGGCGTGCAGCGCTTTTTGGCCTCTCCCGATAGCCAAGACCCGATGCCGCTCAATATGTTACTGGATCGTTTCCGCTTTACAGCGGGGGTTTCAGACGTTTATTTACTCAATCGCGATGGCGACACGATCGCCGCCAGCAATTGGCACCGCCCTAACACCTTTATTGGCCAGAACTATGCTTTCCGCTCTTACTACACTGACGCTATTGCCGGAGGCCAGGGGCGTTTTTTTGGTTTGGGCATCAAATCCCTTGAACGGGGCTACTACTTTTCATCGCCCGTATGGCTAGACGACACCTCGCCCGATGCGCAGCCAGACGGCGTGCTAGTGGTTAAAGTGCTGTTAGATGACGTTGAAGAGAGCTGGGCAGAGCAGGATGCCGAACTCTTTGTCACTGATAGTGACGACATCATTTTCATGGCCAGCCACCCCGAGCTACGCATGAATGCACTCTACCCACTCACCGATGAGCAGCGCCAAGTCCTAAGAGAAACCCGCCGCTATGCCATGGAGCCGTTGTCCCCCTCGGGTATTGAAGTCAATGCGCCTTACCGACAGGGAAGCCAGTTGGTCAGTTTCCCCCAGGGTCCACTGAGCAACAGCGACTATCTTAGCTTGACCCGACATATTCCTGAGTTTGGCTGGCAAATGCATATCTTAAAGCCGCTAACACCGGTGATTAGCGCTCAGTGGATCGCCGCCCTCATGGCGGGCGGTCTCTACGGCATGGTCGCTCTCGTTGCGGGCATTGGCTGGCAGCGTCTAAGACTGCGCCGGGAGCGAGAGGCATTTGCCGATCGCGAGCGTAACACCTTGGCCCGCGTCCGCGATGAATTAGAGGTTAGCGTAGAACGCCGCACCCGAGATTTGGTGGCCAGCAACCAGCGCCTTTCTGATGAAATTGAAGAGCGCCGCCGAGCCGAAGCCAATCTACGGCAAACCCAAGACGAGCTTATTCAAGCAGCAAAGCTTGCCGTACTAGGACAACTCGCCGCGGGTATCAATCATGAACTCAATCAGCCGTTAGCGGCTATTCGCGCTTACGCGGAGAACGCTCGCCGCTTTATGGCATTAGCACGCCACGAAAAAGCAGATGCTAACCTTGAACAAATTGTTGAGCTAACAGAGCGCATGGCAGATATCAGCGCCCAGCTGCGTCAGTTCTCGCGTAAAAGCAGCGAGCGTCAGGAGACTATTTCAGTACAAGCCTGTATCGATTACGCCTTACGTCTGTTTCAGAGCCGCATACGCGAAGGCAATATTACTATTATTCAGAATTGGCCCGATGAAACGTTATGGGTAAAAGGCGACTTGGTCCGCCTGGAACAGGTCTTGGTTAATTTAATCGGCAATGCACTACAGGCTATGAAAGCGGTGCCAGCACCACAACTAACACTCGGCGCCCATACACACCAACACCAGGTCATTATTAGCGTTACAGATAATGGTCCCGGTATTCCTGAAGAGCACTTGGGGCATATTTTTGAACCTTTCTTTACCACCAAAGCGCCGGGGAGTGGCTTAGGCCTGGGACTCTCCATTTCTTCACGTATCATGGACGACTTAGGCGGAAAGCTGCAGGCTGCCAATCAAGCCGGTGGGGGAGCCTGCTTCACCATTACGCTACCTCACTCAACATTTACTCAAGCCCAGGAGCACTCCCACTATGCATGAGCCGTCGACGCTGCCGGTCATGGTGATCGACGACGAACCGCATCTGCGGATCACCGCCAGCCAAACGCTCGAACTTGCCGGTTATACGCCCTACTGCTTTGAATCGGCGGAACAAGCCCTGGCGGCATTAACTCCCAACTTCCCAGGGGTGATCGTTAGTGATATTCGCATGCCGGGGATGGATGGCATGTCGTTACTGCATGAGTTACACAACCGCGACGCTACCTTGCCGATTATTTTAATCACCGGACATGGCGATATTTCTACCGCGGTAGAAGCGATGCGGGCCGGCGCCTGGGACTTTCTTGAGAAGCCCTTTGCCGGTGATCAGCTACTGGATGTGGTGCGCCGTGGTATTGAAAAGCGTCAGCTCAGCTTGGAAAACCACCGCCTTAAAGCCGAACTAGAAGTACAACAAGCCGCGTTAGGTCCCAGATTGGTTGGCCGCACACCCATCATTTCTCGACTAGCCGCCATGATCCAGCGCATCAGCCAAGTAGAAGCCGACGTACTGCTGTTTGGCGAGACAGGTACCGGCAAAGATTTGGTAGCCCGCGCTATCCACGAGCGTAGCGTTCGGCGCAACAGCCCATTTATGGCGATCAACTGCGGCGCTGTACCTGAGAACACCATTGAGTCCGAGCTATTTGGCCACGAAAAAGGTGCCTTCACCGGTGCCGTAGAGCGGCGCATTGGGAAGTTTGAACACGCTAACGGCGGCACGGTGTTTTTGGATGAAATTGAATCAATGCCCATGGCGTTACAAGTCAAACTGCTGCGGGTACTACAAGAGCGCAGTGTGGAACGGCTTGGCGCCAATGAAACCGTTCCGCTCGATATTCGCGTGATTGCGGCCACCAAGGTGGATCTCAAGGCAGCCTCCGAAGAGGGAAATTTCCGCGAGGACCTTTACTACCGCCTGAACGTGGTCACCCTGCCGCTGCCCGCCCTGCGCGAGCGGCGCGAGGATATCCCTTTACTGTTTCAACACTTTGCCGTCGTCGCTGCCAACCGCAGCGGGCTGGAAGCTCCTACTCTCGATAGTCCTGCGATTGCCGCCCTGCTAGCCCATGATTGGCCCGGTAACGTACGTGAGCTACGTAACCTAGCCGAGCGCTACGTACTACTCGGCGCTGCCTTTGACTATCGCCTGGATGCACTGCTGGAAGGGGCCAACGCTGACACCGAAGAACCCACGCTGCCGCGCCAAGTTGAGCTGTTCGAAAAGAGCCTAATTAGCCAATCGCTAGCGCGTTACCACGGCCGGGTAACCGACGTTTGTCGTCACCTAGGCATTCCGCGCAAAACCTTTTACGACAAGCTTAAAAAGCACGGGCTCAATGCCGACGACTATCGCCACAGTAGCGAACCTTGATGTAGCAACTCACCCAACACTGACCAAGGCGGCGCCCAGGGAATTAACGTTAACGTCACAATCAGCATCAACAGATTGGACATAGGCCGCCGGCTATCGCCTAACTTGAGCGCCGTTCCGAACGAGCGCTTTAGTCGGGCGCCTTCAAGATCAACACTATAGACCTCATCCAAACTCAAGTGGATAACAAACCCTACCAACGTAGCTGCACCGTGAGACCACGCCGACCACGCGGGCTGGTCGAGCAAGTTAAAACTTAACGCGGCGGTGAGTAGGCTACATAGCCCGCCTGCTAGAAGGGAGTGCCAAATACCGCGATGAACGGTAAAACGCGAAAATAGCAAGCTGGCCAAATAGCGCACACAGAAGTAGATCCCACCGCAGGCAATCAATAGCGCACCCGGCGTCAACCATGGTTGGAGCACCAGTGCGCCCAGCACTAATGCAGGCACTGAAAGTAAGTTAAAAATCAAACGGATTGAGTGAGACCGATCGGCATCAATATCGGGTAAAATGCCCCCGAACGTCACGAGCGCAATCATCATTACCGCTTGGGAAGGCGGCCACCATTGCGCTTTCCAGCCTGCGTAAGCTACCAGCATGCCGCCCGCCGCTGCCACCGTAATATGCGTGCGAAAATTAGCCATGACACGGCACCCCAGAAAACTGGATAAATTAACAGATTTCTGGCGGCCGCGACATGACTTATTAGGGGAAAAATTTGGCTGAGCAGTTGCTTAGAAAAAGGACGTTAACGGGGTGTTTCTGCCAAAAAGCGGTCTTTTAACTTAACGTAGTTGCCTGCAGTATAAGGAAAGAAAGCGCGCTCTTTATCTTTAAGCGGGCGCAGCGCTTTGGCCGGATTGCCTGCATAAACGTAGCCACTTTCCAGATGCTTGCCCGGCGTCACCACTGCGCCTGCGGCAATAATAACCTCGTCATCCACCACCGCGCCATCCATTACAATCGCCCCCATCCCGACAAGGATTCGACTTCCCAGCGTACAGCCATGCAAAATCGCTTTATGGCCGATGGTCACGTCTTCGCCAATGGTGAGCGGAAAACCCTCGGGGCTAAAATCACTGGCGTGGGTAATATGTAGCACACTGCCATCCTGCACGCTGGTCCGGGCACCGATGCGGATACGGTGCATATCGCCACGGATAACGGCCGTTGGCCACACGGAGCAGTCATCACCAAGCACCACATCGCCGATAACCACACAGGCCGGATCAATATAAACGCGCTCGCCCAGTTGGGGCTCCATACCTTGATAGCGCCTTAACGCACTGCTCATAATCGCTCCTAGGGTTCTGATGGACAGTTCTAATCGGCAGCTAAGAAATTTAATTCACGCATTATAGCAACCCGGCCAGTAGAACAATAAAGGTAAGCGGAATCGACACCCAGCGGGTGATATTACGCCACACCAAGTAGCCGCTTTCACCAATGCCTAACGCGCTCACCACTCTATCGCGAGGCATTACCCAAGCCGCAAAAATAGCTATCAATAGGCCGCCCAAAGGCAGGAAAACATCCGGCGGTATACTGCTGACAAGCTCGAAGACATTGCGTCCAAATAGAGGCCGAAACTCCGCCAGGGTTGAAAAAGAGAAGGCCGATAACAGCCCAATCAGCCAGACGCTAATAGCCACAATCGCTGTCGATACACTACGGCGCAGCCCCAAGCCCTGCAGCGTGGCGACCATCGGCTCTGCGAGGTTAATGGCCGATGTCCAGGTAGCCAGTAACAGCAGTAAAAAGAACACGCTTAGCCATACCGAGCCCCCCGGCAGCTCAGAAAAGGCGATGGGCAAGGTAACAAACATCAAGCCTGGGCCGTCGGCAGGGTCCATCCCCTGGGCAAATACCACCGAGAAAATAGCGATCCCAGCCAATAGCGCCACACTGATATCGAGCACCGCAACCGCTACCGCCGCTTTGGGCAGGCTCTGCTCTTCCGGCATATAAGCGCCATACGCCATCAATGCACAGGCCCCAACCGCCAACGTAAAGAATGCATGGCCCATCGCATGTACCACCACGGAGGGCGTCAATGCCTCGAAAGAGGGCAGAAACAGCCACGCCAGCGCCGTACCAAAGCCATCGGTGGTCGCGGCATAGCCCGCCAGTAGCAGCAATAGCAGGTATAACAGTGGCATCAGCAGGTTGTTCAACCGCTCCAGACCCTTGGCAACGCCCGCCGCTACAACGGTCATGGTCATAAAGAGAAACAGCGAGTGATTAAAGATCAGCAGCCCTGGGTTGGCTAAAAACGCTTCAAAGCCAGCGCCGATCTCAGCGGCGCTCGCGCCATTGAAGTTGCCGTTGACAGAAGCCACTAGAAACTCAATCGACCAGCCGGACACCACCGAATAGAACGACAAGATACAGAACACGGTGAACGCCCCGAAAAGCCCCAGCCAGCGCCAGTGAGGCGAAGCGTCCGCCTCGGCCGCCAAGGTCCCCAGCGCCTGCATCGGCCCGCGCCGGCCAGCACGCCCAATCAATATCTCCGCCATCATCACCGGAATACCCAGTAGCAGTACAAACGCCACGTAAATCAGCAAAAAGGCCGCACCACCGTTCTCCCCAGCCACATAAGGGAAGCGCCAGATGTTGCCTAACCCCACCGCAGCACCTGTTACCGCCAAGATAAAGGCCCGTTTCGACCCCCAGCGCTCCAGCGTCTCGCTCATCACATGCTCCTGCCATTGGTGGCATTAAAAGGCGGCAAGACTAGCAGGCGCTTGCGTGCAGGCCAAACCCTGAGTGCAAACCGAGTAGACAACCTAGCATTGAAGCGGGTATTGAAACACGGCCCCACCGCCCGCACTGTGTCATTATTGTCGCGTGTTTTGCGCTCACTATGGTTTTTAAAAACGATACCAATCGAGGTGCCCATGTCCTCCAATCCGCTGCTTGAAACGCACGAGCTGCCCCCCTTTGCTGAGATTCGCGCCGAGCACGTGGAGCCCGCCGTGGAAACGCTGCTGAGCGAAAGTCGTGAAGCCATTGATCGCCTCGCCGCACAGGCAGCCGTCACCCCACCAAACTGGGACAATTTTGCGGTGCCGCTTGAAGCTGTTAATGACCGGCTGACGAAAGCCTGGTCACCGGTGTCACACCTTAACGGCACCATGAACTCGCCTGAGCTGCGCGAGGCGTACCAGGCATGTCTTGAGAAGCTATCCGCCTTTGGCACTTGGGTAGGCCAGCACGAAGGGCTGTTTCATGGCTGGCAGGCGCTGAAAGAAGGCCCGGCTTGGGAAGACTTAGATGCTGCCCAACGACGAACCGTAGAAAATGCCCTACGCGATTTTCGACTAGCCGGTGTGGATCTTCCCGCTGATAAGAAAGCCCGTTACGGCGAGATTCAGTCACGCCTTTCACTGCTGTCTAACCAGTTCTCTAATAATGTGCTGGATGCTACTCAAGCATGGCACAAAGATATCGATAGCCCAGAGGCGTTAGCAGGCGTGCCGAAAAGCGCCCTCGACACATTAAAAGCCACCGCTGAAGCCAAGGGCGCAGCGGGCTACCGTATTACCTTGGATTTCCCCAGCTTTTTCCCGGTGGTTAGCTATGCCGACAACCGGGAACTACGCCGCGAGGTATATACCGCCTTTGTTACCCGCGCATCAGATCAAGGGCCAGACGCAGGCAAATTCGATAACGCCGCCATCATGGAAGAGATATTGGCGCTACGCAGCGAAATTGCCCAGTTACTCGGTTTTGCGACCTATGCTGATTATTCGCTGACCACCAAAATGGCGGAATCCCCCGAGCAGGTGCTCGACTTTCTCAACGACTTAGCCCGCCGGGCACTGCCCCAGGCTAAAGAGGAATTTGCCGAGCTAAGTGACTACGCCCAAAACGAACTTGGCCTGGAAACGTTAGAGCCCTGGGATGTTGCCTATGCCAGTGAAAAGCTGCGCGAAGCGCGCCATGCGATCTCGCAAGAGCAGCTTCGCCCCTATTTTCCGGCCCCACGTGTGGTCGACGGCCTGTTCCAGGTAGTTGAACGCCTTTACGGTGTGCGTTTCGAAGAAGATACCGAAGCGCCCCGCTATCACCCTGACGTCCGCTATTTCCGTATCACTGAAAATGGCCAGCCGATTGCCGGTTTTTACCTGGATCTCTACGCCCGTGAAGGCAAGCGCGGTGGTGCTTGGATGGCTGATTGCCGGGTACGCCGCCAAACGGAACAAGGCCTTCAATTGCCGGTCGCTTTTCTGACGTGCAATTTCACTGCCCCGGTAGGTGGCCGCCCTGCGCTGCTCACCCATGATGAGGTGACTACCCTGTTCCACGAGTTTGGTCACGGCCTTCACCATATGCTGACCAAGCAGCATATTGCCGATATCTCCGGCATTAATGGCGTTGCCTGGGATGCTGTCGAGTTGCCCAGCCAGTTTATGGAAAACTATTGCTGGGAGCGCGAAGGGCTAGACCTGCTCGCCAAACACGTGGATAGCGGTGAACCGCTGCCCGCAGAGCTACTAGAGCGCCTGCAAGCGGCTAAGAATTTTCAGTCCGCCATGGGTATGATGCGCCAAGTCGAGTTTTCGCTGTTTGATCTGCGTTTGCACCATGAGCTCAGCGCCCCCAGCGCCAGCGACGTGCAAGCATTACTCGATGAGGTACGTGAGGCGGTATCCGTACTGCCTAAAGTATCTTTCAACAGATTCCAGAATAGCTTTGGTCATGTGTTTGCTGGTGGCTATGCTGCTGGTTACTACAGCTACAAGTGGGCGGAAGTTCTTTCGGCAGATGCCTGGAGCGCTTTTGAAGAAACCGGCATCTTCGATCCGGAAACGGGGCAACGCTTCCGCCGCGAAATCCTCGAACAGGGCGGCGCACGTGATGCGGCTGAGCTGTTTATCGCCTTTCGTGGCCGTGAGCCTAGCGTTGAGCCATTACTACGCCACTGCGGCATCCGTGCCGCTTGATGCTTTTTTGATACGCTTTTCCCATGCGCGGCGCCAAGCCGCCGCGCGCTAGGAGCTTGTTATGTCAACGGTTAAACGTTTTATTGCGGGCGTTACCTGCCCCCGCTGTGCAGAAATGGATCGAATCCGCGCCTGGGAACAAAACGGTATTCGCTACCGAGAATGTGTCAGTTGCGATTTTTTTGAGCAACTGCCCATTGAAGAAGACGCGCTCACAGAAATGACCACTCGCGTTAATCAGGTGCGCGATGACCAGAAGCAGCAGGATGTACAACCTGTGCGCATTCTGGACCCAGGCAAACCTTCTCGCTAATCCCTCCCTATCAAAGGTAGGCCTGCATAATCGGCGCGGGCCTGAAACCGATCATTTCCAAACAGCTCAATATGTGTGCGGTTATCCACACACCCAAAACCCACAGTCGTGCGAACAACCGGACATAATGGCGAAAATCACGCTCCACTAAAGTCGAACATAAAATCAATAAGGCATTGTTTTTAAAAACATAAAATCTAAATGGCACAACTATCGCTGTTATAACTCCTGCATTGTCTGATTAATCCGTTCGACTAGCGGTATTGATCGGAACCATCAGACTATAACCCCAATAACAGCTAGGAACTTTCGCCATGCGCAAACAAATACCTAAAACCTTTACTCTTCTCGCCAGCAGCGCCCTGCTAGTGGCGGCGGCTAGCAGTGCCCAGGCTCAAGAAGACCGTTCCGATTGGCCCGATAACTTTACCGTTGGTACCGCAAGCCAGGGCGGCACTTACTTCGTTTACGGCTCAGGCTGGGCGAATTTCATTGCTGATGAGCTGGGTGTATCCGGCGGCGGTGAAGTTACCGGCGGCCCCACTCAAAACTTGGCATTGGTACACACAGGCGACATGGCATTTGGCTTAACCACCATGGGCCCCGCTTCTGATGCCGTTAAAGGCGAAAGCCCGTTAGCTCCTGGCATGCAGATGGATAATGTATGCGCTATGTTCCCCATGTACGAAACGCCGTTCTCCATTACCGCACTTTCTGACAGCGGCATTGAGTCCATTTCCGACATTCCTGATGGCGCACGTATCGGTTTTGGCCCAGCTGCCTCAACGTCTGACACCTACTTCCCAGCCATTTTAGAAACCTTAGGCGTGGACTTTGAGCGTCGCAATGGCGGCTGGTCAGACCTCGGTGGTCAATTGCAGGATGGCCTGCTCGACGTTGTCGCCTTCGCTGCCGGCATCCCGATCCCTGCGGTTAGCCAGTTGGAAGTGCAGACGGATGTGAACATCATTGAGTTCACAGAAGAAGAAATGGAAACCGTGCTGGAAAACTTCCCCGTTGCTGAGTTCATGATTCCGGCCAGCACTTATGAAACGTTAGAAGAAGACGCGCGCGCCGTTTCCATGTGGAACTTTGCGATTGCAGGCTGTGATCTACCGGAAGACTTTGTTTACGAAGTAACCAAAGCCACCATGGAAAATAATGACCGGATGCAGTCCGTTCATCGCAGTGCGGCCACCACAATCCCGGAAAACATCAAGCACAACACCGTTCTGCCGTTTCACCCTGGTGCTGCACGCTGGTACGAAGAGAACGGCTATGACATTGCTGATGACATGATTAACTAAGCAACTTTTATTGCCTTAACTGCCCCGCTTCCGGTTCTGCCGGGCGGGGCAGCTTTCGCTGCTACTCCCCCCTTTGTCTGCTTTTTGCTGTGAGGGTGAACTCTAATGAGTCACAAAACCGACCAAGAACCCAATGGTCTCAAGGATGATGCCCACGCGACCTCAGCGATACCCGAGTCTATTGCCGATGGTGTCGATGACGACGTTGTTGAATCAAATCGCCGACTATTTACTGGTTGGCAGTTCCTACTATTTGCGGCATTAGCCATTGTTTACTCTAGCTTTCACCTGATTTCGTTGAACGTGTATCCGATGGAAACCTGGTCGTTTCGTATCGTGCATATTGCCGGGGCGTTGGTGCTCGGTTATGGGCTATTTTCCGGCGCCCGTTTTGCTGATGATGATCACCAAGCCTCGGGAGCTTGGATTAAATGGGCTAGCTACGCGCTACTGATTCCCGCTGCCTATACCCTGGCGCAGGTGTTTGTGATGTACCAGACGCTCAGCGGCGGCGCGATGCGCATCGACCCAAATATCGAGAACTGGCATTACGGCTATCCATTAATGGCGACTACAGCAGGTGCGATCGTACTTTCTTGGTTTTATCGTCAGGCGCGGCATCGCTTCAACCCTGCCGATTTAGTGCTCATGGTATGTGCGCTGGCCAGTGCCGGTTATTTGCTGGTGGCCTATAACACCAATATTCGTATGTCGACGGGCACATCTTTCGCTCCGTCAGGTATTTCATGGGCGGCTATTGCAGGCTCTCTGCTGATTTTGGAACTGACCCGCCGCGTGGCAGGACTAGCCCTGGTGGTAATCTCCGCGGTCTTCCTCACCTACGTATTTGCTGGCCCTTACTTGCCAGGCTTCTTAGGCTACCCAGGTCTGTCACTGCAACGCTTCTTCAGTCAGGTGTATACCGATGCAGGTATCCTCGGGCCAACGACGGCCGTGTCATCGACCTATATTATTCTGTTCATTATTTTTGCGGCTTTCCTGCAGGCATCAAAAGTAGGCGATTACTTCGTTAACTTTGCCTTTGCTGCAGCAGGCCGTGCCCGTGGTGGCCCCGCCAAGGTGGCTATTTTTGCTTCTGGCTTAATGGGTATGATCAACGGCACATCGGCGGGCAACGTCGTTTCCACTGGCTCATTGACCATTCCCTTGATGAAAAAGGTGGGTTACCCCGCGCGTAGCGCAGGTGCCATCGAAGCCGCCGCCTCAACCGGCGGGCAGATCATGCCACCGATCATGGGCGCAGGTGCGTTCATCATGGCCGAAGTGACCGGTATCCCTTATACCGAAATCGCCATTGCAGCGGTTATCCCGGCGATTCTCTACTTTGCCTCTATCTACTTTATGGTCGACTTTGAAGCCGCCCGTAAAGGCATGCGCGGCATGCGCAAAGATGAAATTCCGCTTTTTTCAAGGCTGGTAAAACAAGTCTACTTGTTCGCGCCGATTATTATTCTGATTGTCGCGCTGTTTATGGGCTACTCAGTCATTCGCGCCGGCACCCTGGCAACGGCCTCAGCCGCCGTGGTTAGCTGGATTTCACCGAATAAAATGGGCCTTCGCGCGATTCTCAAAGCCCTGCAAATCGCAGGCACCATGTCGATTCAGATTATCGCCGTGTGCGCATGCGCGGGTTTGATCGTCGGGGTTATCTCGCTGACAGGCGTTGGCGCACGCTTCTCGTCACTGCTACTGGGCCTCGCCGGTGTCAGCCAATTACTGGCCCTTGTGTTTGCCATGCTGATTAGCATTTTGCTGGGGATGGGGATGCCCACCACCGCTGCCTATGCGGTAGCCGCGTCGGTGGTTGCTCCTGGCTTGATCAATATCGGTATTGAGCCCCTGATCGCCCACTTCTTTGTGTTCTACTTTGCGGTCGTGTCGGCGATTACCCCGCCGGTTGCCTTGGCCTCTTATGCAGCCGCCGGCATTTCTGGCGATAATCCCATGGGCACATCGGTGGCTTCGTTCAAGATTGGCCTGGCCGCGTTCATCGTGCCGTTCATGTTCTTCTACAGCCCGGCCATGCTAATGGAAGGCTCACCGATGCAGATCCTACGCGTTGGGTTAACTGCGACGCTGGGCATTGTGCTGCTCTCAGGTATGGTGCAGAAATGGTTCTTTGGCCCCGTTAACCTAGTGCAGCGTGTCGTTATGCTGGTAGGCGCGCTGTTTTTAATCTACGGCGGCATCTATACCGACATTGCAGGCCTTGCGATTGGTATCGTGCTATTCATGATGCAGCGTAAGGCTCACGGTGGAGGAAGCAAAGCAGCACAAGCTGGCTGAGTGCCTTTAACCACTCATCAGCAAGCCTAAAAAACCCCGCTCAACGATTGTTGAGCGGGGTTTTTCATACGTGCAAAGCTGGTCACACAACGAGATTAATCCGTCAGGTTGTCGACGATTTTGAGCACCGGCGTCGCCTGGTTAAGCGTATAGAAGTGCAGCCCCGGCGCGCCTCCCTCCAACAACCGTTGGCAAAGACGGCTCACCACATCAGTCCCGAAAGCGGCAATCGCTTCGCTGTCGTCGCCATAGGACTCTAACTGCTTGCGAATCCAACGCGGGATCTCAGCGCCGCAAGCGTCAGAGAATCGCGCCAGCTTGGTGTAGTTGGTAATCGGCATAATGCCGGGAATAATTGGCTGCTTGACGCCCAGCGCTCGGGCTTTATCAACGAAGTTGAAGTAGGCATCAGCGGTGAAGAAGTATTGGGTAATGGCCATATTGGCCCCCGCCTTCATTTTGCGTACGAAATTTTCCACATCCTTATCCAGGTTGGCGGCCTGTGGATGCGATTCAGGGTAAGCAGCGACAGCAATATCGAAATGGTCGCCGGTTTCCGCACGAATAAATTCAACCAGTTCGTTGGCATAACGCAACTCGCCAATGCTTCCCATACCTGAAGGCATATCACCTCGCAGCGCGACTAGACTATCCACGCCCTCCTCGCGGTACTGAGCCAGCAGGTCGCGTAATTGCGCTTTCTCGCTACCAATGCAGGAGAGGTGCGGCGCGGTGGTAATGCCACTCTCACTCACCGCTCGCACCACTTCACGGGTACGCGCCTGGGTGGACCCACCGGCGCCATAGGTGACTGAGAAAAAACGCGGCTTGCGGGCGGCCAGTTCATCACGAACATGTATTAGCTTTTCGCGCCCAGCATCGGTATTGGGCGGGAAGAATTCAAAGCTGATACCTAGCGGATGCTCGTGGCTGCTCATGGGAGTTCCTTTTTAGCTCAATAGAAATGATATTTTGGGGTATTCTCGCTGTTCCATTGCGCTGGGGCTAATGAAAGATTCCACGCTCGGCCTTTAATTCGGCTCATGTTCGCCAGTCACAACACATTTCATGGGAGGGTAGATGGATCTTGCACCTGGGGCACTGGTTGGGCCGCTACTGATGTTACTAAGCTATGTGGCGTTAGGCTGGCTTGCCGCCCAACGGCTTAAACTAGACCCTCGCCCGATCGCTACGCTATTGGTTTACCTGATTGCCCCCTTCACCATTTTTCGTGCATTGATGAACGGTGGTCCTACACCTGACTACTTGCTGCTGACATTAGCGCTGTTCATTTTAACAAGCCTGATGGCTCTGGTGGTACAGCGCATCACTCACCACCGCTTTGGTGAGCAGGAAGCAGCCCTGCTGGCGTTCTCCTCAGGGACGGGCAACACCGGCTATTTTGGCTTACCGATTGCATTGATTCTGCTACCGGCTGAGGGCGTGACGCTTTACCTGTTCTGCATGCTGGGGATCAATATTTACGAATTCACCGTGGGCTTCTATCTCAGTGCGCGCGGGCGCTTCTCGGTCCGCGAAAGTTTGATCAAGATTTCACGCCTACCGCTTATTTACGCGTTCTTATTAGCGTTACTACTGAGCGTCTTTGAGATAACGCTGCCCGCAGGAGTAATGAGTTCGCTGGCAGTATTCCCCGCCACCTACACGCTGCTGGGCATGATGATTATTGGCATGACGCTCAGTCAGGTGACGCTTTCCGCCTGGGATTCGCGCTTTGTAGCCACTTGCGTGGGCCTGCGCTACCTAATGTGGCCGCTGGTCATGCTACTGGCCGTTTTGATCTTGCAGTGGGTGGCGCCTCTTTCCACGGAGCTGGCCATGGCACTGCTGCTGATAGGCGTAGTGCCTATGGCCGCTAATGTTGTGGTGGTCGCCATGGAACTGGGCATTCAGCCGCAAAAAGGTGCGTTAGCGGTGCTGGTCACGACTTTACTTGCACCGCTGCTGATTCCCCTCTACCTGGGCTTGATGCTGCGCCTTACCGGGCTTGGTTAGTAATTAAAAATTAGCGATTAAAAGCCGGCAACACCCGCTTCGTTAAGCTGCCGAGCCATGCGCTGTATCTCGGGATGGCTAAAAAACGCCACCAGCGCATCAGCGCGCACCGGGCCGACGCCTGGAACGGCTTGCCACTCTTCGCGCTGGTAGCTCGCTAAATCATCCCAATCAGCGCGTACCGCGTCGCTACCTGGCGGCGCACCGAGCGCACTCAGCCATGCCGCAAAAGGCTTACCCTGAGCGATTTGAAACTGGTCAGTGAGCGCGGCGGCAGTGACCTGGCCAATACCATAAGCTTCCTGCAGTTGACGCGGCTCAGCGTTCAGCCAATCCAGTAACTGGGTCACTACACCCGCGCTCATTAGCGCTTGCCAGGTACCTTCGCCAATACCCTGCATACCTAGCTCTTCGCCAAGATAGGAAAGCCGCGCCAGCAGCTGTGCCTCGCAGCCTGGGGTTAATTCAAAACAGCTCAGCAGGTGGTAACGCTGCGCTGAAGGCGCGCTCAGCGGCGAACGTTCTTGAGTATGCCAAACTACCTCCGTTAGCTGAGGAATCGTTAGGCCCGCCAGAGAAACGGCCACTTGGTCGCCGGGGCGAATATCCAATGACTCCCAACGCGCCAGCGAGCCTAGCGAGACGCGGCTGATGCGACGCCCCTCTAACCTTACTGGGTTGAGCCACACCAGCGGTGTCACACGCCCGGTACGCCCAACGCGAAATTCAACACCACGCACTTCCGCCAGCGCTTGTTGAGCAGTGTATTTCCAAGCGATGGCCCACTCAGGGGGCGATGATGACCAGCGGCGAATACCAGGACGTTCAGCTTGTTTGATCACCACGCCATCGGTGGCAAACGGCAGCGGGCCGTTGAACCAGCTATCCCGCCAATAAGCGGCGTCGCGACGATCATCCAGCGGTTGGGTATAGTTGGCAGTATCAAAGCCCAGGGTGGTAAGACGTGTTAAACGCTCGCCCATAACAGTAGGGCCATCGGGCCAGCCCCAAACAAACAGGCCAATACGTTCAAGGGTGGCCTCTGTGGGAGAGGATTGCGCCATTGCTCCCGCCACTGCCCCGCGGGCGCCCGAGGCAGGGGAGCGTGCCTGCACGTGCTGATTTAGCTGCCAGTAAAGCTCGCCCTGGAGTAGCGCAGAAATAGGCTCGGGCAGCGTATTGGGTACAGCAGGTAGCGGACGCACTCGGTTCGTCCAATCTTGGCCCCGCTCGCCATCGCCACGGCTAACGGCTTCAACCAATTCACCATCAGCATAGCGCAGCGTAATCGCCACACCGTCCACTTTAGGCTGAATCCATAGATCTTCGCGCCGGCTGGTAAAGCGCCTGACTTCATCTTCATCAGCCTTGTTAAGCCCACGCTGTGCCGCCGGATGATCAAGGGTGCCGCGACTGTGTGTCACTCGTGAAAGCGGTCGATGGTTGAGCTCGGTGCCTAAACAGCGCTGCCACGTTGCTAGGCGCTCCACGGCTTGGTCATAAAGGGCATCGTCGACCAGTGCAACGCCCTCGTCATGATAGGCAATATCCCAGCGCTGGACCTGTTCGGCTAATGCTTGGCTTTCGTTGGCTAAGCGCTCTTTCGGCCAAGCAGGGCAATTGGCAGCCTGTGCGGAAAAAGTGACAAGCCAGATCAGGCTACCCAACAGCCAAGTTCGCACACTCAACAGCATTACTTACCCCTAGCGTTATCCCATAGGCCTTTAGGCTTAGCCTAGCGCAGGATTTTGAAATAAAGCATAAAAAAAGCCCCTTGGCCGGAGCCAAAGGGGCGATTTCATCTATTGCTTACAAACAGTGTAGCGAATGGCTTACAAATTGGCCGACTGACGCAGCGCATCGGCTTTATCAATTTTTTCCCACGGGAAGGCGGTAAAGGTTTCCGTATGCTGTTCGCCTTTATCATCGCTCCACGTATAGCTGTGCTCAAACGGCGCCCGACCAAAGTGGCCATAAGCAGCGGTGAGTTGGTACATCGGGTGTAGCAGATCAAGCATTTTGGTAATCGCGTAGGGCCGCAGGTCGAAATGTTCGCGTACCAGCGCAACGATCTGCCTATCGTCAATCTTACCGGTACCGAAGGTATCAATAGAGACCGAGGTGGGATCAGCAACCCCAATTGCGTAGGAGACCTGAATCTCGCATTTGTCAGCCAGGCCCGCGGCTACGATGTTCTTCGCCACATAGCGGCCCGCATAGGCGGCGCTACGGTCAACCTTAGAAGGATCTTTACCCGAGAACGCGCCACCACCGTGGCGTGCCATGCCGCCATAGGTGTCAACGATGATCTTGCGCCCGGTTAGGCCACAATCGCCTACCGGACCGCCAATGGCGAACTTACCGGTTGGGTTAATGTGGTACTGGGTGTTCTCATCCAGCCACTCTGCGGGGATTACTTGCTCAATGACCTCACGCTTGATCATTTTGCGCAGATCCTCCTGATTAATCTCAGGATCGTGCTGAGTGGAGAGAACAATGGCATCCACACCACAGGGCTGGCCTTGGGCGTTATAGCGAAAGGTTACTTGGCTTTTGGCGTCCGGACGCAGCCACGGCAACAGACCGTTCTTACGCAGTTCGGCTTGACGCTCGACTAAACGGTGCGAGTAGTGGATCGGCGCGGGCATAAACGAATCGGTTTCGTTAGTCGCGTAACCAAACATCAGGCCCTGGTCGCCAGCGCCCTGGTCTTCCGGCTTGGTGCGATCAACCCCCTGGGCAATGTCGACACTCTGCTTACCGATCAGGTTAACCACGCCGCAGGTCGCACCGTCAAAACCGACGTCAGACGAGTTATAGCCGATGCTAATAATCACATCGCGCACGAGGGTTTCTAAATCAACCCAGGCTGAGGTGGTAATTTCACCGGCAATGATCGCCACCCCGGTTTTCACCATGGTTTCACAGGCAACACGCGCCTGTTTATCACGGGCGATAATGGCATCTAACACCGCGTCAGAAATCTGATCGGCAATTTTATCGGGGTGACCTTCGGAGACGGACTCGGAGGTAAACAGGGAATATTCGCTCATCGCGCACTCGACCCTCTGTATGACGGCTGCCTGTAATCCACAGCATCAGCAGGAAATCATGGCAGGTGACCCCTGCCCATATTAGTGAAGCGGCAGTATGACGTTCTCCACCACCTCGGGAGGCAGAGTCTACACGCTGTCGGCGATGCTTCCCAGAACGTGCTTACCAGAATTTTCCACTACATTTGCCGCCACATGGGAAGTCAGCGACAATAGCGCCTTTATAATTTCCGTTTTCAGGCGAGGAGCACCCCCATGCCATCCCGTTTTGAGCTAGCCAATGCCATTCGTGCGCTTTCCATGGATGCCGTTCAGAAGGCCAAGTCCGGCCACCCTGGTGCGCCCATGGGCATGGCGGATATTGCCGAGGTGCTATGGAATGACTACCTCAAGCACAACCCCGAAGACCCTAAGTGGGCCGATCGTGACCGGTTCGTGCTTTCCAATGGCCACGGCTCCATGCTGCTTTATTCACTGCTGCACTTAAGCGGCTACGACCTTAGCCTCGAACAGCTGCAAAATTTCCGCCAGTTGCACTCGCCCACCGCTGGTCACCCAGAATTTGGCTATGCGCCGGGTATCGAGACCACCACAGGTCCACTCGGCCAGGGCTTTGCCAACGCCGTGGGCTTTGCCATTGCGGAAAAAACCTTGGCGGCCCAGTTCAACCGCCCTGGCCATACCATTGTTGACCACCACACCTGGTGTTTTTTGGGTGACGGGTGCGTGATGGAAGGAATCTCCCACGAAGCGGCGTCGTTCGCGGGTACCCATCAGCTGGGTAAATTGATCGCAATTTACGATGACAATGGCATCTCTATTGATGGTGAGGTCGAAGGTTGGTTTACCGACGATACCGCCAAGCGCTTTGAAGCTTACGGCTGGCACGTAGTACCAAACGTGGATGGCCACAAGCCGGAAGAGATAAAAGCGGCGATAGAGCTGGCCAAGAGCCACGCTGATAAACCCAGCCTGATTATCTGTAAGACTATCATTGGCTTTGGCGCCCCCAACAAGCAGGGTAAAGAGGATGCTCACGGCGCGCCATTAGGCGATGAAGAAGTGGCCCTGGCCCGCACCCAGCTTGACTGGCCCCACGCACCCTTCCATATCCCTGAGCCCATCTACTCTGCCTGGGATGCCCGTGAAGCCGGTAAGTCTGCGCAGCAGGCGTGGGAAGATCGCTTTGCCCGCTATGCGGAGGCCTTCCCCACGGAAGCACGTGAATTCACTCGTCGCATGAAGCGTCAGTTGCCTGCGAAACTGCCCACAGAAGCATTGATTGAACAGTCGCAGGAGCGCGGCGAGACCATCGCATCGCGTAAAGCCTCGTTTGAAGCACTGAATGTGATCGGCCCCCAAATGCCGGAACTGTTGGGCGGCAGCGCCGATCTGGCACCCTCAAACCTGACCTTTTGGAAAGGTGCTAAAGCGATCACGCCGGAAGATGCCAGCGGCAACTACCTGCACTACGGTGTCCGTGAGTTTGGCATGGGTGCAATCATGAACGGGATCGCCCTGCACGGCGGACTGGTGCCTTACGGCGCTACCTTCTTGCTGTTTATGGAGTACATGCGTAACTCCATTCGCATGGCGTCGTTGATGGGTCAGCAAGTGATTTACGTCTTTACCCACGACTCTATCGGCCTGGGTGAAGATGGCCCAACTCACCAGCCAGTCGAGCAGCTCACCAACCTGCGCACCACGCCTAACCTAAACACCTGGCGGCCATGTGATGCGGTAGAAACTGCCGCCTCATGGGATGCAGCTATCAAGCGCCACTCGGGACCCACCGCGCTGGTGCTGTCACGCCAAAACCTGCCTCACCAGCAGCGCACTAAAGCGCAGCTGGCAGCCATTCAGAACGGCGCCTATGTGCTTAAGGATAGCGAAGGCACGCCCGAGCTGATTCTGATTGCGACCGGTTCTGAAGTCGGTCTGGCGATGGATGCCGCCGTCGAGCTTGAACAGCAGGGTAAGGCGGTACGTGTGGTTTCCATGCCTTCGGCCTATCGCTTCAACGGTCAAGATGCTGAATACCGCGAGAGCGTACTGCCTAAGGCAGTCACCAAGCGTATCGCGATTGAAGCCGCTCACGCCGACTACTGGTACAAGTATGTGGGCCTGGAAGGCCGTGTCATTGGTATGACAACTTACGGCGAATCGGCCCCGGCGGGTGATCTGTTCAAGCACTTCGGCTTTACCGTCGAGAATGTGGTCAAGCAAGCCAACGAATTGCTCGGCTAAATCATGCCGGTACTCAGTGGCTTTCTATGGCTGATTAGCTACTGGCTGATCGGTGAAGTGGTGATCCACTTCACCGCTTTGCCGATCTCTTCAGGCGTCATTGGCATGCTGCTGCTCTGTGCGACTCTCGCCGTACGAGGCCGAGTTCCTACCAGCATTGCAGCTGCCGCCCAGCCGCTAATTGCCTTGCTCGCCATGCTGATTATGCCCGGCGTTGTCGGTGTATTTTTTATCATTGGCGAGCTAGCGGGACAGTGGACCGCTATCCTTATTGCGCTAGTGCTAGGCACATTACTCAGTGTGTTTACTACGCTGTGGTTACTCAAGCGACTAATCGGGCAACCCTATGTCCGCTGAGACATCGCTGCTCACCCTATTAACCACTACTCCGTTGTTTGCGGTGGGGTTAACGCTCACCGCTTATTTACTTGGTAGCGGTCTGTTCCAGCGTTTAAAGCGCCCCTCTTGGCTTCCCGCTATTTTGATCGCGGCGCTACTGCTGGCGGGGGCGTTAGCGCTGATAGGACTGCCTTACGCCACCTATCAGCAGGGTGCTACGTGGCTGACTGTGCTTTTGGGACCCGCCACGGTGGCGCTGGGCATGCCGCTTTATCAGCAGTTGCCACGTATCGTTGAGTTATGGCGGCCTTTGGCGATTTGTTTGCCCGTTGCTGCAACCCTGGCGGCTTTCTATTCGCTGGCAATCGCTTGGTTGTTGGGTAGCTCGGATACGATACTCGCTTCAATTGCCGCTAAATCGGTGACTGCGCCGATTGCGATCGGTATTACTGAACAGCTTGGCGGCACGGTAGCACTGCTACTAGGAGCACTGCTGGTCACCGGTGTGATCACGATTCCTTGTGTTAGCCTCGCCGCGCGTTGGTTGGATATCGATGATGACCGCTTAATCGGTTTTGCCCTGGGGCTTAACGGCCATGCGATTGGTACCGTCAGGGCATTTGAGCTCAGCCCCACCGCCGGGGCATTCGCGTCCCTGGGAATGAGCCTCACGGGTATATTCACTGCGGTGCTGCTGCCGCTTGCCTGGCGGCTAGTCGGCATGGGCAGTTGATTGGGACGGGCCAATGATAAGAATCGCTGGCTGAAATGCGTTATCATTACTGGTTTTCAACGTCATTTTAATCATTGAACCACTTTTAAGAGTCGCCCTTCTGCATGGCTAATTCTGCTTCCAGATATCGCATTGCCATTAACGGTTACGGTCGTATTGGCCAGTGCGTTTTGCGGGCGCTCGTTGAGCGGCATCATCCTGAGATTGAAATAGTTGCCATTAATGAGTTCTCTGACCTTGCTACCATTACCTACCTGACCCGTTACGACACGACTCATGGTCGCTTCCCTGGAGACGTCGATAGCGACGGTCAGTCCCTTATCGTCAATGGTCAGCGCATTCAGGTGCTCTGCGAACAAGACCCACGGAAGCTACCCTGGAAAGCGCTTGAAGTGGACCTGGTGCTTGAGTGTTCGGGAAGTTTCAAAGATCGTGCCACCGCCGAGCAACATCTAGCAGCAGGCGCTAAACGGCTGCTGTTTTCTCAGCCAGCGGAAAATGATGTCGACGCCACTATCGTATGGGGCATTAATGAAGATAAGCTGAACCTTTCCCAGCGCATTCTTTCTGCCGCTTCGTGCACGACTAACTGCCTTGTGCCGCTTTTGACGGTTCTGGATGAAACACTCGGCCTTGAGCACGGTGTCACCACCACGATTCACTCGGCCATGAACGATCAGCCAGTGATCGATGCTTATCACCAAACTGACTTACGTCTCACCCGTTCTGCGATGCACTCAATTGTGCCGGTGGATACCGGTCTGGCACTTGGCATTAGCCGCTTAATGCCGCATCTAGCGGGGCGCTTTGAGTGCCTGCACGTGCGCGTTCCTACTATCAATGTTTCTGTTATGGATCTAGCCCTCACCGTCAGCCGTGACACCCATCGCGATGACGTGAATGCGATATTGCTGGCCGCCAGCCAGCAGCGCTTAAAAGGTGTGCTTGGCTATACTGAAGCGCCTATGGCGTCAGTCGATTTCAATCATGACCCGCGCTCAGGCATTCTGGACGCCACTCAAACCCGAGTAGCCGGTCAACGTCTTATCAAGTTGCTGTGTTGGTTCGATAACGAATGGGGGTTCGCTAATCGTATGCTCGATATCAGTCAACGATTGGCTAGGCTTTCGACAGACACATAACCTGTTTGCATGACTTGCTCATAGTTAGTTCAACGGCATAAAACACGAGGAAACCGCTCACATGAACGTGAAAAAGATGACCGATCTTCCCTTGGAAGGGCAACGCGTGCTGATCCGTGAAGACCTGAATGTGCCCATCAAACATGGCCGCGTCTCCAGCGACGCTCGTCTGCGAGCCGCACTGCCGACGATTCAAGCGGCTGCGCAGGCTGGGGCTAAAGTGATGTTAATGAGCCATTTAGGGCGCCCCACCGAAGGTCAACCCGCCGAGGAGTTTTCCCTCGCGCCGGTAGCGGAGCACTTAGGTGAACTGTTAGGCCGCCCAGTGCCGCTGATCAAAACCTACCTCGGTGAAAAGGTCGGCGAAACGCTTGATCTCGCTAACGGCGACATCGTACTGCTTGAAAACGTGCGCTTTAATAGCGGCGAGAAAAAAGACGATGAACAGTTGGCGAAACAATACGCCGCACTCTGCGATCTCTTTGTGATGGACGCTTTTGGCACCGCCCACCGCGCACAAGCCTCTACCCATGGCGTCGCACGTTTTGCACCGAGTGCCTGCGCAGGGCCATTGCTTGCCCAAGAGCTCGATGCGTTAGAAAAGGCGTTGGCGCATCCCGCACGCCCAATGGCGGCCATCGTTGGTGGCTCAAAAGTATCGACTAAGCTCGATGTACTTACCGCATTGGCTGAAAAATGCGACCAGCTGATTGTCGGCGGGGGGATTGCCAACACCTTTATTGCCGCGGCGGGGTACAATGTCGGCAAATCACTCCACGAAGCCGATTTGGTTGGCCAAGCGAAAGCGCTGATGGAAAAGGTTTCGATTCCGCTCCCGACCGATGTTGTTGTTGCCACCGAGTTCTCTGAGTCGGCACAGGCTGTCGTCAAACCGGTCGATCAAGTGGCCGATAATGAAATGATTCTGGATATTGGCCCAGACACCGCGGCTCACTTGGCGGGTATGTTGAAAGACGCAGGCACTATTCTATGGAATGGCCCTGTCGGCGTATTTGAAATCGATCAGTTTGGTAAAGGCACTCAGGTCATCGCTCAGGCCATTGCGGATAGCGCAGCTTTCTCGATTGCGGGAGGTGGCGATACGTTAGCGGCTATTGATAAATATGCGATTGCAGATCACGTGTCGTACATTTCCACTGGCGGCGGTGCCTTCCTTGAGTATGTGGAAGGCAAGCAGTTGCCTGCCGTTGCGGCTCTCGAAGCCGCTGCCAAACACGGTTAACATTAAACGACTCAAACCTGCACGCTCGCAGCCGGAAGTAGTGGTTTTAACAGCTCCGTTTAAAACGTATTTTTAATAACGTGTTTTTAAAAACTCAGGATAAGGTGATTTCATGGCTCTGATCAGCATGCGCCAGATGCTCGACCACGCCGCCGAATATGGCTACGGCATTCCGGCGTTCAACGTCAACAACCTTGAGCAAATGCGCGCCATTATGGAAGCCGCCGATGCCACCGACTCACCGGTCATCGTGCAGGCCTCTGCCGGTGCGCGCAAGTATGCTGGCGCCCCTTTTCTTCGCCATTTGATTTTGGCAGCCGTTGAAGAGTTTCCGCATATCCCTGTTGTCATGCATCAGGATCACGGCACCAGCCCTGCGGTTTGCCAGCGTTCAATTCAGCTCGGCTTCTCGTCTGTGATGATGGACGGCTCATTGGGAGAAGACGGCAAAACACCGACTGACTACGACTATAACGTCAATGTTACCCGTCGCACGGTGGAAATGGCTCACGCCTGTGGCGTTTCCGTTGAAGGCGAGTTGGGCTGCCTGGGCAGTCTCGAAACGGGCATGGCCGGAGAAGAAGACGGCATCGGCGCTGAAGGCAAGCTGGATATGGAACAGTTGCTGACAGACCCCGAAGAAGCCGCCGATTTTGTGAAAAAGACTCACGTGGACGCGTTGGCGATTGCGATTGGCACCAGTCACGGCGCTTATAAATTTACCAAGCCGCCGACGGGTGACACGCTCTCTATTCAGCGTATTAAAGAGATTCATGCACGCATTCCGGATACCCACCTCGTCATGCACGGCTCCTCCTCTGTTCCTCAGGAGTGGCTGGAAGTGATTAACCAGTACGGCGGCGAGATTCCGGAAACTTACGGTGTGCCCGTCGAAGAGATCGTTGAGGGTATTAAGCACGGTGTGCGCAAGGTTAATATCGATACTGACCTGCGCCTGGCGTCCACCGGTGCGGTGCGGCGTTTTTTGGCCCAGAATCCCGCTGAATTCGACCCGCGCAAGTTCTTGAAGGAAACCGTTACAGCGATGCGCGACCTGTGTATCGCTCGCTACGAAGCTTTCGGTACAGCCGGCAACGCCAGCAAGATTAAGCCGATCAACCTGGAAGAGATGTTCCTACGCTATGAGCGCGGCGAGCTGGCTCCCAAAGTAAAATAAACGCATAGATGACCGAGCTTCAAAAAAGACGGCCTGCTTGGTCGTCTTTTTTTGTAACTTTTTTTTGCAGCTCTTTTTTGATAACACAAGTTATGCCTAACGAAATAGATATTGCATTGCAGCATTGATGCACCAACACTGAGAAGCAGCCATGAGCTTTCATGTTCCAACAGAGAGGCAACCTTTTTATGAACCGCACATCTACACTAACTTTTATGCCCACGACGCCAGTGGCAATGTTTGATGTATGGAAAGTCGGGGTTATGGCGTTTGAGCTATGGTCCACCTCTTTATCAACCATCACTATGCGCAATCATTTATGGCAAACACAGCCATTCTTCAGCCCTAAAATGATGCAAGAGAATCAGCGCATGGTCACGGAAAAACTCGAGGCCAGCATGGAAGCTGGCCTCGTCATGCAAAAAGCGCTATTCAACTCAATGAATGGGCAGTTAGCCCCTTGGTGGGTAACCAGCAAGCACACAATGAAACCTTATCATCAACGCAGCAGTGCTAATTCGCGGCGGCTTGCCAAGTAGTACACCGGGCACTGAGGTTACTCGTTATCCTCAGTGTCATCCTTGTTCTCTTTGCTATTCTCTTCCTCGCTATCGTGAATAGCATCTTCTGGGCTACCGGTACCACCCGTGCCAGCTTCGGGATTTCTCTCTTCACTGTCGCCAGGCTCTAGCGCTACGTCATCTTCACCTGCACGAGTTGCTTCTTCTTCGCCCTTTTCTTCCTCTTCTTCTTCTTCGCTGACGCGCGACTGCTCATCAGCACCTTCGGAATCGCTAGAAGAAGCGCCTTCATCTTCGTCACGCTGCACTGATCCCGCTTTAATACCGTACTCTTCTTCAAGCGCCTCATCATCCAGAGGCTTTTGCTGTTCACTCTCAGATTCATGATTATCAGCAAACACATAGCTCGTGGTCGTTAATAAAGCAGCGCTAAGTGCAAAAGGTAGCAACCAAGGGGTTAATCGCATTAGGTGTTCTCCATGTTGTGGTTATAACAGAATAGTGTATCCCTACTCTCTCTTCAGTGCAGACTTCTGTAGATATGCATATCGCCATTACAGCTTAGCTGTTCCCAACGCTCACAATGAAGCGTTTACTAAGCCAAGTTATAGGTTGCGGCAGGCAACAAATTGAGCGTAGCCGTTTAAGCTGGTGTAAGCGTATCGTGTAGGCAAGCAAAAAATAACAAAACAGTGTTCACAAATAGCGTAAAATCCCGTTCAATAGCAGTATGGATGGCTTAAACCAATACTGGCAGCGCTTAAGCCGCTGCAAGGAACCGCGCAATGCCGCTCCCACTTTTGCTGTTTGACTGTGATGGCACCCTCGTCGATAGTGAGCCGCTACTGGCCGAAGAGATGGCTATCGGACTTAATTCAGTAGGCCTGCCTTTTGCGACTACTGATTATCTTGGCGAGTTTCGTGGAGCGCGCTTTCGGCGCATCGTTGCTGAGCTACAACAGCGCTACGGCACTGTTGACCCTGACAAACTTGATCGCATGGAAACCTCAATGCGGGCAAATCTGGCCACTAGGCTTGCTCAGGAGTTGACGACTATACCAGGTGCTCGTGAAACGTTGGATATCCTAGCGTCTTATCCCAGTGCGGTGGTTTCTAACGGACCCGAAAGCAAAATCCACACGGCATTAGAGGCCACGGGGCTTAGTCAATACTTCGGAAAACGCTTTTTCAGTGGCTATACCGCTAATTGCTGGAAACCTGAACCCTGTTTACATCTCCATGCAGCGAGTATTATGGGCTATGCAGCGCGTGACTGTATTGCCATAGACGATGCTTTGGTAGGCGTCCGTGCGGCGCTTCAAGCGGGTATGACGGTGATTCATTTAAACCGTTTCCCCGATGCCGAAACAACGCCTGAAAATGCCATTATGATCAGTAATATGTATCAATTACCTGCCGTAGTGGAGCGACTCACGCGTGAATATTGGCAAACACCTGTGCCTCAACACTCGATAGGAGGATGATAATGGCCTCTTTGCGTGATCAGTTAGGTGGACTGGTTTACTCCACCGAACATGGCAAAACCTGCCCCATCTGCCGGGAAGCTCTTGAAGCCTGTCAGTGTGACGAGATGAGCGAGCAGCAGCGCTTGGCTGCTCTTGATGGTGTGGTACGTATTCGGCGAGAAACAAGCGGTAGGAAAGGCAAAGGTGTGACCACCGTAAGCGGTATCCCTTTACCCAGCGATGAGCTTAAAACGTTAGCTAAAACGCTTAAAAAGCGTTGCGGAACGGGTGGGTCAGTTAAAGAGGGTATCATCGAAATACAAGGCGACCATCGCGACACCCTGCGCCAAGAGCTGCTTGCCCTTGGCTACCAGGTTAAATTCGCTGGCGGTTGAAGCCTCTACACCACTATAACTTATTATCGGGACTTACCATCAGGTGAGTCGCTATAGAGCAAGGCACTGCAATGGCTTGGCTGGAATACTTGCTACCCCTGATTTTTTTATTCCCCATGGCGGCAATGGCTAGTATTGTCCTTGCGCTGCGTAGCCTACATGATGCTCGCGTTCACTCCCCCTTTAACGCGCCTCTGCACGAACCAGGCCAAGCACTGCGGCACCGCCTTGACCAAGCGTTTTCCAGCCTATTTTTAAACGGCGCATTAGGGCCTATCATCAGCTTGGCGCCGTTGGTGTATGGTATGGGCCGAATGCTGTTTGTTGACCGGCAGGATTGGGTGGAATGGGCCCTGTATGGGCTGCTCAGCACGCTACTGGTACTCACGTTTTCATTGCTATTGGTGCGCGATTATCAGCGTATTCGGCGGCTAAAATTGGGTTTAGCTTGCGAGCTTGCCGTTGGCCAAGAGTTGGAGCGATTAGTCCGCCCCGATGCGCACCCCTACTACGTGTTCCATGATGTTCCCACCGACAGCTTCACCATCGATCACGTGGTAGTAACCCCCCATGGGGTGTTTGTGGTCGAGACACGGGCAAGAACTCTCGCGATTGGCACCGATGGCAACGAGCTCAACACAGTGGCGGTGGAGCGCGAGCGATTGCGTTTTCCACACTGGCAAGAGCGCCGACCACTGCATAAAACACGCCAAGGGGTTAGCTGGCTTACCCATTGGTTAGAGCGGCGTTGTGGCGTGCCTGTGCCGGTGCGTGGCGTACTGGTATTACCTGGCTGGAAGATAGATAACAGCGAGGCTGCCCCAGATATCCTAGTGGTAAGCGGAGATACCTTAGCTCAACAGATAACGGAGCTAACGCCCGGTCCGCTCAATGACGCGATCCATGACAAGGTTATTAATGTTCTACTGGAGCGCGCCAAACTAATGGAATTAAAGCACTTACGCCAACCGTCAGTATAAGTACTCTGGCCTAATCACCGCGTAGACGCCCACCCATCTCTTGCGCTAGGTCCACTGCATAGTGATCCGTCATCCCGCCGATAAAGTCCAGCATTCGACGGTAACTATCGTAGAGGGGCCAAGAAGGCAGCGGGGTATTTTCGCCAATTAGAGCCAGCACACGTTGATGTTTAAACGATGAGTGCCCCGTATGGTGAAGCTCATGAGCAGCGCCTATAAAGGCTTCCAAAAGAATACCCAGCGTCGTATAGGCGCCAATCTCTAATTTTGCCTTACGCTCGTTTTGAAAAATACGCTCTCGAGCCAGTTGCTTAGCCGCTTGCACGCCCCAGCCCAAATCGGGATGGCACAGCTCTAATAGGTCGTCACTAAGCGTACCGCTTAGCAGAGACTGTTCGTGCTGTACAAATACTGCGCCGACCTCATTGACGGCACGCTCCATGGCAGCGCCTCGCAACAGCGCAATGCGGCGACGCTGGGACACGTTACGCGCTTGCATATCGGCATATTCAGGCGGGAACTCCCCGGCAATCTGGCGCAGTATCTCGACAACCTCTTCATAGCGCAGAATGCCCATCTCCAAACCATCTTCCAGATCCAGAAGCGCATAACAAATATCATCGGCCGCCTCGACTAGCCAAGCCAGCGGGTGGCGGCACCAACGCTGCTCTCCATTGGGCAACAAACCTACCGCTTCAGCAACCTCTTTGAGCAGGGCCTGCTCTGATTGATACGCGCCGAATTTACCCGCTCGACCGCTATAACCCACCGTCCAAGGGTATTTAAGCAGCGCACCCAGCGTGGCTGCAGAAAGCCGCATCCCGCCATTAAACTGGTTATATTCAATCTGGGTAATCACCCGAAAACCCTGGGCGTTGCCTTCGTAGGTCAGCAGGTCCTCGCGCTCAGCGTCTGAAAGACCTTCTAACAGACCACTGCTTTGAGCACGCTGAAACCAGTCGCGAATGGCATACTCGCCGGCGTGACCAAAAGGGGGATTACCAATGTCATGCCCCAGGCACGCCGTTTGTACAATGACGCCAAGATCAGCGGGCGTAATCCATTCAGGCAAGCGGTCGCGTAGCAACTCCCCCACAATCATGCCCAAAGAACGGCCCACACAGCCGACTTCTAACGAGTGGGTCAAGCGCGTATGGATATGATCATTTTCTGTTAATGGATGTACCTGAGTCTTGCGCCCAAGACGCCTGAACGAACCTGAGAAAACAATTCGATCATGGTCTTTGTGAAACGGACTACGCCCTATTTCACGGGTACTTGTTGAGCGTTGATCGTGAAGGCGACGTGGGGAAAGTAGCTGCTCCCAGCGCATCTGAGTCATGGGCATTCCTCCTTGAGGAGTGCATTCTGACATAAAACGCCAGAAAACCGCACGTTATGATGAGTGGTGAGTGGTGAGTGGTGAGTGGTGAGTGGTGAATGGTGAATGGTGAATGGTGAATGGTGAATGGTGAATGGTGAATGGTGAATGGTGAATGGTGAATGGTGAATGGTGAATGGTGAATGGTGAATGGTGAATGGTGAATGGTGAATGGTGAATGGTGAATGGTGAATGGTGAATGGTGAATGGTCAGTGTGAGTTTTCTTACTCACGATTCACGACTTATCCTTCACGCAAAAAAAATCCCCCAAGGCATCAGCCCTGGGGGGATTTTTCATTATAAGTGCCTGACGATGACCTACTCTCGCATGGGGAGACCCCACACTACCATCGGCGCTAAGCGGTTTCACTGC
>NZ_JBRAMC010000014.1:0-31473 GCF_052959335.1 Vreelandella sp. H-I2
TCACCCGTCCGCCGCTCGTCAGCATCCCGAAGGACCTGTTACCGCTCGACTTGCATGTGTTAGGCCTGCCGCCAGCGTTCAATCTGAGCCATGATCAAACTCTTCAGTTTAAAATCATTGTGATCCTTACTTGCTCATCTAAGGACTAGCCGAAGACAGCAAAAGCGGATCAAACTTGGCTCAAGGTTCAAACGAATTCACTGTGATACCAACATCACAACGTTACTTAAAAGCAACGATATGAAGAGTATCGCTGTGTTCGCCTGCCTTGATATTTGGTGATTTGTCACCAACATCAGCAAGCGCCCACATGAATTACCTGATCAAATTGTTAAAGAGCTGTTTCGCTGCTTGGTTACTGTGAAAGCTACCCGGCTGGCCGTTGACTTGGCTTGCCTCAGCGAGGAAGGCGTATTCTACGCATTTCCTGATGGTTGTCAATCTGCAATTTTCGTTATCGATACAACCCTGATACGAAATCGCTAACTCTTTGACAAACCAAGGCTTTTACACCTTATGCACCGCTGGTAACGCTTGGCGTCCCCGGCAGCGGATGCGTACTTTACGGATTCACGGCCGGGTTGGCAAGGGCTTTTGTAGAAAAATTACAGATTCGTCATATTGAGAGAATTAAACCCCTTCGGCGGACCCCTCATTGGCGGTTACACTAGGCGTATCTACCACCTTGCTGAGGTCCGTCATGAGCCACCACCTGCTAACTGTCGACTCATTAAACCGTGAAAGCGTTGATCACTTACTACGTGTGGCTGCACGCATGGAGCCGATTGCTCAGCGGCGCCAAGTGACACGAGTGTTGGAAGGAGCGGTACTCGGCAATCTGTTCTTCGAAGCCAGCACTCGCACGCGCGTCAGCTTTCATGCAGCCTTTTGTCGGCTAGGTGGCAGTGTCTGTGACACGACGGGGTTTACTTTCTCTTCCATGGCGAAAGGCGAGTCACTCTATGACACCAGCCGCGTAATGAGCGGCTACTGTGATGCCATAGTGATGCGCCACCCCGACCAGGGTTCGGTGGCTGAGTTTGCTGCGGCGACGAATGTGCCAGTTATTAATGGCGGTGATGGCCCTGGGGAGCATCCCAGCCAAGCACTACTTGACCTCTATACGATTGATAAAGAGTTTCAGCGCCTGGGTAAATCGCTGACCGGTGCGCATATCTTACTGACTGGCGACTTGAAGTATGGCCGTACCGTCCATTCACTGATCAAGCTTTTATCACTCTATGATCCGCTACGCATTACCCTGGTGTCACCGCCGGGCCTTGAGATGCCTTCCTCGCTGATTGACTTAGTAGCATCACGCGGCCACCGCATTGAGCAGCGCGACTCACTGGCCAGCGACTTTGCAGATTTAGATGTGGTGTACACCACGCGCATTCAGAAAGAGCGCTTTACCGATGAGATGAATGAAAGTTTTCAGGGGCTTTCCGATGACTTTATGGTTAACCGCGATTTTCTGGATCAGCGCTGCAGTCAAAGCACCATTGTGATGCATCCACTACCTCGGGATAGCCGCCCTGGTGCCAATGATTTGAATGTAGATTTAAATGGCGACCCGCGCTTGGCGATTTTCCGCCAGACGGATAATGGCATTCCGATGCGAATGGCGATTTTCGCAACGTTGTTAAAGGTCGACGAATTGATCGAGCAGGATGCACGCCCAGTACGTTGGTACGTACCCTCCCAGATCGGCACACTGGATCGCTGAACTCTTCGCAGTTAAGACACTAACGCGCTACAGCGAAAGACGCCCGCCAGGCAGGCCTTCCTGGTGGGCAAACCAGCCCTCAAGGATGAGAATAGCCGCAATGCCATCGACACTATCTTGACGATAGTTGCCTTTATGGCCCGCCTCGCGAGCGATCATTTTCGCTTCTCGCGTGGTACCACGCTCGTCGACCATTTCACATGGTTTTCCAAAACGGCCATGCAAACGGTTACCGAACTTGCGGGCGCGAGTACTCATATCTGACTCGCTACCATCCATATTCAGCGGCAGACCCACCACTAACAGATCGGGCTGCCATTCGCTAAGCAGCCGCTCGACAACATTCCAGTCAGGGATCCCATCCCGCGCCGTCAGTGGAGTAAGCTCGCGCGCACTGCGCAGCAACTCGTTGCCCACCGCCACACCAATACGCCGAGTGCCGTAATCGAATGCCAGGATTAAGCGCTGCCCCGCCTCGGCCATCAGGCGTGCCCCGCGTCTCGGGTCATTAGGTTAAGGTCGACACCTAACAAACCTGCCGCCGCCGTTAACCGCTCAACGGGTGGCGTATTGAAGAGCACGCTGCTCTCGGCTTCTACCGTTAGCCAGCTATTCTCTTTCAGCTCTTCTTCCAGTTGCCCAACCTCCCAGCCCGCGCAGCCTAAGCAGACTAAAAAGTGCTCAGGCCCCTCGCCAGAAGCAAAGGCCTGAAGAATATCCAGCGATGTGGTCAGCGCAATGCCATCTTCCACCTGGATACTCGAGTCCCATTGCTGGCTATCGCCGACATGCAGAATGAAGCCACGGTCTTTATGCATCGGCCCGCCGTAATAAACCGGCGCATTGCGGTGCGGGCTTGTTTCACCGCCTAATTCCAGCTGATCAAACAGCGCCTCAAGCGTGATCTCTAACGGTCGGTTAGTAATCACCCCCATGCAGCCGTTGTTATCGTGATCGCAAAGATAAATCAGACTACCGGCAAAATTGGGGTCTTCTAAATGCGGCATGGCCATTAAAAAGTGATGTTTCAAACTTTGCATGCGTCTCCCACTGCCTGCTGGCATCCCAGCAGGCATAGCGTAAATTAAATGACATTATAAAAGTGGAACCGTGCTCAGGCTAAGCGGCGCTCGATGGCATCCAGCAGCAAACCGGCAATATTGGTGCCCCGCTGATCATCGATTTCACGCACGCAGGTAGGGCTGGTGACGTTGATTTCCGTAATATAGTCACCGATCACATCGAGACCAACGAACATTAAGCCCTTTTCACGAATCATCGGCTGAACCTGTTGGATAAGCCAATGGTCACGCTCGGTGAGTTCACGGCTGACGCCCCGCCCACCAGCGGCCAGGTTGCCACGGGTTTCGCCCGCAGATGGAATGCGCGCCAGGCCAAAGGGAACGGGTTCACCATCGACCAATAGAATGCGCGTATCGCCATCCTTGATTTCCGGCAGATAACGCTGCGCCATGATTTGGCGTTGGCCGCGAAAGGTGAGCTGCTCGATCACTGCGCCAATATTACGGCCGTCCGGGCCAATATGAAAAATGCCGGTACCGCCCATGCCATCCAGTGGCTTAAAGATCACATCGCCGTGCTCCGCATGGAAGGCACGCAGAACATCATCGCGGCTGGCCACAAGCGTCGGCGCGCAGCACTGTGGGAACTGTTGCGCAAACAGCTTTTCATTACACTGCAGCAGCGCCGCCGTGGGATTGACCACCAGCACACCTTCACGTTCGGCAAAGCCCAGCAGATGCACGGCGTTAGTAAAATCAGCATCGACGGGCGGGTCTTTACGCATCAACACCACCTCCAACTCAACCAGCGGGCGGGCCGACGCTTCGCCTAGGTCATACCAGTGGTTTGGGTCACGATGCACCGTTAAAGGCCGCATATGCGCGTAGGCTTGCCCTGCATTCAAGAAAAGGTCTTCCTGCTCCATATAGTGCAGGGTATAACCACGCTCCTGGGCAGCCCATAGCATGGCCATGGTGGTGTCTTTCTTGTAAGCGATGTCGCTGATGGGATCCATCACGACGCCGAGATGCAGATTTGATTGGCTCATCGGGGGCACTATCCAAACATGAACAATAGAATCGCAGTATGACGCACTGCCCGCCCGGCTCCAACTGCCCCAGCTAACTACTCGCTAAGTGCGCCAGGCACTAAGCGAATAGCATCAGGCTCTAACGTGATCAACTGCTGCTTATAAAGCCGGCCAATCGCTTGTTTATAAGCACTTTTACTGACCCCTAAGCGCGCTTTAACTTCATGGGCAGGGCTTTTATCCCCCAGCGCTAAATAGCCACCGCTTTCCCGCAGTGCTTGCAGAACCTTGTCACCGACTACATCTAGCCGGGCTGCGCCTGGCGGTAGCAGCGAGATATTGAGGCGACCATCTTCACGCCGCTGCTTTACATAGCCCTTAACTGACTGACCACGACGCAATGGCTGAGTGACATCATCCTGGTAAATGAGCCCCCAGTAGCGATGGTTGACCACCACTTTCATACCCAAATCGGTGCGATCAGCCACCACGACGGCTACTTCATCACCTTTTTCCAACGCCCAGGCATCGTCCGTCAAAAAGCGATCCAGCTTCATCGTAGCGACCGGCCGTCCTTGGTCATCGCTATACAGCATGACCAATACGCGCTTACCGGCATCTGGGCGAAAGTGCTGCTCACTAAACGGCAGCAGCACATCTTTTGGCTGTCCCCATTGCAAAAAAGCACCGATGTTATTGACCGCTGTCACCGTCAGGTACGCCACTTCGCCCAACTGGGCGGCTGCATCGCTGGCGGATCGAGGGGATGAGTGTGACTCACGTACCATGACTGTCGTCCTTCAAGAAATAAGAACGCCATTATGTGTGTCGGACACACGCAGGGCAAAGCGAGTTGTCATTTCAGTGGCTAAAAGCGCTTAAGGCTCATGCAAAAGCAAACACCGCACAACCTGCTACTATCAAAACATTAGACAAAATTAGGCGTATAGGAGCGGACATGGAAGGGTTCACGCTTTTTGATACGGTAGTGCTGATTGGTTACATCAGTTTAATCGCCTGGATTGGTTCACGATTCGGTAAAGATCAGCATAACCCTGAGGACTATTTTCTAGGCGGTCGCAAAATTCCCGGCTGGGCGATTGGCCTGTCGGTCATGGCGACCCAAGCCAGCGCGATCACCTTTATCGGCGCGCCGGGCTGGGGGTTCGAGGGCGGCCTTGAACGCCTGGTGACGTTTATCAATGTGCCCTTGGCCATGATCGTGTTGATTTTGGTGTTGGTACCTATTTTCCACCGTGCGGGCATTTACAGTATTTACGAACTGCTGGAGCGTCGTTTCGGCCCGGCAACACGAACCCTGACCGCTCTGCTGTTTCTGATTGCCCGCGGCCTCGCCACTGGGGTGGTGCTTTACGCGCCAGCGTTGGTGCTTGCGGTCGTGACCGGCTGGAGCGTCAACCTCACTATTATCATCATGGCGGTACTGGCGATCAGCTATACCGTAATGGGCGGTATCAGTGCGGTAATTTGGACCGACGTGTTGCAAATGTTCGTGCTCTGGCTTGGCGCACTGTTCAGCATCTTCTTTTTAGTGACCAGCCTACCCGGCGGTTGGGGCGATGTCTTCGACTTCGGCGCGGCCAGCGGGATGTTTGATGCCATCGATTTATCCTTTGACCCCAGCGTGACCTATTCGCTATGGGCAGGCCTGTTCGGCGGTTTTTTTCTTCATGTGGCCTACTTCGGCACCGATCAGAGCCAAATCCAGCGAGTGCTCTCCAGCCCCTCAGTGCTCGACGCCCAGCGATCGTTGCTGATCGGTGGCTATCTGTTGATTCCGCAAATGCTGCTGTTTCTATTCATTGGCGTCATTTTGGCGACCTATTACCAACAGCACGGGCTAACGCCTCCCGAGGATCTCAACGAGCTGCTGCCACGCTATGTCGTCAACGCATTTCCCTCGGGCATGGCCGGTTTGGTGATTGCCGGAGTATTTGCCGCGGCCATGTCGAGTCTCGACTCAGCGCTAAATTCACTCTCAGCAGTGACCGTTCGTGACTTTTATAGCCGCTATATCAAACCCAACGCCAGTGATGCTCACTATCTGAAAGCATCACGAATGGCCACCATTTTCTGGGGGCTCTATGCCACGCTGTTTGCTTTTTTTGCAGGCAACCTGGGCCCCGTGATCGAAGCGGTCAACCAAATCGGTTCATGGTTCTACGGCGCTCTGCTCGGCACCTTCCTGCTGGCTATTCTCAGCCACCGCACCAATGCGCGCGGCGCGATGGCGGGGCTCATTGTCGGTATGTGTGCCGTGTGGGCAGTGTCAGTATTCCTCGATATCTCCTGGCTGTATAACAACACAGTCGGGGTGGCAGTATCGATGAGCGTTGGCTATCTCGTTAGCCTTACGGCTCCCGCACCCAGCCAAGAACAGTTAAGCGATGTGATGATGGCGGAAGCCGCACCGGACATGCAGGCCGTGCTGGCAGCGCGAGCTAATAACGCCCAGGTGATTGGCAACGAGGCCCGCCTGACGCGCAGACGTTGTATCGGCTTATTTATTTGGTTTTGTCTCATGCTGGGCATGTTAGCGCTTCTACAGGGTTGAGCGAATGAGTGGTGGGCGAATGGTTGAGTGGTGCTTAACGCTAGCCCGGCGGATTGATGCGACAGCCGCTCAAAAGCGGTTACAGCGTATTGGGGCCAATGCTTGTGAACCTGCCTGGGTTCGCCTGTGGGCCACTGGCTTGGGCGTGGCTGATGGTGAGCCAGGGGCGTGGTTACTCTCTGCTCAGGAAATGCGCCGCGCACTGCTATTGGCGGGTGCTGAACTACCCGCTCAAAAAGAAAAACCCAGTGCTGGCGTTAAAATTGATAGCGGTTTACAGCCAACGCCAGAAGCGCTGAACCGGCTGTGGCTATGGGAACGTATGGCGACACCGCGCCATTGGCGAATCCAGGTGCTGGATAGCGAGCCCGTACCGATATGGCTGCCCTGCTGGCTGGGCTACGCACGTGGCCGACAACTCCGTTTAACGGTGCTCAGTGGGTTATCGGGCGAAACGCTACCGATGCTCAAGCCCACCGTGCTTAAGGGGCTTCAGCAGGCATATCGAAATGGACAGGCACCAGCGACAAAGAGCTCAGAGGCAAGCGGACGAAGGGAAAAAGCAGTTTGATAAGACCCTGGCTGATAGTAAGTACTTACAAATCGCCAAAGTAGTGCTGCAGCAACGAAAGCGCCACTACCGGTGCCGTCTCCGTACGCAACACCCGTGGGCCGAGTGTTAGCGGCGTAAAGTCAGCGTTTTTGGCAGCGGCGATATCGCTTTCGCTCAAACCGCCTTCCGGACCAATCAGCAGCGCCACCGACGCTGGTCGCTCTTGGCGATCAAACGCATTGCCGGTCGCTAGATGTAGCATCAAGCGCAGCGGCTCCCGTCGCTCTGCAAGCCATGCTTGAAGCGCCATGGGCGGATGCACTGGCGGAACTACCGCTCGCCCGCTTTGCTCGCAGGCGCTGGCAGCCACCGCTTGCCAGTGCGCCAACTTTTTATCTTCACGGTCGCCTTTCAATCGCACATCGCCATGCTCTGTGTAAAGCGGCGTAATGGCCGCCACGCCCAACTCAACGGCTTTTTGAATGGCGTAATCCATTCGATCGCCTTTAGAGATGGCTTGGCCTAAATGGACGGACAGTGGCGATTCACCACTGCCCGACCACACCGCTTCGACCCGCGCTAGCGTCTGCTTGCGGCTAACGTCCACCAAGCGCACCCCTGCCTCAAGACCTTGGCCGTCAAATAGCACCAGCGGCGCGCCTTCCCCCATGCGCAATACACGGGTGACATGACGAGCCGGCCCTTCCGGCAGTGCCAGCTCCCCACCTGCCACAAAATCAGCAGACACATAGAGGCGTGGCATTTTGCCATGCTGGACGTACCAATCAGCAGCTGGCGGTGCTTGCATGGTTTCCGACATCGCTTAGTGGGTGTTCTCTTCGGCTTGCTTGGCTTCGCGCTGCTTACGCTGGGCGTACATCGCTTCGAAGTTAACCGGCGCCAGCATCAGCGGCGGGAAACCACCACGGTTGACCAGGTTATCCACGCACTCGCGGGCGTAGGGGAACAGCAGGTTAGGGCAGAAGGCACCTAGCGTTTGATCCAGCTGTGCACCTTCGATACCGGCAATGCGGAACAGGCCGGCCTGCTCAACTTCGGCCAGGAAAGAGGTGGTGCCGGTTTCGTTGTCGTTCACCTGGGCGGTCACTTTAACCACCACTTCATACTGGTCATCGGCAACCTTGGTACTGGTGGTATTCAGATCCAGATTCACCTTGGGTTTGAACGCCTGCTTGAATACTGAAGGCGAATTCGGCGCTTCAAACGAAATGTCTTTTACATAAATGCGCTGCAGCGAAAACTTAAGCTGCGGCTTCTCATCCGCTGCCGCACCCGCCTGCGGGGTATTGTTATCTTCCGCCATGATAAAACTCCTAATTGTTGATTAAATAAAAGTAACGTCGCTTACTTCTTAACCACCGGAAGGCCATCGCCTTGCCACTGCGCCATACCGCCTCTCAACTTGTAAGCACGCTCAAAGCCTGCTTTGGTGAGCTTGGCCTGTGCCGCGCCAGAACTTTGGCCGTGCTTGCATACCACGATGATCGGCTGGGCTTTTACTTTATCCAGTTCGTTCATGCGGCTATCGAGGTTGCTTTGAGGAATGTTGCGTGCCCCCGCGATATGCCCGGCTTTGAAGTCTTTGCTTTCACGGATGTCCAGCACCACCGCATCTTCGCGGTTAATAAGCTGAGTAGCCTGCGAGGCAGTCAGTGCATTTGTAGAGGCGCTGCGCGTTTCATAAATAATCCACGCGATTAGCACCAGCAAAAATGCCCCGACTAACAGGGGGTGGTTCTGTACGAATTCGAACACCTGATCGATCATCGCGAACACAATCTCTTGGTCAATGCAGAAAAAAGCGGCCTAACCGCTGCCAAAACGCGACAAGTATACACGTCAGATAGCCTCCCGCGCAGGCCTTGATCATGACGCCTGGCAGTTGCCTGCGTTATGATGCCCCAAGCGTGCGCCCGTCGCGACCCCGAATGTTCGCGTCGCTCGGTTTGCCAATCTTAACGAGGTTTTTATGGATACTTCGCGTACCCCGCGCCCAGTGGCGCTGATTATTCTCGATGGCTACGGCCACAACCCCGATAGCGACCATAATGCCGTCGCCGCTGCCCATAAACCGGTGATAGATAAATTGTGGGAAACCTGCCCGCACACCTTCGTTCATAACGATGGTCTTAACGTGGGGCTCCCCGAAGGCCAAATGGGTAACTCGGAAGTTGGGCATATGAATATTGGTGCCGGGCGTATCGTATATCAGGACTTCACTCGCATCAGCAAAGCGATTGAAGACGGCGATCTGGATATCAATGAAAATCTTACCCAGCCGATTGATGAAGCCGTCGCCAACGGCAAGCCGGTACACCTGATTGGCCTGCTCTCTCCCGGCGGCGTCCACAGCCATGAAGACCACTTTATAGCCATGGCCGAACTGGCCGCACGCCGCGGTGCCCAGCGTATTTTTATTCATGCCTTTCTCGATGGTCGCGATATGCCGCCGCAAAGCGCCCTTTCATCGATAGGGCGGGCCAATGCTCGCCTAGCTGAACTGGTGGGCGCTGATAATGGCTTTGTTGCCTCGATTATCGGGCGCTTTTACGCCATGGATCGCGACAACCGCTGGGAACGGGTTGAACAAGCCTATCGTCTGCTGACCGAGGGCCAGGCGGAACACTACGTCACCAGTGCCGAAACTGCGCTACGCGATGCCTACCAGCGCGGTGAAACCGACGAATTCGTGACGGCGAGCAGCATACCGCAGAAAGACGGTACCAAAGAGCATGCGGTAACCCTACAAGATGGCGATGCCGCGATTTTCCTTAATTTCCGCTCTGACCGCGCCCGGGAATTGACCCGCGCCTTTACCGAGCCGGATTTTAATGGCTTCGAACGGCGGGCATGCCCCAAGCTTGCGGGCAAGGGGCTGGTGATGATGACCCAATACGCCGCTGATATCCCTGCCCCTGCCGCTTTCCCACCGTCGGATCTCAACGACACCTTGGGAGAAGTCGTCGCCAAGCGCGGCTTGAAACAGCTGCGTATCGCCGAAACCGAGAAGTACCCCCACGTGACGTTCTTCTTTTCAGGCGGCAATGAAGCCGAATACGAAGGCGAAGAGCGGATTCTGGTGCCCTCGCCACGTGATGTACGTACTTACGATGAAAAGCCTGAAATGAGTGCCTTTGAAATCACCGACAAACTGGTAGAGGCCATTGATGACGGCCGCTTTGATCTGATCGTGTGCAACTACGCCAACGGCGACATGGTAGGTCATACTGGTGATTTCAACGCCGCGGTAAAAGCCATTGAAACCGTCGATACCTGCGTAGGTCGTGTCGTTGAAGCCATTGAGCGTGCAGGCGGCGCCTGCTTAATTACCGCCGACCACGGTAATGCTGAACAAATGGTTCATCCCGAAACCGGCGCACCGCAAACCGCCCACACCACCTTTGTGGTGCCGCTTATTTACGCCGGTGAACGTCCTGCCATGCTTGAGGAAGGCAAACTATGCGACCTAGCGCCCACCCTGCTGGCCATGATGGATCAGCAACAGCCCGAGGCGATGACTGGAAAATCATTGATTCACTTTAAATAATGCGCATTTGCTGGCATGTGGCAGGGGTACTCCTGCTGGCGCTCGTTTATGCGCCAGCGGGCATCGCCCAACAGGATGAAAGCGCGGCGCGCCAGCAGTTGGATGCGATTGGCCAGGAGATCGAGTCCGTCGCCCAGCGCCTCAGTGCCACCGGCCAGGCTCGCGATGACGCCGAACGCGAGCTTCAGCAGGTCGAAACCGAACTTGCCGAGACGCATCAGCGCTTAGATACGTTGCAAGCTGAACGCCGCCAGCTAAATGATGAAACGACCCAGCTACGCCAGCACCGCGACCGGCTTGAGAGTGAACGCGATGATCAGTATGCCGCGTTAGGCCAGCAGCTTTCAGCGCTTTACCGACTAGGCCCAACCCCGCAGCTCAAACTGCTGCTTAACCAGGGTGACCCGTCCGAGCTTGATCGAATGCAGGCGTATATGAATCGGCTAACGGAAGCGCGCAATCGCCGCTTAAATGCTATCGCCCGCCTCGATACGGCGCTCGCCGATACCCAGAAGGAGCTGAGCGAGCGACAGGCCCGCCTCGATACGTTGGCCGACGAGTTAGAAGAGCAAAGCGCGCTGTTAGCCCAGCGCACTACCGAGCGACGTGGCGTTGTCTCCAATCTGGATGATCGTTACGGCAGCGAAGAGGAGCGATTGGCCGACCTCAATCAAAGCCGCGAAGAAGCCGAACGGGTGCTGCGCAATATCCAGGCGGAGATGGCAAAACTTGCCGAACCTACGCCTACTACGCATATTGTCAGTACCCAAGGTGATTTACCTTGGCCGGTACAAGGCTCCATCAGTAGTAATTTTCACCACCGTGATGGCGTGCACTATAACGGTATTGTGATTCAAGCCAGCGCAGGCACCCCAGTCAACGCTGTTCATACTGGCCGCGTGGTATTTGCCGACTGGATGCGAGGGTTTGGTAATCTACTCATTATTGACCATGGCGACCAGATCATGACGCTGCATGCCCACCTGCAGCAGTTTAGCGCCAGGCCGGGGCAGCAGGTCAGCCGAGGTGATGAAATCGGTCGTGTAGGTGTCAGTGGTGGCCAGACCCGTGCAGCGCTCTATTTTGAAGTGCGCCGTGGCGGTGAACCAATTAACCCCCAGCGTTGGATTGCGCGTCGTTGACGGGATAAGCTGCACTACTATAAATGTCTCAGCTGTTATTGTTATTTCAACTAATATCTCAAGGTGGCGCGAAACGGCGTCACCTAACGCCTTGCGGAGTCTGCATGACGCTATCTGTTACCGGGGTATCGCCCCCCGCCAAGCGCCTCTTGGCTACCCTGCTTCCGATTGTTTTACTGTCGGCCCCGCTACCGTTACTTGCCCAACCAGCCAGTAGCGATGTGGTGGATGATCCTGTCTCTGACGAACTACCCCTTGAAGATATTCAGACCTTCGCAGAGGTGTTTGAGCGCATTAAGCGTGCCTACGTAGAGGAAGTCGATGATCGCACACTGCTACGTAACGCCATGCGCGGCATGCTGAGCGAGCTTGACCCCCACTCCGCCTACTTGGATGAGGAAGAGTACCAAAGCCTACGTGAGTCGACCCAAGGCGAATTTGGCGGCATTGGTATCGAAGTAGGAATGGAGAATGGCCAGTTGATGGTCATTACGCCGATTGATGACACTCCTGCTTCGCGGGCCGGGTTATTGTCTCGCGATATTATCGTTGCCATTGACGGCACGCCAACCGACAACATGTCCTTGCAAGAAGCCGTCACCCTGATGCGCGGCGAGCCGGGCACCGATCTACGCATTAGCGTGCTGCGTTCAGGCGAAGACTCACCGCGAGAATTTATTCTGACCCGCGAGGTTATTCGCAGCGAAAGCGTTAAACATGAGCTGCTCGAGCCCGGCTATGGCTACCTGCGTGTTAGTCAGTTCCAGTCGCGCACACCAGAACAGGCTCGCGAAGCGCTTGAGCTGATGGCTCGCGAACAACCTTTAGAAGGGTTGATACTCGATTTACGTAATAATCCTGGCGGCGTATTACAAGCCGCCGTCGGCATTGCCGACCTGTTCCTGGATGAAGGCTTAATCGTGTATACCGAGGGGCGCCTCTCGGATACTGAAATGTCGTTTTCAGCCTCGCCCACCACGCCCGCCGGCGATGTCCCACTGGTAGTACTGATCAACGGCGGCAGTGCGTCAGCGGCGGAAATTGTCGCCGGTGCGCTGCAGGATCAGCGGCGCGGCGTGATTATGGGTACCGATAGTTTTGGTAAGGGATCAGTGCAACAGATTATGCCGCTTGGCAATGGCGAAGGACTGAAGCTAACGACAGCGCTCTACTACACTCCCAACGGGCGTTCTATTCAGGCGCAAGGCATCGAGCCCGATGTTGATGTCGTGCGTGGCCGCTTAGAAGTGGCCGAAAGCCGCCGTGAAATTCGCGAAGCCGACCTTGAAGGCCACCTAAGCGCCCAGCAGGCGCCCCGTGATCGCCAGGAAATGGCCGAGCGGCTACTCAATGACTACCAGCTCAGCGAAGCACTCAATCTACTTAAAGCACTTAATGTGGTGGATCGCCAGCGGCGTTAGCAAACAGCCTGATTTAGCGGCAAGTAAGCGGCAGGCGGCCGCGCTCTCCGGTCGCCTGCCGCATCAATACGCGCTTCAATGGCACCACCTGATTCATGCCACTCATGCCCAAGTTACGCACCAGCGTCAAGGCTGGGTCATGGCTGCCAAACAGTACTTTGAACCCCTTCATTAGCCCCAGCATGGCGCTGTTATCAAAGCGCCGCCGCCGCTCGTAGCGCTTCAAGGTACTTAGTTCTCCCCAGGGCGCGCCGCGCTGCCAAGCGTGTATCACCTCTTCAGCCAGCACCGCCGCATCCATCAGTCCCAGATTCACTCCCTGGCCAGCTAACGGATGAATGCTGTGGGCAGCGTCCCCCACCAGCGCGAAATGCGGCTGCACATAGTGGCGGGCATGGCGCTGCACTAACGGAAAACGATGGGCTTTATCACAGACGGTTACATCGCCCAGGCGATGACCAAAAGCCTCCCCCAGCGCCTCCCCAAGGGCTTCACGGGGAAATTCACTCAGCTCAGTGGCGTGCTTGGCAGTGGTCGACCAGACGATCGAGCAGTAATGATCGTCGCCTTCGACTGTTAGCGGCAGAAATGCTAGCGGACGTCCGTCAATAAATGCTTGCCGTGCTGCACCGCCATGTGGTTTCTCACATCGCACCGTCGTCACCACAGCGTGCTGATGCATATCGTCGCTGGCCACCTCAATACCCGCCATTTCGCGCAAGGTGGAATGGGCACCATCGGCTGCTACTATTAGCGGCGCATGTAACTGGCGCCCGTCTTCAAGTAACAACCAATCGCCGCGAGCACTATTGCCATCAGCAGCATGGCCGTTCACGCGCTGCAATGCCTGCAGACGAACGCCAAAAAAGGTGGTGACGTTTGGTTGATCAATGATTTGACTGTTCAAGGCGGCCAGCGTGATCGAGTTCTCTACAATATGCCCGAGCTCTGCCACACCCGCCTCATCAGCAGAAAAAGCGATTTCACCGCTTCCTTCGGCATCCCATACCTGCATGCCCCGGTAGGGAGTTACCCGAGCTTGCTGCATGGCGGGCCAAGCCCCCAAATGGGCCAATAAGCGCTGTGAGACAGGCGTTAAGGCACTTACGCGCGGGGCGGGCAGCTTGCTTGTGGCCTTTTCCATGCTTAGCGGCGACGATTGAGACTCGACTAGCGCCACCTGCATGCCTGACTGCGCTAACAGCGCACAGAGTGCGGTGCCCACCATACCGCCACCCACAATGACCGCCTCGAAGCACTCAACCAGCGGTTTCGCAGTAGATGAGTCCGTATGCATAGCGTTCCTTTTAGTGACCTGAGAGTTAAAGGCTTAGCGTTCTAAGCCCATCGCGCGCCTAGCTAACCCCCGTCTCAGCGGCCCCACAAGATTCAGGCCTATCAATCCTGCAGCGCGGGCATGGGGCAACAGTGGATAAGAGTGCCCGAAGAGCCGCACCAATCCATCGCTAAATCGAATCACGTTGGCGCGATCACGCGCACGCTGCTTCTCAAAAGCTTGCAGTGTGATCATATCTCCCAGCGGCCGCTTCGCCAGTTCGCCTTGCTCCAATGCTTCGACAAGATCCATTACCCCGCGCAGGGCCAGATTAAACCCTTGCCCTGCAACCGGATGCAAGGCGTGGGCAGCGTTTCCTAACACTGCAAGCCCAGGGCGCACCGGCTCTTCAGCCGTTACCAACGAAAGTGGATAAGCATGCCGAGCGCCTACCTGAGTAAAACGCCCTGCCCGGTCGCCAAAAGCTTGCTGGAGTTGCAGCAGGAATTCACGTTCAGGCAGCGCCATGCGTGCTTTTTCTCGGCCGGTTGGATGTGTCCAAATCAATTCCATGGCTTGGCCCGGCAGCGGTAATAGCGCCATTGGCCCTTGTGCGGTAAAACGCTCGTAAGCGACCCCATTATGGGGTTGGCTGACGCCGACGTGTGCGATAAGTGCCGTTTGCTCATAAGACTCTCGGCGGCTGCTAATGCCCAGTTGCTCTTTGAGCCCTGATCGCCCTCCATCCGCCAGTACCGTTAACCCGGCAGTAAGCTGGCTACCATCCGAAAGCTGCAAGTGATGCCCATCCACTACGGGGGTAAGCTGCTCAACTTTCGCGGGGCAATGCCACTCCAGCGATAGCTGGGCAAGCCGTTGGTGAAGGACCCGGCCCATCCATGCATTAGGGATTACATGGCCCAGCGCCGCGACACCCAGCTCGGCAGCATCCAGACGTGTCGCCCCCAGGCGGCCACGCTCACTGATATGAATACGCTTAATAGGCGTAGCCTCTGTACGCATTGCCTCCCAAACACCCAATTGTTGGAAACGCTGGGCAGAACCTTCTGCAATCGCGCTGGCTCGCGCATCAAAACTGGGCTGCCAAGCGCTTTCTAGCGATTGCGTTGTTAGCGGTGCCGACTCAATGACCGCTACGCGCCAGCCATAGCGCTCAATGAGTGGGGCCAGAGCGCAGCCTAAGCTGGCGCCTACAAGCCCGCCACCCACAATCACAATGTCATGAGTCAGTGTCCGCCCGGCCGCGTGATGAGTCGTTTGATTAGGCCATTGCATCGGTTTTTCCCTCACCATACCGTCACCCACCAAAGGCAATTAATAATTCGTAACGTAATTTACATAACGAAAAATAGAAGCATTAAAGACTGGTTACTTTTTAGCCATCAATAGTTCAATTTCAGCAATTTGTTTAGGCACATCAGCAGTCAACACCTCATGACCGCTGTTGGTCACGACCACATTATCTTCTATACGAATGCCAATACCGCGGTAGGCGTCAGGAATATCATCATCGCAAGGAATATACAGGCCAGGCTCGACGGTGAGCACCATACCTGGGGCAAGCGGCCTTGGCGTTTGCTCATCCAGCCGATAGGTGCCGACATCATGTACGTCCAGCCCTAACCAGTGTGAGGTAGAATGCAAATAGAAGCGTCGATAACTTTCATCGTCGATACGCGCCTGAACGTCGCCGCTCAATAGACCAAGTTGTATCAAACCGGCGGTTAAGTCATGCACTACATTTTGATGGATATCCGCAAGCGTAGCATCGGGTTGGACAGCGCTCACCGCTCGTTCCTGAGCATCTAATACAACTTGATAAAGCGCCCGCTGCGCATCACTAAATCGTCCAGCGACCGGAAACGTACGGGTGATGTCACCGGCATACAGCTCAAACTCGGCGCCCGCATCAATCAACACTAAGCCGTCATCACTCAGCGGCGCGCTGTTTTCAATATAGTGCAGTACGCAGGCGTTGGCACCGCTCCCAACGATAGTACTGTAGGCTGGCCCGCTAGCCCCTTGCCAAACAAACTCATGCTCTAATTCGGCCTGAAGCTGAAATTCGCTAAGCCCTGGGCGGGATACCTGCATGGCACGCCGATGAGCACGGGCGGATATCCGCGCCGCATGGCGCAGCAAAGCGACCTCAGCGTCGCTTTTGATCAGCCGCATGGCGTGTATCAACGGGCTGATATCCAGCCAGCCTTTTAAGGCTGGCCGCCCGCGTCGAATCCCTGCCTGTGCATCGTTTAAGGCCTCTTCGGCCACTGCCACTGCTTCGCCATTATCGAGCGGTAAATAGAGCAGTTCACGGCCAGCAAGCAAGTTAACTAGCAGCTCGTCACGCTCACTATTTTCAAATGCCTGGTCGATGCCGTGTTCACTCACCACGCCAGTTGCCCCTAGTCGGCGACCAGTCCATGCCTCCATGGTAGGGTCGCGATCCTGACAAAACACCACGCTTTCGCCTTCAGCACGCCCAGGCAGCAACACCAGCAGTGCGTCCGGTTCACGAATGCCGGTCAGGTAGTAAAAATCGCTGTTTTGTCGGAAGGCGAATTCACTGTCCCGTGAGCGGGTCATCAACCCAGCGCCGGGCAGCACCACGGCGGCATTATCCGGCAGTTGGGCTATTAAGGTGTCACGGCGTTGCCGGTACTCCGTCACGCTAATGGCGGGGGGGCGAGGTAACATCTCGGGCAACATGTCGTCTCCTGGCAGCATGATTAATGAACGGGCGCGTCGGTTTGCTCGACTTGCGGCATGCCGGGATGTTGCTCGGTATAAAGCAACATAGCAGCCATGCGCGCATGCTCAGTCAGTGCAAATAGGTCGTTTTCATTTTCTGGGCTATCGTCAATATCGGTATCGATTCGGCCTAGCCCCTCCAGGTCACCAAGTGCCTCGCGCAAAGCCTGTGACCAACGCTCGCGGAGTTCATTGTCTGCGACCTCATCGACCACTTCGATAAAGCCTAGCGTCCACTCCTTCAGGCCCTGCGCCTGTTCGCCCAACGAGAACAGCTCGTCGGGTAGCAGCGGCATATAATCCAGGTCGCTGGCGCTTAGCGCCTCTAAGGTTTGCCGCCGCCAGCCCAGTAGGCGCTCGGCGCTGGCTGGGTCGCGGGGCTGCTCAACGCCTAGGCTCTGGCAGACCTCGTCTAACCAGGCCTCTGCACTTACGTCGCGCAGTGCCAGTAGGGCACACAAGCGACCATCCAAGAAAGCCGGCGATTGCATGCTGCCGTGCAGTAGAAAAACATCGGCGACGTCAGAAAAATCCTGGCGCTCATCAATCAATGACATAGTAGTTAAAACCTCGTTTTCATTTACTGTACTGGGCGTGGAGTGATAGGGCGTTGATAATGATGCCTACTGCGGCGCTTGCGCGTTGACCGCGCACAAGCGCCTCTCTTATAGTGAGGCGATACCTATCTTCCTATGCTGTGATGTTAACGCATTGGGCCCCTTGCTGGCCCGTGCTGGAGTCTTTAATGAGTAACGCCAAGCGGCCAACCAAAGAAATAACCCTGTTAGGGCGCGGCTACATTATTGCTTGCGACACGGGCGAAGAAGCCAAGCTTGACCGCGCCGCACGCTATCTTGATCGTGCTATGCAGGGAATTAATGCCCAAAGCAGCGTACTGGGCAGTGAACGTGTTGCCATCATGGCCGCACTCAATATCACCCATGAGCTTCTTGAAGCCATGGATGAACATCGGGCAGGTGAAGAGAACCTAAACCGTTTAAATGATCGCCTTGAACGCGCACTGGCCAAAACACGCCAGTCCTAGGCATTGTTTGATTACGCAGCAAACACCCTAAAAGCTCTGCAAACGTTTTAACCCAGCCCTTTGGCATTAGCCATCGCTCTGTTAGGATGGCGGAGTTCTCTGGGGTGTGCGCCAGTCGTTATAGTCCCTCGAGCCTATGCGTAATACCCAGGGGGCCAAATGCTAGCCAGACCCGTGTGCATGTCCGTGCGTCGGAAAGCCTGACGGTCTGGCTGCGGCCACCCACCTGAACCAGTAGGTTCAGGGCCAGAACGACAGCGGCACTCTGGAGAACACCTTGTATCCGAGAATATCGGCTATGAGGGGACATAGGATATGCGAGATCATATGCATGGAAAGCCTCCATCAGGACGATGACAAGCGTGCGTTAAGACGCTCCTTGCGTCGCCAACGCCAAGCCCTTTCTCAGCATGAGCAGCGCCTTGCGGCCCAGCGCTTGTGTCAGCAATTAAAAACCCTGCCTGAAATACGCCGCGCACGGCGCATAAGCCTCTACCTGCCCGTCAACGGTGAAATTGACCCGATGCCACTCCTCCCCTGGCTGCGCAAGCGTAAGGTCGAGGTCTATTTACCTGTCTTACGACCATTTAGCGCTAATACGCTCTGGTTTGTCGCTTATCACTCGGGCACCCCAATGGTAAAAAACCGCTTTGGTATTTGGGAGCCTGATTTACGCTTTGGCGCTCAGCGACGCAACCGACTACCGGCGTGGGCGCTAGATACACTGATTGTGCCGTTGGTGGGCTTTGATAATAGCGCTAACCGTATGGGCATGGGTGGCGGTTTTTACGACCGTAGTTTGGCGTTCATGCACCGTCCCGGCCCAGCGCCTACGCTGATCGGTGTCGCTCATGCCTGCCAGCAGGTGGCTTCTTTGCCTGTTGAACCGTGGGATGTGCCCTTGCAAGTAGTGGTTAGTGATCAAAGTTATGTGCGCCGCCAATAGTTGTTCTTAAAAACTGGCCATAAAAAAGGGCCGAACCTATAAAGGATCAGCCCTCTCATCTGATATCTGTCAGCCGGGTTAACAGCGTTGCAGCCGCTTAATTGTTGGGATTAACTTCCCGACAACGCCTGCGCATAACCGGTGGCGAGCACCCCCAATGCAAATACCACCAACAACGCCATTACCATATCAGGCTTCTTACGCCGCATGCCGCTTCTCCAACACCTTTGCCGTTGCCGAATGTGTTAAATCTACCACCCTTAGTTGTCGCAAAAGAGATGGAGGATTTGATTATTTCCGCTCACGACTATAGGGCGGGAAGGCCACTCCTGACAACACCTTGAACGGCATTTTCCAGCCACATTTTAAACATTTTAGTAACGTTATGTTACTGACTGCTCTGGCATCCAGAGTAAGCAACCACTTACACACAGGGTTTTACTCACGACTGCCAGTACTACGCCATGAACAGTCGATAAGCCGGGTTATCGCTTTCACGCCAGTAGCGGTAGCCAATAGCGTCTAAGTACTCAGCGACATGAGTGCGGTCACCATTCGGCACTTGCATGCCCACCAGTACCCGACCATACGCAGCGCCGTGATTGCGATAATGGAACAACGAAATATTCCAGTCGTGGGGTAGTTGCGTTAAAAAATTCATTAACGCGCCCGGGCGTTCTGGGAACTCAAAGCGATACACCTCTTCTTCAAAACGCTCGCTGGGGCGACCGCCACTTAGGTGACGAATATGCAACTTCGCTAACTCATTATCGGTAAGGTCTTCCACTTGGTAGCCGCTTTCACGCAGCTTATCAATCACTGCCTGCCGGTCCTCACCACCTGGCTTCACCTGGACGCCCACGTAAATATGCGCTTCGCTGTTATCGGCATAGCGGTAGCTAAACTCAGTCACCATGCGCTTACCCAGCGTTCGGCAGAACTTTTTAAAGCTGCCGGGTTTCTCGGCGATCGTTACCGCCAAAATTGCCTCACGCTGTTCACCCAGCTCCGTGCGCTCGGCGATGTGCTGCAGGCGATCAAAGTTGGTATTTGCCCCCGAATTAATGCACAGCAGCGTCTCGTCTTCGGCACCGGTCTGCTGAATATATTTTTTCAGCCCTGCGAGCGAAAGCGCGCCGGAGGTTTCCGCCACCGCACGGGTATCCTCAAAAATATCCTTCACCGCTGCGCACATTTCATCGGTATTGACGGTAATCACTTCATCAATTAGGCCTTGAATCAGTGAAAACGGCACTTCGCCAATCTGCGCGACCGCGACACCTTCGGCAAACACACCCACTTGGTCGAGCACCACTCGCTCACCGGCTTCCAGCGCCGCTTTAAGGCAGGCGCTATCTTCCGCTTCTACCCCGATGACTTTGATATCCGGACGCAGGTATTTAACGTAGGCTGCCACCCCCGCAATCAATCCACCGCCGCCCACCGGCACAAAAATGGCATCTAGCCGCCCCGCGTGCTGGCGCAGGATTTCCACGCCGATGGTGCCTTGACCCGCCACCACGTCAATATCGTCAAACGGCGGAATATAGGTATAGCCGTGCTCTTTAATTAACTCTTGGGCATGCTCGGCAGCAGCAGCAAAGGCATCGCCTTTAAGGATGACCTTGGCTCCCCGAGCACGCACCGCCTGCACTTTGATATCCGGCGTAATTCTGGGCATTACGATAACGGCTTTGACGCCCATCAGTTTAGCGGCCATTGCCAAGCCTTGAGCGTGGTTACCGGCGGAAGCGGCGATCACGCCTTTGTCTTTTTGCGCCTGGCTGAGCTGCGCCATTTTGTTATAAGCGCCACGGATTTTGAATGAAAATACCGGTTGCAGATCTTCGCGCTTGATCAAAATCTGGTTGTTGAAACGACGCGACAAAAAGGGGGCAGGGGAAATAGGGGTCTCACAAGCGGCCTCATAAACACGGGCTTGGAGTATCTTTTTGACGGTTGCTTCGAGCATGCGGGTATCCCAAGGGAAGTACGTGAACGGACAAAAGCCTTTATTGGTAGCAGATTACGCCTAGCGACGTCTACATCGGCAGTAGGTGTTTAGAACGCTATACTAGCAACATTCACTCTTTACTGACTCACTAGGCTTACTATGAACGCAGCGATGAACCAGGATGAACTGAAAGCCGCCGTGGCGGATGCCGCCATTGCAGAAATCAAATCAACGCTGGAAAAGGATACCATCTTAGGTATTGGTACAGGCTCGACGACAAATTTGTTTATTGATCGCCTGGGGCCACTACGCCATTTGTTTAAAGGCGCGGTGGCCAGTTCAGAAGCGAGCGCCAAGCGCCTTGAAGCTTTGGGCATTGAGGTATTTGAACTCAACAGTGTAGGCACCGTTCCTTTTTATATAGACGGCGCAGACGAAGTAAATGCTAACTTACATATGATTAAAGGCGGTGGCGCAGCGCTCACCCGCGAAAAGATCGTGGCGGCCTGCGCCGAGCGTTTTATTTGCATCGCTGATGGCTCAAAGTACGTGCCTCAGCTAGGACATTTTCCATTGCCGGTAGAAGTTATTCCCATGGCACGCTCTTATGTTGCCCGCGAATTAGTGGCCCTAGGAGCGGAGCCGGTTTACCGCCAGGGTGTGGTCACCGACAATGGCAACCAAATTATCGACTGCTATGAATTTATGATCGCAGACCCGGTGGCCATGGAAGCGCGTATCAACGCTATCGTCGGAGTGGTCACCAATGGCCTGTTTGCCGCCCGAGGCGCCGATATTCTTCTTTTGGGTAAAAGTGACGGCGTTGAGCGCATAGCGATTTCATAAAACTGCGCAATAAAGGCGTTGCGTTACGGGGGCAGCAGTGCCGCCAAGCCAGTCAGCGTTCGGGCCAGTGCACCTTTTTGGGTTTCAATCGCTGCGCGCCCTGCTCGCCCCACTTGGTAGGCTTTTTCTGGGGCGGCAAAGTAGCCTACCAAGGCGTCTGCCAGGGCGTCCGGGCTATCGACCAAGGTTAGCGAACCGACCGCTTGCAGCGGCTCAACCACATCGGCAAAGTTCTCAATCGAGGAACCGCTAAGTACCGGCCTACCTAACGCAGCCGGTTCAAGCACATTGTGTCCTCCCAATGACACGAGACTGCCACCAACAAAGGCCACACTGCCTGCTGCATAAAGCGCTGCCAACTCACCTAGCGTATCTCCTAGGTAAATCTGAGTTTGCGCTGTCACCGACTGCGCCTGGCTACGGCGACTTAACGTCCAGCCTTCAGTGGTACAAAGCTTCGCTACCTCATCAAAGCGCTGAGGATGACGCGGCACGAGCACCAGCAGCGCATTCGAGTAGCGCGCAAGTACTTGGCGATGGGCCTCGAGCAACAGCGCTTCTTCACCTTCTCGGGTGGACCCCGCCACCCAGACCGGCCTCTCATCCCATTCTTGATGTAAGCGCTCACCCTCTTTGAGATTACTGTTTTGACTGGCTATCTCAAATTTAAGCGAGCCGACCGTGCTAGTCATTTCCGCGCGACTCCCAAGGGCTTTAAAGCGCTCGGCATCTGCCTTTGATTTAGCGGCTAGCCAGCTAATATCAGCAAGCGTACTGGCCATCAACGACCGCAAGCGCTGGTAACGTTTAAAGGCACGGGGCGATAAGCGCCCATTCACGATCACCACGGGCACTCCCTGCTCGCGGCAGGCATGGATTAAGTTAGGCCATAACTCGGTTTCAAACAGGATGGCAAGTTCAGGCTTAACATGGCGAACAAAGCGCTTCGCGGCGCCAGGAAAGTCCAGCGGTAGGAAACGATGGGCGAGACGCACCTGTTCTGCTGTGGTTTGCTCAACAATAAGCGCTTGGGCCTGCTGGGCACCGGTAGCGGTCATAGTCGTGAGCAACAGGCTATGCAATGGATAGCTCGCCAATAGCCCCTCAATCAGTGGACGCGCGGCCCGCACTTCTCCCACCGAGGCACAGTGCAGCCAAATGCGTGGCGCTGGAGGAAGCGGGTCAAGGCATAAACCCAGCCGCTGAAGGCGTGAGTAAGTGGGTACTTGCTCACGCCAAATACGCCAGCTTATCAGCGGTGAGAGCGCATATAGCGCCGCTGAGTAGGCCAGCCGGGGCCAGGCAGGTGAAGCCATTAGCGCTCACGATCTAAAATGGAGCTAATCATCGCCGACGTTGACACACCGTCTTCAAAGCCCAACACCTTAACCTCACCCCCATTGGCAACGACAGCCGCGCCGCCGGCGATATCTTCTGGCTGGTAATCGCCCCCTTTGACTAAAATATCCGGTAATACCGCTTCAATCAGCGCTTGGGGGGTGTCATCACTGAACGGCACCACCCAGTCGACAGCGCCAAGTCCCGCCAATACTTGCATACGCCGATTTAACGGATTGATTGGCCGCTTAGGCCCTTTTAGACGGCCAATGGAGGCGTCATCATTTACCGCGACAATCAAACGATCACCCAGACGTTTGGCCTGCTCCAGGTAGGCGACATGGCCCGCATGCAAAATATCGAAACAGCCATTGGTCATAACCACCCGTTCACCACGCAGCTGAGCAGCCCGCACCGCCTCAATCAATATATTCGGCTCAATCACGCCAAACTCGGCCAGCTTATCGCCGTGTAGCGCCGTATAGAGTTCAGCGATCGAGAGCGTGGCAGTACCCGGCTTGGCTACTACCAGTCCTGCGCCCAGGTTCGCTAGCATCATTGCTTCAGGAAAGGCATGACCCGACGCTAATGCCAAACCCATTAGGCCAATAACAGTGTCCCCCGCCCCGGTAACATCGAAGACTTCCTGAGCGCGGGTAGGTAAGTGCAGCGGCGCGTGCCCTTCGCGTATCAGCGTCATGCCTTTTTCGCTGCGAGTAATGAGTAGCGCTTCCAGTTCCAGTTCAGCGCGCAGCGCTTCGCCCCGGCTGGATAGTTCAGCATCGGTGGCACAAGGGCCGACCACCGTTTCAAATTCAGTCAAATTGGGAGTGATTAAACTCGCCCCACGGTACTTGCTGAAATCTTGCCCCTTCGGGTCAATCAATACCCGTTTGCCCTGCGCCCGTGCGCTGGCAATTAGGTTCTCGACTTGGTTCAGCGTGCCTTTGCCGTAGTCGGAAAGAATCAACACGTCGCAGTCGGGTAGTACCTTCTCGACCTGTGCCACGAGCTCACTGGTATCGACACTGTCCAAATGTTGCTCGAAATCCAGGCGCAGCAATTGCTGGTTGCGGCTCATCACACGCAGCTTAGTAATGGTGGGTATTTCGGTGCTGCGCTGAAAGTGGGTACTTACTCCTGAAGCAGTTAAGCTGGCTTGTAAAATTTGTGCATTTTCATCAGCACCGATCAGGCCCCCGAGCACAGCATGGGCGCCCAGTGAGGTAATATTGAGCGCCACGTTGGCTGCGCCGCCTGGGCGATCTTCAACATCCTCCACACGTACCACCGGCACGGGTGCTTCAGGTGAAATACGCGAAGTACCGCCATGCCAGTAACGGTCCAACATCACGTCCCCTACGACCAACACGCGGGCATGCTCTAAGGCGGTTAAATCAATTTTCATCGATGCTCCTTGGGCTGGCGTTTGAAGTAGTATGCGCCAGCAGTGCATCCAGTTTGGCGATAACGTCGTCGGCTTTAATGAGCATCATGGCGCTGGGGTGGCGTACCCGCTGCCCCCAACTCACTTCATCGACCGATTTATGCAAATAGGTGCGTACCGCCTCGGGATAGGCGTTGACCGCAAACTCACGCCACAAATAGGGCGCGGCGCGCTGGGGGTTGGTCGACGCATATAGACCTAACGCCGGGGTGCCCATGGCGTTGGCCATATGAATAGGCCCGGTATCCGGTGCTATCACCGCTTGGGCTTGGTCAATTAGCGCCAATACGCCTTTTAGAGAGGTTCCACCGATCGCGTTAACCACACTGCCAGGCTGGCAGAGCGCTTCAATTTGATCGCCAATTTCACGCTCCAGGGCACTACCGCCCCCGGTCAGCACGCTTTTGAGGCCGTACTGCACCCAAGCGTGCTCAATAACGCTGGCATAACCTTCTACCGACCAGTTGCGAAAATTACGCAGACGTACATTGCTGCAGGGGTTGATCACTAGGTAAGGTGCTTCACCACTGATAACCTGTGCTTCATTGCGTGCCGTGTCAGTCACCGGCAAATCCCATTCTAAGCGGTTATCATCGACCCCGAGCACCCGGGCGAAGTCCATAAAGGACTCCAGCACATGAGCATTAGGATGCGGCGCGAGCTGGTACTGGGTGAACCAGTGCTGGGCATCTTTGGCACGTGCTTTGTCATAACCCACACGCACGTTGGCCTTCAACCCGAGCGACAGTATGCTGGCCCGGATGGCCTGCTGCATATGCAGCAGTACATCGAAGCGCGTATCGGCGAGCTGCCGCCAGAGCGCACGCATACCGGCAATCCCGGTCGCCTTGTCGTAAACAATGAACTCGACCCCGGAAAGCCCCGCCAGTAGACTGTGCTCCCCCTTACCGATAATCCAGGTAATGCGCGCGTCGGGCCATTGGCGTTGCAACGCCCGCACCGTGGGCACGAGATTGCACACATCTCCCAGGGCGGAAAGGCGCAAAATGGCAATGTGGTTAGGCTGAACAGGCAGAGAGGGCTTCATGCGCTTAGCGGCACTCCGGCAGAAAAATGGACTGATTTTACATGATGTAGACAGTTTATGTGACGCGCCGGGTACACACCAAATTGGTCCTGCTCTGTTCACAGCCGAATATTGGCGTGAAAAAGGATTAGTAGTGGGTGAAGCACCGGGCCGGGGTAGCAGTCTGTTTTTACAGGTAACACCAACCGAACAGTGGGTGTTAAGGCCCTATCGCCGGGGCGGCATGGCAGCCAAGCTCAGTGAAAAACGCTATTTATGGACCGGCGCTGAGCACACCCGAGCGTTCCGAGAACTGCGCTTAACAGCCACACTGTTCGAGCAGGGGCTGCCCGTCCCCCGCCCGGTGGCAAGCTGTGTAACCTGTTACGGGCTTACGTATGAAGCTGCATTGATCACTGTGCGCATAGCCGGTGCTAAAGCACTCGCGGAACTGCTGGTCGACAACCTAGCCGATGAAACGCTGCTGCAACGTGTAGGCGTGATGATACGACGCTTTCATCAGGCAGGGCTTGACCATGTCGACCTGAACGCACGCAATATCCTAATCGATCCAACCGGTATGCCCTGGTTAATTGACCTTGATCGCTGCCGTCTTCGTAGGGCAGGTAAGTGGCAAGAGGCTAATTTAAAACGGCTGGAGAAGTCGGTAAATAAGTTTACCGATCGGCAGGCCCAGGTGGCTATGCGCCCTATCTGTGAAGGATATGGTTATTTAGTCCCAGAGCCCTAACCCGATGGGCTCACACTGCCCAGTTTTTTCAAAATATTTTTGCAGCACCAATAAACCAATCAGATGCTCCTGGCGAATATCCATAAAAGTACGCACGTAGGCATTAGCATTTTTTACAATGCTATTAGCCTCTTCAAGATGTTCAGTATAATACTGCACCTTCTCCTCAAGGTCTGAGTAGTCATCGGCTAGCTCAACATAGTGATAGCCTGGTTCCAACGTGCCTTCCATAAACCAAGTTTCGTATTTGGGCCGTGTCATGAAGCAAAGCGAATTAGAGCCCATTATCCATTTCAGATTGGTGGCTACATCATTTCCTTCAATGCTCAATATGAACTTGTATTGAAGCTGTTCAGATATGCTCATAACCCCACGATGCCAGGGTTGATTTTTAAATTTGGGATGGCTATCGCCCACGTTACACAGGGGATGATCATGAAACCGGCTTACAAACGCCTGCCGGTGCGGCTTATGGCAAGCGCCACGCCACACTAGCAGATTCTTTTTCTGTGCAAACGGTACCGAATCATTCACGAAGAAGTAATGACGGATACGGTTGAGTTTCAATAGAACAGAGGAAGCGTTATGCTCTGAAATAGGGCGGCTTTTCAGTAATGTCGGATGCCCCGGTATAATACGTATATCACCAGGCAAGTAGAGAAACTTGAATCCTCGGTCGAAAGCGAGCAGATACTTCTTCATATCTATGTAATAAGCCCAGCTTTTCCCTCGAGAAAAATCTACTATGTATTGCGCTTCCGTGGGTAACACCGCTAGGCCCGTCAACTGATTATAGTAATTCACTCGTCGAGCAATTTCTTGGCAATTTTGCTTACCCATCTCCTTCCGTACAGTCCGAAATAAGGACGCTCTTTGCGCATGATAAAACTGTCGCGGCAAGCCAATTTCGGCAACGCCTTGAAGGTAAAACTTAAGCTTATGTCGGTTTTTTCTCCATTTATCAGCTAACAAAAGCGGCTCCTCATATACTACTTGGCAAGGGAATGGTAAACATCAAGATATTTTTGTGCCATTGATTGCGGGCTGAATGACGTCAAATGCTGGTAAGCATTTTCCACTAGGATCGCTCTCTCCTTATTAGACTCCGCTAAGCGAATAACTGCATCCCGTAGCGCACTGGCATCATCAGCTTCGATCAATAGACCTGTCTCTTCATGATTGATCAAATCGGGAATACCCCCCACTCGAGTGGCAATAATGGGAACCCTAGCCTGCATGACATCAAGCAATACCGAACCTAGCCCTTCATTACGTGACGGAAATACGAAAAGATCCAACCCTGGAATGAAGTCACCAATGTTGGGCTCGTATCCAGCCCATACTACATTAGGTAAATGCTGACTTTCTTGTTGCAGCACGCTTTCATCTTCACCCTGGCCAAAAAAGATAAATAACAAATTTGGATGGCTCTCCTGTAGTAGAGCAGCCGCTTTTAAAATCACACGCTGCCCTTTGTGACGATCCACTAGTGCCCCGATATGCCCTACAATAAAGCGATCGGGATACTGAGCTTTAAATTGCTGAGTTGCTTGAAAGTCCGGGGTAAAATTGGACATAGCACTCGGGATTATCGGTATGGACTGGCTGGTCCAGTGCGACAACTGCTTTTGTATAATTGTCGAAATCGCTACACAGCAGTCGGCATTGCCGTAAAAAAGGCGATTGGCCCATTTATCCTTAATCAATGTATCAACGCGCCGAGTTACCACATAAGGCGTACGGTATAAGCGTTTATGCAGCCATGCCCAATGTACCGCCTTGGCTTCATGCGCATGCACCACTGAAGCTTTGCCTGCCCCAATATGCCCGGCCAGTTGATGATTAGCGTCTATCAGCTTGAGATTACCAACCCCATGAAGCTTGTCGCGTAGTGGAGAGTCACGCCGACATACCAACGTTTGAGCATCAACCTGATTGGCTAGCGATTGGATAAGCAACGCTGTTTGGCGTTCTCCACCCCGAAACCCCTTCGCTAGATTGATGTGTATAATGTGCAAAAAACCCCCATCCAGATATCGTTAGCTTCAGTGCCGGTATAGTACTTCATCACTAAGTGACGAGAGTAGAGATCCACTGCATGCCCATTAATGTTAGTGTCGTTATTATCACCCGCAATGCCGCTTCTACGCTGCGTCGAACATTGGATGCTGTTCAGTGCTACGATGAGGTGGTGATTTATGATAATGGTTCCAGCGACGATACCATCCAGATTGCCAAAAGCTATCCAAACGTTACCTTGCAGGTAGGTGATTTTCTCGGGTTCGGCCCTACCAAACGTCACGCTGTTTCTTTAGCGAAATATGATTGGATATTATCGCTCGATGCCGACGAAGCACCTTCCCTTGAGCTAAATACAGCTATTCAACAATGGGCCGCCACTGCAACGCCTCAGCAGGCGGGGAAAATTCTGCGAGAAAACTGGATGATGGGTAGTCCTGTGCATCATTCAGGCTGGGGCAATGACTGGCTAATACGTGTCTTTCACCGTGCGCAATGCAACTTTAATAGCGCCGCTGTGCATGAGTCTGTTCAGCCAAGCCCTCACGTAACTATTCAAGAACTGGATGGTAAAATCGAACATCTCGCGGTGACTGATCTAGCCCAATTTTTAGAAAAGATAAATCGTTACTCTGAATTAAGAGCCGAATCGCAAAAAACTAAAAACTACTCTTTTTGGTTTATTTTTCTCAAAGCAATTTTTGCTTTTTTTCGTACTTATTTTATTCGGCTAGGCGTACTTGATGGCTGGAGAGGGCTAGTTATATCTGTAGCCAACTCAAACGGCGTCTTTTGGAAATATGCCAAAAGTAGAGTCAGCCATAATAAATAGCCTAGCATTCTGCTCAGTAATTAAGAATATTTTATTTTAAGCTCAATGGATAAGTATTTTTTTGTTTCCTAAGAAATGAATCGACTACTAAACTCCTTTTCAATAGCGAATTGGAAACCGTTTTCAAATCATTGAAAGAATAAAAGTAAATGGGGATTTCAGGATACAATATATGTATCGTAAATAGCGCTGTGGAATTAAGGCCAACTACTTGACTATAAGACTCCGGATATTGTCCAATAACTTTCTCTACGGGTAGTGAATAAGACGCTACCGTGATATTATTTATGTCTTTAATTTTGGAACAAAACTCCTTACTCTCGCTCCGATGAGGTAGATAATAGCACTCTTCCTTACTATTTTGAGCAGCATACCGTGATACAATATCAATATATTCATTCTCACTAATTTCTTTATTATCCACGAATGGCTGCCCTATAAAAAGTCGTTTTTTAATATTACATCCTGACGTAACAACTTGATTCTCCAGTGTTCTCTTCAGTATCGAAAGACTATTTTTTTCGCACCTGACATAGCTATTGGAATCCATAGGAAACAGTGAAAAAGCGGTAATTGGCCAAGGCTTCTTAATCTTAGTTTTTACATTTAAAATATTTAAAAATAATGATTTTAATGGTTTTCTTTTTTGATAGTTCTTTCCATTCTCCATAAACGACTGGTAGTCAAAAAGCGTCATTGTACCATCATCGATAAGAATACGTTCTTCATAGTGAACATTAGCTACTACAATGTTCTCCCACCAAGACGTAAGCTCGCCAGAAACCACTATTTTCCAGTTTATAGGGTGCAAGCGTTTAACAAGATTTCTGAGATGCAAAAACTTGCTTTTATTTTCAAGGATGATGACCTCTCCCCAATCACTGCGATCCAACTCGAATTCTTGTTGCAGTGCTTGAGCGCTTGAGCACTTTTTAGAGAATTTAACGACAACTGTAAATGCCGCTTTATCTAATTGTCTATCTGCACAAAGCTGACGGAGATTAATAAGTTGCAAGGGCGAGGTAATCATCGCGAGGTGTTTTGGTGACATTTACAGCCCCACCTTTTGCCATGAAACTGGTGAATGCAGTCCAACATCTTGCTTTAATTTACGTTCTAATAACACTTTCAAGTCCTTTGGTGGCAAATCATATCCTGGTCTTACACCTCGAACTGCCTTTTTAACATTTTTATTAATAGAGGCAACAACGAGGTTCATAACACCTGATATATTAGTTTTTATCAACTCAAAAGAGTTGTACTCTACCATAAGGGTAATCCTTGTCGCTGCTGCTTGAACTAAATAACCAATAAAAAAGCGCACGCTACTACCACCCGCAAATTTTTTGACCAGTTCCCATTGTTTCATCTCACCACTGGAGAAAATAACAAATTTCTTAGGTTTATAGCGCTCAAATAACATATAAATTAAAGTATGACTAAAAAACCTTGTGCCACCAGTAACTAATATTGATATATCATTAGACACTTGTCATTCTCTCTTTTATTTGTGCATAGTAATGTAACGCATTAACATGTACAATTCCAATTTGGGCTGGAACAAAGCCAAGTTTCAATATTCTAGCAATAGCTAGACGATGTTGCCCACCTCCTCCAAAAACCAGCTCACTGGACTCGTTTAAGTGAACATAAATGCCATCTGGCTCCAAACAATCATTGCCTCCCCATATTTCATAGAAGGGTTTAATCCTTTGTTGTTCCCTTACTTCTTCAAACATGGTGTCTAATTTAGCATACCTTTTTTTTATATCTTCTAAATTGTAACACCCATCAACAGGCTTTCCACTGTTGCTTATAAGCCTTAACATGAGCTCATATACGCCAGTTTCTTCCCATGATTGACCTTTCACCCACCTATCATAACAAGCGCTTAGCTTTTGATTTTCCTTAATGTTTCTAACCAAGCCTAACTCTTTAAAATTACGACTCACTACCTTTCCTGACTCTCTTCTCTTGATAGCTAATATTTCTTTATTTATAGATAGGGGGTCAATAAAAACAAGCCCTTCAGGCTTAGGCGAAATTTGACCATAAACTAGGTTGTTAAAAGACGCTCTAGATTTATATAAAACTTTTTGTCTAAACCTACTGTAAACACCCATATTATTACTCTGAATTAGATATATTGCCATTTAATTTTGCCAGAAGCCCAATATACAAC
>NZ_JBRAMC010000015.1:0-20348 GCF_052959335.1 Vreelandella sp. H-I2
TCCATGCCTGTTGGAGCAACACCTCAATGCGCGATGACTAAAAAACCGCGCTCACTAGTGATCGCTTCAGAAAGGAGCCTCTTAAACGACAAAACCCCACAAAAAGTGGGGTTCGTCAGCAGTCTGAAACGGGAGGCATAAGCCCCCCGTTTATTTATGCTGCGATTACCATTACCTCATGTTAGGCAATTAGCAATCTCAGAGTGATAAGTGGAATTACTTCCACTCATCCAGTTCAACACGACGGTTCTGGAAGCGACCTTCTTCGGTTTCGTTGGTCGCAATCGGGAACTCTTCGCCGTATCCCACTGCCTGCATGCGGTCAGAGCTAACGCCACGCTGGTTAAGATAAGTAGCTACCGACTGGGCACGCGCTTGTGACAAGTCTTTGTTGTACGCATCAGAACCACGTGAATCGGTATGACCTTCGATGCTTACGCGTACACCTGGGTTATTGACCAGACGCTCAGCAACACCGTCCAGCACGCTGCGTGCAGTTGATGTCAACTGTGCAGAATCAAACTCAAAGTTAACTTCTTTCAGAATTACGCTATCAGGGCAACCCAGAGCGTTCACTTCTGCGCCTGCTGGGGTGTTCGGGCACTGATCACGGTAATCCGGCACTCCATCGTTATCGGAGTCAAGCGGGCAACCATTTGCGTTAACTTCAACGCCAGCCGGTGTGCCTGGGCACTGATCTCGGTAATCCGGCACGCCGTCACCATCAGAATCTAGCGGGCAGCCTTCGGCGTCAACTGCAACACCAGCAGGCACTTCGCCATAGCTTGGGCACTGGGGAGCAACCGGCTCAGGCGTACGATCAGCACAAAGCAGACCGCCGATAGCAGCACCCGCTGCAGCACCGGTATATGCTGCACTTTCTTCATCAGATTCGCTACTGGTGGCATAGCCAATGCTGCCACCAATAACGCTGCCTGCCAGACCACACACCAATGGGTGCTGGTACCAGCTATCACCAGTGCTACTGCTCGCGCTTGATTGGCCGGAAGACTGTGATGCTGAACTAGCACAGCCAGAGAGGCCGACTACCAGGGCAGAACCGATTAGCAAGCCAGTCGTTGATTTTTTCATGCAAGACTCCTTCTTGATCCAATGCTGAAATGGCCATAAGTGACCAAATCTATCCAATGCTTCTTATTTGCGAGAGCATCCATTTTTCGCCTGTCCTGCATAGCTGGTTAATGTGTAGAAAACCATTTCCCCAGCCGATACAAAACGGTGTGCCTATCATTAACGCTTAAGCGCAAGAAGGCAACAATGCCGACATATCAACTTCTTGCCAATACCGACACCATTCAGCATAGCAAAACTACCACGATGGGCATTAAAAATTAGCTTGCTATGCTTTTTGGCGGCTAAAAACCGCGCAAAATCAACTCTTAGTGTAGCGCCTTTCCGCCTTCGGCACGCCATTTTAACACTGCCCGAGCAGCTTCCAATACAGCTTCACGCATCTCATTTTCAGCCATTATTCGCTCTTTGTCTTCCTGCATACGCTCACGAGCGGTCAATTGCTGGCGGGCGGAGTGCGTTTTCAAGTGCTGAGTGCGGCTATAGTGTTCGGCAAACGCCTTGAATTCAGATCTTTCAGTTAAACTAGGATCAATGATTTCTAAAAGCACCTTACAACGCCAGGCGCCTTCAGTAATATCCACTTGCTCTTGAACCAGTGCACCCGCCACATAATCAAGATTTTCTAAACTGTTTTGTTGGGCGCGAGCATCCTCATCGCGCCGGTAAGCCTCTCGACGACGTACCTCTTTGCGTAAAGACCATGCGTAGAGGCATAGCCCTATAATCACTGTAATCGCTACCGCCAGTAATACCAGCGCTCCTATTGAGTTCATGAATCTCCTCATTAAGCGTATTAATTACTTGACGAAAATTGTACACCCTTATACCACCATTCGCCTAATGGCTACCATATTCGAGCTCTATCTAACTGAAAGGTTACTTCTTTCGCCACCTTCTCCCTAGCTTACCAAGATAGCGACGCTGCTATAGTGATCGAGTAATAACGCGCCGAAAACCCCTAACAGATAACGAATCGAGAACCAAAAAGCGGCGATAGGTGCAGTCGAATCCAGCCCGCGCCACACTCGCCAGTTCCAAACCATAAAGCGCGCATTTAGACACAACACTACTAAAAAGTAGAGGGCGCCACTCATCCCAATCATTACTGGCAGTAAGGTGGCCAACACGGTTAACCACCCATACAGCCAAATTTGCAGCCGTGTAAAAGGAATACCATGCGTCACGGGCAACATTGGAATACCCGCACGTGAATAGTCATCACATTTGTGAATAGCCAGCGCCCAGAAATGCGGCGGGGTCCAGGCAAAAATTATTAACATCAGTAGCAGTGGTTCAGGAGAAATTTGCCCTGTAACGGCAACCCAACCCAGCAGTGGAGGCGCCGCCCCAGCCAGCCCACCAATGACGATATTTTGAGGCGTAGCTCGCTTTAAAAAAGCCGTATAAATCAACGCATATCCGATTAAGGATGCAAAGGTCAACGCAGCGGTTAATAGGTTAACCTGCCACGCTAACAGCGCAACACCAGCGATGGTCAGCAACGTTGCCCAGCCAAGCGCGACCACCACGGGCAGCCGCTTGCTAGCTACTGGACGACGGGAGGTACGCGTCATCACCGCGTCCAGATGCCGGTCGATGACGTGATTAAAAGCAGCCGCACCGCAAGAGGCCAAACCGATACCCAGTAAGCCCATAACCACGTTAGCCAGTGGCGGTAGCCCTGGGGTTGCTAATGCCATACCTACGGCGGTACACACCAACATCACAGCCACTACTTTTATTTTGCAGAGGCCAAGCAGCTCTTTCCAGCTCCACGTCAAAGAAGGCCGTGCCGTAGGCAGTGTCATTGTTATATTTCGCATGGTAGCCCTACCCCTTCAGTCAGCGATGACATTGTTGTAAGTCGTAAGAGAATTCGCCGAGTAAGCGCCAGCCTCATGATAACGCCAGCACCACCATGCCCAAACGAGTCCAATCGTTAACGCAATGGCGCCTGCCGTATGTAGCAACGCCAGCCATAAAGGAAGCCATAGCAGCACATTGGCGATGCCTAAAATAGCCTGGAGAGTGAATAACGAAACAACAATCGCTAGTGGTCTTGTAACGTTCTGCCAATGCCAATAACGCCACCAAAGCGCTACTAGCGCAGCTCCCAGCAAGAGAGCGCCTAAGCGGTGCACAACGTGAATTGCAGTGCGTGCATCAGCATGCAACTGCCCATGCAGGTAGTTTGGGCCGACGGTTTGGGTAAGATGAAAGCCTTCACTGATGTCCATTGCGGGCAACCACTGGCCGTTACAGGTTGGGAAACCCTGGCAAGCGATACCGGCATAATTACTTGATACCCACCCACCAAGCGCCAGCTGCGTTACCAACAAACACGCAGCCACACCCCACCACAGATTACCTCGTCGCGGTTCGTCTGCTTGGCTTATCACGGAGCGGCGCAAGCGTAAATGCAACCAAAAGAACAGTAACAGTACACTCAGCCCGCCTAACAGGTGGAGGGTAACGACTTGAGGCCATAACTGAAGCGTAACCGTAAAGGCGCCAAAAGCGCCTTGTAATACGATAACCGCAAGCAGCAGTAAACTTAGCCGCCACGGATAACCGCGGCGATGACGCAATGGCCAACCTAGTGCTACAACGACCATCACCAAGATTCCCAGTAGGCTGGCAATGTAGCGATGAACCATTTCTACCCATGCCTTAAAAGGCTCCAGCGGGACATCGGGATGGTGCAGCGTAGCAAGACCGCTGTCAGGAACTAACAGTTTCCCGTAGCATCCCGGCCAGTCGGGACAGCCTAAACCAGCATCAACCAGACGTGTCCAGGCTCCTACCAACATCACCACCGTGGTAAACACAGTGCCTAATAATGTTAACCACACTAGCCACCGCAAGCGGCGATCAAATGAACCGGGCATGGCGTTTCCTTAACATCAGGCGTTAGCGCACGTTATTGAGGGTTTACTTTAAATAAATGCTGGATATCATCGAGCACGAATTTAGTCGCGACTGCTGCGTCAAATGCCAATGCTGGGCGCCCCATGGGGTCAAGTAACCACACGGCATTTTCTTCTCGCCATAAAGGCAACCGTTGCCATTCGCTAGTCACCTCTCCAGGTAGGGGCTCAGGATCCCCGCCGATTCGCAATCGCTTTAATCTTGGCGCATCTCGCCCTAGCGCGCGATGCAGTCGCCATAATTCATCTTTACGTTTCTCACACTCTTGGCTGCAATCAAACGCCAAGGTCCATTCATTTTGTCCACTTATGGTCGGCTTTTTTATTAAAGGCCACTCACTGAGCATAGGTAATTCAAGGTCGATATCACCATGCGCCGTATGGCGGTCAGGAATGCCGATTCGTAACTCTACCATTCCCCAGGCGGCAACTACGGGCGCCGCGAATATCATAAAGATAAGTATCAACTTGAGCCGTTGGCTGCGAATGTTTTTGACATCCTTCATATTTACTCAACCCTCTTTATTTTTATTACTTAACGATTGTTCTTGAGCTTCATCGCGACGCAATCGTTGACCGCCGACAAGCATTACCACCAGGGCTGCCAATGCTAACCCCCACCACTGAAACGCGTAGCCCATATGTCGACTAGGCGGCATTACATTGGGCTCCCACCATGGGGTAAGCACCCCATCGCCTTCGCTAGCATGTACCCATCCCGGGTAGCTAAACACTCCTAACGAAGCCCGCCACGGCTCAAGACTCAGCTGCTGCAGCCTCACGCCTTCTCTGTTGTCTCCATATAATGGCCCACCCGCCTGAGCGTCCTGCCATTCCCCAGTCAGCTCAATCGTGCCACTGGGAGTAGCTGCTTGGGGAGGCTCGCGATGGGGTCCTGTTGCTAAAAAACCTCGCTGTACCAACCAGAGCTGTCCATAGCTATCACGTAGTGGGGTTAGTGCTGCCACGCCAATACTTCCGTCGACAATTCGATTATCCAAATAGAGCGTATGCTCCGCCAAGTACTCACCTCGTAGCGTTATCTGAGCGCCTTGGGCTGGCTGCATGGTAGGTTGCACCAATGCAGGGGCTGCTTCACGAATGGCCATGGATAACCGCTTGTCATCTGCCCGCTCCCACTGCCATAGTCCTAAACAGATGCCTAACGCTACCAACATAATCCAGAATAGATACCAACCATAAAAATGCCATTGCCGAGAGGTTTTCATCATGTGGTTACAACTACTCATTGCCGCCGTATTCATAGCGATGGTTATCAGCCTGGCCATGGGAGCAGGCTTTTTGCTGCGTGATCCAGGCTCTTCTCGCCGCTTGCTTAACTCACTCAAATGGCGGATTGGCTTAGCCTGCCTGCTAATGGCACTTATTATTTTTGGTTTCTGGTCGGGTCAGTTGGGCTAAAGCACTAGCTAGGCTAAAGAGCTATAGCACATAGACAAAAATGAACAGCCCAACCCAGACCACATCAACAAAGTGCCAATACCAGCAAGAGGCTTCAAAACCAAAATGATTTTCGTCGGCGAAATGCCCTTTAATAATACGCACCAGCATAGTAGCTAAAATCAGGGTACCGATAATGACGTGAACACCATGAAAACCCGTTAAAATAAAGAAAGTCGCACCAAAAATTCCTGCTTCTAAAGTGATTCCGTAATGTGCATAGGCCTCATAATATTCAATGCCCTGAATGATGATAAAGCAGCACCCTAGCAGTACCGTTCCCGTTAACCAGTTGCGGCATGTTTTTCGATAACCTACTTTTAAAGCTTCATGAGCAACCGTCAAAGTAATACTTGAAGTAATCAGAATCAGGGTATTAACGAGCGGTAATTGCCACGGACTAAACACTTCCCGGGGTCCAACGACAGAAGCATCCGGCGGATTCATTAGCGGCCATGCAGCCACAAAGTCAGGCCACAACAACGCCGAAACCCCTTTCGCGCCTTCCCCCCCTAACCAGGGAATGGTGAACATACGTACGTAAAACAGCGCACCGAAAAACCCTGCGAAAAACATGACTTCCGAAAAAATGAACCACCCCATCCCCCACCGGAAAGAGCGATCCATCTGAGCGTCATACAAACCGCCCCGAGACTCACTAATCACATCACGAAACCAGAGCCCCATCACAGAGATAATGCCCGCCACGCCGATTAGCACCAGCGGCAAACCCGTGTCATAGACAAGTTTGACACCGATGCCGACCATCATGGCACCTAATGCCACCGAGCCGAGAATAGGCCACCGACTACTCGCCGGAACGTAATAGCTACCGCTGCTCATATCACTTCTCCCGCCGCTTTTTTGTTCTTGGAGTTATCCTGAGAACTGTTATAGAAATTACGCTGAGGACTGTTAGAGAAAGGTTTATTCAAAACATCAATGACACTGCCATTAAGCATATAAGTAAGTGCGGCATTACGAATTGCTTGTTCAACTGGATACAGTGTATACACCAAAGTAATGGTGTTAATGTCTTCAGGTAGGTCACGAGATAATTGGAATACCAGCGGAATAGTTAAACGCTCATTCCCCTGTAACTGCTGTTCTTGAAAACAGAAACAGCTGATTTTGCGTAAATGACGTGTAGCTTCAGAGGGCGAGACACTGGGTATAGCCCGCCCCCAGTTTTCAATATGACTGTTATTGGTAAAAGTAAAATCAACTTCTGCCATTTGCCCTGGGTGTACGCTCATTTGGCGTACTTCTACACTCATCTGCCACGGTAAACCAGGGCTGCTACGGGTGATAAATTGCACGTTAATAAAGCGCGTCTCATCCACTTCTTCGTGCACGATACTCTGTGCTGTGGCATCCACTTTGCCATTAAGCCCGGTAATACGGCAAAAAACGTCATAAAGCGGCACTAATGCGAAGGAAAAGGCAAACATGCCCACCAGCACGGCGATCGTCCTAATCACCGTACGACGAACCCCTACATGGACCTGTTCTCGGCTATCCATAACACCTCTCTGGCCTACTGGCCTGTGTGGTCTATGTCATTTTTAGTGAGAGGCGCGATGGAGCACTGGCGGCGTTTCAAACGTATGCAATGGTGCTGGGCTAGGCACTGTCCACTCTAAGTCCATTGCGCCCTCCCATGCTTTCGCGGGTGCTTTTTTCCCACCTCGAACGCATAGTATGACGCCTAACACGAATAGCAGCTGTGACGCACCGAAGAAGAAGGCTCCGATACTTGATAGAAGGTTAAAGTCAGCAAATTGAAGGGCATAATCAGGGATTCGCCGAGGCATACCCGCCAAGCCTGCGAAATGCATGGGGAAGAAAGTTAAGTTGACACCGATGATAGAAAACCAAAAATGCCACTGGGCAAGCCGTTCATTCGGGTAATGCCCCGTCCATTTCGGCAGCCAGTAATACACCCCTGCCATGATGGCAAATATTGCCCCAGGCACTAATACGTAGTGAAAGTGGGCAACGACGAAGTAAGTATCATGGTATTGAAAATCCGCTGGCGCGATCGCCAGCATCAGCCCTGAAAAACCACCAATAGTGAATAAAACGACAAAAGCCAGGGCAAACAGCATCGGTGATTCAAAACTGATTGAGCCACGAAAAAGCGTAGTTACCCAGTTAAACACTTTTACGCCAGTAGGCACGGCAATCAACATAGTCGCATACATAAAAAACAGTTCTGCCACCAAGGGCATTCCCACTAAAAACATATGATGAGCCCAGACCAAAAATGAAAGCAGAGCAATAGCTGCCGTGGCATAAACCATTGAGGCATAACCGAACAACGGCTTTCGCGCAAAGGTTGGAATGATAGCCGAGACAATACCAAAGGCAGGTAAGATCATGATGTAGACTTCAGGGTGCCCAAAGGTCCAGAACAAATGCTGGAACAGCACCGGGTCCCCCCCTCCTGCCGCATCAAAAAAACTGGTTCCAAAGTTAATGTCCATGAGCATCATGGTAATCACTGCCGCCAGTACCGGCATAACCGCGATCAATAGAAAGGCTGTAATTAACCAGGTCCACACAAAGAGCGGCATATCCATTAAACGCATGCCCGGTGCGCGCATATTCAAAATAGTCGCAACGATGTTGATCGCTCCGAGAATGGAGCTAATGCCAGCAATGTGTAATGAGAGAATAAAAAACGTCGTGGATGGCGGCGCATAGTTTGTTGATAGCGGTGCGTAAAAAGTCCAACCAAAATTTGGACCACCGCCAGGCATAAGCAGCGTTGAAAGGAGCAGCGTAAAAGCAACGGGAAGCAGCCAAAAACTGAAATTATTTAATCGCGGCAACGCCATGTCTGGCGCTCCAATTTGCAGCGGTATCATCCAGTTGGCTAATCCAGTGAAAGCGGGCATGACGGCAGCGAACACCATAATCAAACCATGCATGGTGGTCATCTGATTAAAAAACTCAGGTTCTACCATCTGTAGCCCGGGCTGAAAAAGCTCAGCCCTCACCACAAGGGCAAATATTCCGCCGATGAAAAACATCGTTAGCGAAAAAATCAGATAAAGAGAGCCAATCTCTTTGTGGTTAGTGGTCAGTAGCCAGCGCAAAATACCTTTAGGCGGTGCTGAGTGGCCATGGGCTTGACCATCGGCGACTGCCGTTGAGCTGTGTTGTAATGAAGGCTGAGGGGGCAATTTAGGCGCCATCATACTCTCCTAAAGTATTGTTGTTGTAGTCAAATGCGTGGCAGACCAGTATCACTGGGCAATTTTTTCAACCACCGTTGAGGGCTGCACTACATCCCCGGTATCGTTACCCCAAGCATTACGTGTATAGGTGACCACAGCGGCTATCTCAACAGGGTTTAAGGTGTTACGGAAAGCAGGCATTGCTGCACCTGACACGCCATTTATGACCTTATCAAGGTGCCAATCCACATCGCTGATTAACTGTTCGTTATTCGCTAACGCCGGAAATGCAGGTGGCGCCCCCTGGCCTTCGCTCTGATGGCAAGAAGAACAAATCGTTTGGTAAATCAACTGGCCTTCTTCCACTAAATCTCCCATTTCCCATGTCCTATCAATACCCATTGCCTCTTCTTCAGCTGCCTCTTTTCGCTCCGCTAGCCAGCCATCAAACTCCTCTTCTTCCATCGCATGCACCACAATCGGCATAAAACCATGGTCAAGGCCACAGAGCTCAGCGCACTGCCCACGATAAATACCTGGCTCATTAATTTTTACCCAATTTTCATTAATAAAGCCTGGAATAGTATCTTGCTTGACCGCTAGGTCCGGCACCCACCAGGAATGGATAACGTCGTCAGATGTCATGAGAAAGCGTACTTTGCGGTTAATGGGGAGGACGAGCGGCTTATCAACTTCTAATAAATAGTGCTCTCCGCGCTCCTCTTCGCCTCTCAATTGCGTTCTTGGCGTACTCATGCTCGAAGTAAACCCCACATCCTCACCAAGGTATTCGTAGTGCCAGCGCCATTGCTGGCCGGTTATCATGACATCCAGGTCTGCGTCTGAAGAGTCGTACATATTTTTTAAAGTTGCAGTGGCGGGAACAGCCATGCCGACCAGGATTAGAACAGGGATGGCAGTCCATAATACTTCCACACTGGTATGTTCATGGAAATTGGCAGCCTTTGCGCCTTTCGAATGGCGATAACGAAACAGGGAATAGAACATTACCCCAAAGACCACTACGCCAATCACGACACATATCCAAAAAATGGTCATGTGCAGACCAAAAATATCGCTGCTTATATCCGTTACACCAACGGTCATATTCCAGCCGTTCGCCTGAGCCTGCGACCCGCCTACAGCAAGGGATATGGCTATTAGACACGACCATGAACGCATAGAAACCTCCAGTATTATTGTTGTTATTACTCTTCGTTAGATTAGGACAGGGTTAAGTGAGATATTAGCAGTATAGAAAATATGTGCCATTCGTCACGCTTTGCTTATTTAACGCTCTCAACGCTTTTCAGCGGGCAGCGAAAATAGCCAGAAAAAAGAGCAGTGAAACAAATAACAGCGTAATCACTACGCCAACAGCAATGAAAGCAGCTGGCCTGTTACTACTAAAATCTTTTTCCCGCTGTTGGTTGCTCTGAACGCCCAGTAGCGCTGCTAACACTGACTTCACCACCGACCACATAAAACCTCCAAGTGAATGTCGCTTTCACATGCCTCTAGACCTGCAAGGTTATCCTACTACTATCACAGACATACCCAATCAGTGCCTCAGGTCAAGAGAAAAGATCTTAACGTTTACAGCTAAGGAAATGACCACCTATAGTTTCTCGGTGTGCGATACTAAGCTTAACCTAAGTAAATAGCGTCCCCCAATGGAGTGCCCATGTTCAAGCGCCGCTCAATGCTACCAGCCAAAACTTTATTGATTGCTTTTCCCCTGCTATTAGCTGGATGTACTACATACACATGGCCGGACGGCTCTCAGGAAACCGTCATCGGCGTTGTGCCCGAGGAGGAAAATCAACGCTTCGAAGAACAACAAGTTGAAGGGGTACGCTACCGCATTCCCGATGAGATACCCGAAAAACGCAGCGAGCAAGAGCCGGTAGCACAGTGATAATTGTCATGCTTTCCGCTTGGTATGCGCGGTTGCGGGTGACGTAAGCGGATCTTCTGGCCAAGGATGCTTAGGGTAACGGCCTCGCATTTCCTTGCGTACCTCAGGGTAGCCATTTCGCCAAAAGCTGACCAGATCTTGGGTGATTTGTAGTGGCCTACGCGCCGGTGAAAGTAAATGAATCATCACGGCAACGGTACCATTAACAACGGTGGGCGTTATTCGCCAGCCAAACGCTTCCTGAAGCTTCAATGCTAAAACAGGCGGTTGCCGGGAAAGGCATGGCAGGTAATCCAAGCCAACATGTTTACCACTTGGGACCTCAATCGTCACTGGGGTTAGCCGCTCAAATTCCCTTTGAGCCTCCCAGGACAGCGTAATAATCAAGTAGCTTTCTAATGGCAATCCCTCGATTTGGCTCAACCGAGCTACACCGGCTAAGTAAGGTGCTAGCCAAGCCTCTAGCGAAGCTAATAACGCCTGTTCAGACCAATCGGGCCATGCCTCACCCAATTTTTCGCGCAGCAGCGTCATACGTCCACACAGCTGCTGAAGTTTTACGCCAAACAACCTGCTGGGCTGCTGACGCAATGCGTCCAGTAAGGCCTGTGTCACTGCCTTTTCAGGCAGCTGCGCCAAGGGCCGTTTAGCAATTATTAGGCTAGCATGCGCTTGTACCTCTTCACCTATTAAACGGCCTTGATCTTGCGACCACGCTACGCGCGACTGCCATTGCCTAATTCCAGGATAGAGAGAAAGCAGTGAAGCAATGAGGAGCGGCTCGCCAGCGGTAATTCGCGCATCGTCATGCGCCGTACTATTTAATGCGACGGCCACTATATAAGGCTGATGAGCCAGCGTATTGTTTAAAGCAAGCGTAGCGGTTTTGCCATTAGCCAGTCGAAACTTCCCGGGGCTTATCTGCTGACCAATACGCTCAGGATAGGCCATTGCCAAAAGCGACCCAAGCGGCTCTAGCACTGCCTCACTCAGTGATACCCCGGCTTTTTTCGTCAGCCTAAGCGCCTCACGGCGCCAATTAGGAAAGCGTTTAGGCTGGCAAAGCCGTTCTGCTAATGCCTCTTGCAGGGAATGGTCGATGCTGTCACGGCTCTCTAGCAATGCTGCTAGCCCGCAGGCTAAGGGCAAAGTATTCAAGTCGGACGCCTTCTCCAGCATGACGGCTAGCCGTGGCTCCACAGGCCACTGGGCACAGCGGCGACCCAGGGGAGTGAGACTATGATCCTTATCGAGTACACCAAGCTGTATCAGTAATGCTTGGCCACTTCGCCAGGCGCCCTCTGGTGGAGACGTAACCCACCTCAGCTTCTGCGGTGATGTTACGCCCCAACACGCTAGCTCATGCACCACTGATGAGAGGTCCGCTTGCTGAATTTCCGGCTCAATATAAGGTGCAAGTACCTGCTCCTGGGACCAAAGCCGAAAACAGATGCCCTCGCCTTGACGTCCTGCACGCCCCCGTCGCTGGTCAGCACTGGCGCGATTGATACGTCGAGTTGTCAAGCGGGTCAAGCCGGTGCGTGACTGAAAAAGTGGTACTCGTTCCAAACCACCATCAATTACCACATTAATGCCATCTACGGTGATACTTGATTCGGTGATAGCGGTGGAAACAATAATACGCTGCTGTGGTGTATTCGCTGCCAAAGACGCTTGCTGTTCAGTAATACTCGTTCTGCCATGCAGTGCTCGTATCGCGAGATGGGGCAAGATCTGTTGCAACGTTTGCACTAAGCGATTGATCTCGGCCACGCCTGGCAAGATGACTAGGATATCGCGTGTGATAGGACTTTCTAGCGCTTCTTTGATCACTCGAAGAGCATGGCTAACACTCTCTTCGCCGCTCAAGGGAGGACGGTAAATGGTCGCCACAGGATACTGACGACCATGACATTCGATGACGGGCACCTGTTCTCCTAGAACCTGTCTAAGGGCCGCGACATCCAGCGTTGCCGACATCACCAGCAGGCGTACATCGTCGCGAATATTGGTTTGCACATCCAATGCCAGCGCCAAGCCTAAGTCAGCTTCCACGCTACGCTCATGAAACTCGTCAAAGATGATACCGGCCACGCTCTCCAGTAGCGGGTCATCCTGCAGCATGCGAGCAAGGACTCCTTGGGTTACGACTTCTAAGCGGGTTTGAGCACTCACACAGCTATCACCGCGCATGCGGTAGCCCACCGTTTGCCCTACGCGTTCGCCTAACTGCTGCGCTATAAAATTAGCCGCTAAGCGAGCTGCAACGCGCCGGGGTTCCAGCAAAAGCAGTTTCTGCCCTCTTGCCCAATCAGCAGTTAGCAGCACAAGCGGCACGCGGGTAGTCTTCCCCGCTCCCGGCTGGGCAACGAGCATAAGACGATTACTGTTGGTTAAAACGCTCTTAATATGATCAAGATGCTGATCAATCGGTAAGACACTCATTAGAGGTTCATTTTTCCGCTCTGCGAGCATTTACACTAACCCGGTTGACCCCGCAGCCTTTTAAAATGACGTGCTCAAGAAATGCCGAAACTGATTCAAGGTCATCTTCGCTCAACGTATCCCGCCCTAGAATACCGCTTACCTGAGCGCTATATTCTGTGTAGTGCTGGGTGGCAGACCAAATTAAGAAGATTAACCACCTGGGGTCGACGTCATCCATTTTACCCTGGACAGACCATTGACGAATGATCGCGGCGCGAGCAGCCACCCAATCACGCAGTTCGCCAGCCAGATAGTCACTCAAGAAGGGGGCACCCGCTAAAATTTCGGCGGCAAACAGTTTCGAACCCTCGGGGTAGCGTTGACCAAGCACCATTTTAGTGCGAATAAAGTCACTCAGTACCGTCGCTGGGTCACTATCAACAGTAATGTCTTCAAGCACCTCATTCCAGCGGTGCATCATGCGGTTAAGCAGCCGCCCATAAAGTGCTTGCTTGCTTCCCATGTAGTACAAAATATTAGCTTTAGGAAGACCGGCCCGATCGGCGATCACTTGCAAGCTAGCCCCGCGGTAGCCGTGCTGCGAGAACACCTGCTCAGCGGCCGCTAAAATACTTGCTTCAATTCTTTCCCGGCTTGGGGTTTCTTGAGTGACAGGTACGGCGGTCATTAACAGTGTCCCTTAATAGAATCAGTGGTTAGGCAATTGCCCCAAACAGTGGCATTTCCCATAAGCTTGCCCCACTCCCGTGCAGCGATCAAATACTTGCAAGGTACGGCGTTTTGTCCCAAGCTCAACCCATATTGACCGATCGGTCAGCACAATACGGTCTATACAATTACAATGGAGTTCGGCATGGCAACGATTGCGTTCCTGCTCAATGGTATTCCCCAGCGGTGTGAGGTTTCACCGGACACGAGCATTTTAACCTTATTACGCGAGCATTTGGCCGAAACAGGCACGAAAGAAGGTTGTGCCTCAGGTGACTGCGGTGCCTGTACCGTCGCAATTGGTGAGCTAGCAGCTGACATACAAGGGTTTGCTAGCGCCAACGCTTGTATTACGCCTGCCCACCAACTTCAGGGCAAGCATCTGTTGACCGTTGAAGGGTTAGCCAAAGAGGGGCAGCTTCACCCAGCTCAGGAAGCAATGATTGAGTGCCATGGGAGCCAGTGCGGTTTTTGTACGCCGGGTATTGTTATGTCGCTTTTCACTCTGCATGACGAGCTTACCCAGCGTCCTGCTCCGTTAACCCCAGAACGCCTTGAAGCAACCTTGGGGGGCAACTTGTGCCGCTGCACAGGCTATCGGCCTATTCGGGAGGCGGCGCTGCGTATGAATGATCTACCTTTCGAGCGCCCCCAGTGGTACGACGCGACGTTAACAGAAGCTGAGTGTCTACCTTCTTTAACAGCGGCAACTGACGCCAGCTCGTTTTTTGCCCAGCCGCAGTCTCTGGTGGAACTAACACAGCTGCGCCAAGCAGCCCCTCAGGCGCGTCTTGTGGCTGGCGGCACGGACCTTTGGCTGGAAAGCACTCAGCGCTTGGCCCAGCTTGATCAGTTAATTGACATTTCACGTGTTGCCGAGCTGTTAACGGTCAAAGTGGCCATGTTAGAACGTCAAGCCGGCTGGTGGATAGGCGCTGGAGTCACATACACCAAGCTTGAACCGCTCTTCAACAAGCATTTCCCCACCTTTGCTCATCTTCTGCATCGCCTCGGCTCCCAGCAAATTCGAAACCGTGGAACGATGGGGGGCAATATTGCAAATGCCTCTCCCATTGGCGATACGCCGCCTGTGCTACTTGTCTTAGGCGCCTATGTAGAGCTTACCAACACTTATGGTAATCGTTGCATAGCGCTTGAAGACTTCTTTCTGGATTATAAAAAGACCGCGTTGGCGGCTGATGAAGTTATTTCGCGAATCTTTATTCCCCAGGCGCCTAAAGACAGCCAACTACGTATTTGGAAGCTATCCAAGCGTCGAGAAGATGATATTTCTGCGGTACTTGGTGCCTTTAGTTACCGTGTTGAGCAGGGTGTTTTGCACGATGTACGGATCGCTTTTGGCGGCATGGCAGCTATTCCCAAACGCGCGCAAGCTGCCGAAAAAGCGCTCGAAGGTAGCAACATTTCTGTAGAAGCTTTTCGTGCCGCCCAGCAGGCACTGGAGGTTAATTTCCAGCCGATGAGTGATGTGCGAGGTAGCCAGCAATATCGTCAACAGGCTGCCAAAAACTTGCTTGAACGCCTCTACCTTTCTCTTTTAACGCCCGACCAAGAGGTGATGCTCCATGCGTACGCTCACTAAACTGGATGGCGATAGCAGCCGTGCTCGCCAAGAGCTTCACGATCATATTCAAGGGTCTGGTCCCTTGGCTCGACATACGGTCGATAGCACTGGGCAACGCCAAGCGGGTAGCTCAAGTTTTCACGAAAGTGCCGAAAAACATGTGACAGGCAAAGCCGCTTATATTGACGACTTGGTACTGCCCGCCGATGCCTTGCATGTAGCATTAGGCCTATCGCCAGTCGCCCATGGCACCTTGACGCAGCTTGATCTCAGCAAGGTGAAAGAGGCACCTGGCGTGCTCGATGCGATTACCTTCCATGACGTACCGGGGCATACCGATATTGGCCCGGTGTTTCCAGGCGATCCCATTTTTGTCGATCAAGAGATAAGCTACGCAGGGCAATGTCTCTTTGCCGTTGCGGCAACGTCGCTGCAGGCTGCTCGCCGCGCGGTAAGATTAGCGGCTATCAGTATAGATGAGCAACCTGCAAGCCTAGACCCGGTGGCTGCGACAGAGCGCGAAGAGTTTGTACGCCCCACTCATGTTCAAACCCGTGGTGATTGGCAACAGGCGCTGACTCAAGCGGAGCAGATAATAGAGGGTGAGCTATTTATCGGCGGGCAAGAGCACTTCTATCTGGAAGGCCAGGCGTGCGTGGTTCATCCTACCGAGGATGAAGGCGTTATCGTCCATACCTCTAACCAACACCCGAGCGAAACGCAAAAGCTAGTGGCAGAAGTGCTGGATATCCCTTTTCACGCTGTGACCGTAGAAGTGCGCCGAATGGGCGGCGGGTTTGGAGGCAAAGAGACGCAGGCGTCTCCGTGGGCTTGCATTGCCGCGATCATAGCGCGCCGCACGGGTAAATCGATTAGCTTGCGCCTACCGCGTAGCGAAGATATGCGCGCTACGGGCAAGCGCCATCCTTTTCATAACCGCTATCGACTCGCCATTGATGTAGAGGGCGTTATTCAAGGTGGGGAAATTACCGTCATCGGTGACTGCGGCTACTCGCCAGATCTCTCCGACGCTATCGTTGATCGCGCTATGTTCCACGCCGACAACGCCTACTCGCTGGGGGATGCTCAGGTAGTCGGTCATCGAGCCAAAACCCATACCGCCTCTAATACCGCCTTCCGGGGCTTTGGTGGACCCCAAGGGATGATGATCATCGAAGCGGCCATGGATGACATTGCCCGTCAGATTGGTGAAGACCCGCTGACTGTGCGTAAACGCAACTTCTACCGCGATGGCCGCGAGGTGACTCACTACGGGCAGCAGGTCGACCAGCGGCAACTCCTGCATACACTTGTTGAAACACTCGAAAACGACAGCGATTACTGGGCGCGGCGCAAAGCGATCAGTGACTTCAACGCCGCTAGCCCTGTTATCAAGAAAGGATTGGCGCTTACCCCGGTTAAATTTGGCATCTCGTTTACCGCTCAACACCTTAATCAGGCGGGCGCCCTTTTGCATGTTTACACCGATGGCAGCGTGATGATAAATCACGGCGGTACCGAGATGGGACAAGGCCTGCATACCAAAATTTGTCAGGTCGTGGCCCGCGAACTGGGACTGGATCTAGATAAGGTGCGTATTACCGCGACGCGAACCGACAAAGTCCCCAACACCTCCCCTACCGCTGCCTCAAGTGGTGCTGATTTAAACGGTATGGCAGCACGCGACGCAGCCAGCAAACTACGTGAACGTCTCTTTGACTTTGCTGCAGAGCATTTTACTGAGGGATTGGATCGTGAAGGCATGCGCCTGGAGGATGGCATGCTGGTAGCCGGGCTTGGTGAGAGTGAGCGACGCGTTCCTTGGGGTGAACTAGTCCAAACAGCCTACCTCAATCGTATCTCGCTATCTGAGAAAGGCTTCTACGCCACACCTTTGATTCATTATGACCGCTCGGTAGGCCAAGGCCGCCCTTTCTACTACTACGCGTTTGGCGCGGCAGTGACGGAGGTGAGCGTGGATACATTGAGCGGGGAGTACCAGGTAGGCCGTGTCGATATCTTGCATGACGTTGGAGATTCACTAAATCCAGCCATTGATATTGGTCAAGTGGAAGGCGGTTTTATCCAAGGTATGGGCTGGCTAACCAGCGAAGAACTCAAGTGGAATGATAAAGGCGTGCTCCTGAGTGATGGCCCGGCCACTTATAAAATCCCCACCTTTGGAGACTTACCCGCTATTTTCAATGTCTCGCTATTGGAAGGTCACCCTAACTCCATGGCGAGTCTTTACCGTTCAAAAGCGGTTGGCGAGCCACCTTTTATGCTCGGTATCAGTGTGTGGTCTGCACTACGTGACGCACTTTCAAGCCTTACCGGCTACACCGTCTCTCCCCACTTAGACACGCCTGCTACTCCTGAACGTGTCATGCTGGCAGCCAATACGATCAGGGAGAAAGCGCTGTGAGTATTTCGCCAGCTTCGGAAGCCTGGCATTCAGCGCTGCATCGCCTACAGCGCGATGGCACGCCGCACGTATTAGCCACTCAGGTGACCAGCGCAGGCTCCACTCCTCGCGAGCCTGGCGCACGCATGGTGATCACCGACGATGCGATTTTCGACACATTGGGGGGCGGTACTTTTGAGTGGCAAACCATTGCCGCAGCACGCGAGCGCTTAGCAGCGCAGCGCTATGGGCTGAGTTTAGAAGCCTTCTCACTGGGAGGGCGAAGCGGCCAGTGTTGTGGCGGCTTCGTGAATATACTGCTCGAGGCTTTTCCAGGTGTAGAGGCGCATCTGGCGATATTTGGTGCAGGTCATGTGGGGCAGGAAATTGTAAAGCTAAGTGCTGCACTTCCATGGCAATTGCATTGGTACGACAGCCGTAGCGATGCGTTTGATGAGAATTATCGGCAGCAGGCGCGTCTTGCTTGTCGCCCCCTTTCCAATACAAGCCAATGTGTCGCAGCCTTGCCTGTTAGCGCACATGCGCTGGTAATGACCCATAACCATGACGAAGACTACATGCTAATTAAAGCGTTGATTGAACGCGATGATCTAGCGTCGATTGGGCTGATTGGTTCTGACAGCAAATGGGCTAGCTTTGAAGGACGCCTTAAACGCGATGGATACCCCACCGATCAAATTGCGCGGGTGCGAAGCCCCATCGGCCTGATCCACGCCACTAAGCTCAATAATAAAACGCCCTATGCGATTGCTTTAACGGTGGTGACCGAACTGCTGTGGCTAACGGACACGCCCTCTTATCAAGAAAATCGCGGGCTTGATTCCAAAGCACTGCGAACACTCTTTACTAACGCTCCGACGACCACGAGTTGATATGAATCCTACCAATGATACGTTTATTCGTGCCGAACTGATTAGTTTCGCCCGAGACCCAGGGGATGGCGATAAGCCTGAACCGGGTAGTTTTGAGCATTACGGCGACGGATTGCTTTGGTTGAAAGGCCAGCACATTCATGCCATCGGCCATTTCGCCGAACTCTCACCTTCACTACCCAAAGGTGCTGACGTTCTCGATTATCGTGACAAACTTATTATGCCAGGGTTTATCGATACCCACGTACACTATGTTCAGTTAGACATCATGGCTTCCTATGGACGTCAACTATTGGACTGGCTAAACGATTACACTTTCCCTGAAGAGTGTCGCTTTGCCGACCATGCCCACGCTGAAACGCTATCCAATGCCTTTTTGGATGAAATGTTGCGAGCAGGTACAACCACCGCTCAAGTATTTGGTTCCAGCCATCCAGGTGCCATGGACGCCTTTTTCAACGCCTGTCAAAAGCGGCATTTGCGTATGTTGGCCGGCAAGGTATTGATGGATCGCAACGCACCAGATGCGTTACTAGACGGAGCGACGGGCATTGCTGACAGCGAGCGACTTATTGAGGATTGGCACGGCAATGGCCGACTGGGCTATAGCGTCACACCGCGCTTTGCGCCTACATCGACCAAAACGCAGATGGATGCTGCCGGTGCCCTCTTACGTAATGACCCAACCCTCTGGTTACAGACCCACTTGGCTGAAAACAGTGGCGAGTTAGACTGGGTGGCCGAACTGTTTCCAGGCAGTCGTGACTACTTGGCCGTTTATGAAGAAGCAGGTTTAGTCGGCCCCCGCAGTACCTTCGCACATGGTATCCATCTTGATAACGACATGCGCAAACGCTTGGCGGATCGAGGCGCCAATATTGCCTTTTGCCCTAGCTCTAATCTTTTCCTGGGCAGCGGCTTATTTGACCGAGAAGCGGCCAAACAGACCGGCATGGCATTTACCTTTGCCAGCGATATCGGCGCAGGTACCGACTTATCGGGCTTTGGAACGCTTAAAGCAGCGTACCAAGTGGGCCAGCTAAACGGACAACCTCTCACCGCATGGCAAGGCTTTTACGGTTTAACCATGGGTAATGCAAAGGCTCTCTCTCTTGATAGCCATATTGGCCAGCTAGCCCCTTCGCTTGAGGCTGATTTCGTAGTGATCGACCCACAGGCAACGTCGTTATTAGCTCGGCGTATCAACCGTTGTGCAACGCTTGGAGAGCGCCTGTTCGCATTAATGATGCTCGCTGATGATCGCGCGATTTATGAAACCTGGTCAGGCGGGCAATGCCAACATCGTAGAGATACCGTCTAACCACAGTTCATCGGTGGCAGTTTCCTCTCCCGATAGCGGGTGCCACCGAAAGCTGAGATGGCCACGTCGCTGCGCTCCTCGCCATGACATGGCTTTTTGCTTTCTTCCAGCCAACAAAAACCCAGCCGGGTGGCTGGGTTCTTCGTTGAATAGGTGCCTGACGATGTTTGGGCAGGCCATCCTGGGGCCGGCGCTCCGGGACTCTCCATGGGGAGACCCCCTGCTTTTCTACCGCCCAGCAAAAAGCCCCGAACACTGCGTGCTCGGGGCTTTTTACGGTATAAGTGCCTGACGATGACCTACTCTCGCATGGGGAGACCCCACACTACCATCGGCGCTAAGCGGTTTCACTGCTGAGTTCGGCAAGGGATCAGGTGGTTCACGCTCGCTATGGTCGTCAGGCGTA
>NZ_JBRAMC010000016.1:0-20215 GCF_052959335.1 Vreelandella sp. H-I2
TTCTGAGGCACCAACTCGTCAAGCGTGACCATCTCGAGTTCAAACTGTTGGGGAGAGGGATCTTTTAGCATGTGCCCATAAAAGCAAAGCGCTGGCAAAAGCGCCAGCGCTTTGTCAGCAACCTGAGGCGCCCTATGGCGCCTTTTATCGTTGCTGGGTTTATTCCCCTGCCGCCAGTGCCTCTAGCTCCATCCAGCGCTCCATGGCGACTTCTAGCGACTTTTGCACTTTTTCAAGTGTTTGCAATTTAGCCGTAACGGCCTCTGCCTCTTGCTGATAAAACGCGGGGTCACCTATCTCGTTTTCCAACGCTTCTACCTCACCCTCGAGACGTTCGATCTCAGCGGGCAATGCATCCAATTCACGCTGCAAATTGTAGGAAAGCTTGACGCTTTTCTTGGCTGCTGCGGCAGGCGCTTCAGCCACCTTTTTAGGCGTTTCTGAGGTAGGTTCAGTACGCTGACGTGCTGCCCCTTCCCAGGGCGCTGGCGGTAGCTTGCCACCCTGGCGAATCCAATCGGTGTAGCCTCCCACGTACTCGCGCACCACGCCATCGCCTTCAAAGGCGAGCATGCTGGTTACCACGTTATCCATAAAGGTACGGTCGTGGGAAACCAGCAGCAGCGTGCCATCAAAATCGAGCAGCAGCTCCTCGAGCAGCTCCAGGGTTTCCATGTCGAGGTCGTTGGTCGGCTCGTCCAACACCAGCACGTTAGCTGGCTGGGTAAATAGCTTGGCCAACAGCAGTCGGTTGGACTCACCACCAGAGAGCGCCTTCACCGGCTGGCGTACTCGCTCCGGTGTAAAGAGAAAGTCCTGCAGATAGCTCATCACATGGCGATCTTTACCGCCCACGTTGACCCGGTCACTGCCTTGGGCAACATTGTCGTAAACGGTTTTTTCGAGTTCCAACCCCGCACGCAGCTGGTCAAAATAGGCCACTTTTAAATTGGTGCCCATTTGCACCTTGCCTGCACTGGGTTCCAGCTCGCCCAGCAGGATTTTTAGCAGGGTTGTTTTACCTGCGCCGTTGCGCCCCAGGAAGCCGATGCGGTCGCCGCGCAATACTTCAAGATTAATATCGCGCAATATCACGTCATCGCCAAACCGCTGGGTGACGCCTTGCAGCTCCACAACGCGCTTGCCGGTGCGCTCGCCGCGATCTACCGTCAAATTGGCATTACCTTGACGCTCGCGGCGCTGGCTGCGTTCATTGCGCATGGCCTCAAGCGCCCGAACCCGGCCTTCGTTACGGGTACGTCGCGCTTTAACGCCCTGACGAATCCAGGCTTCCTCTTGAGCTAGTTTTTTATCGAACTCTGCGTTCTCCCGCGCTTCTACTTCAAGCTCGTGCTGCTTGCGGGCCTGATACTCTTCGTACTTGCCGGGGTAGCGCCCTAGCTGGCCACGATCCAGTTCAAGAATATTGGTCGCCAGCTTAGACAGAAACGCCCGGTCGTGGGTGATTAGCAATACGGCGCCGTTAAACGCCAGCAGTTGCTCTTCCAACCAAGCAATGGTGTCTAAGTCCAAGTGGTTGGTCGGCTCATCGAGCAGCAATAGATCAGGTTCGGCGACCAAGGCGCGAGCCAGCGCTACCCGGCGGCGCCAACCACCGGAAAGCGAGCTCATCTCAGCCTCGGGGGGCAAGCCTAAGCGTGTAAGCACCGTATCGATACGCTGGTGATATGACCAGCCGTCAATAGCTTCCAAGCGCGTTTGCAGGGTCGCCATGCGATCCATGTCGGGATCGGGATCATTGATAAGATGGTCGTATTCGGAGAGCAGCTCGCCCGCTTCCGGCAACCCTTGGGCCACCATATCAAAGATAGTCAGGCCGGATGACTCAGGTAATTCCTGGGCCAGCACACCGATTTTTAGCCCAGGTGCCCGCCAGATTGAACCGTCATCAGGCAATATCTCTCCTGCCACCAGTTTCAGCAGAGTGGACTTGCCGGTACCGTTGCGCCCGACCAGCGCCAGCCGCTCGCCTTTATCAACTGTCAGGTCGGCGCGATTGAGTAGTACATGGGTGCCGTAGGCGAGTTGCAGCTGTTCGAGTCGTAACAGGGTCACGCGGTGTCCTCCTTAGTCGTGAGGCGCACAGTGTAACGCATGCGTGCGCTGGGAGGGGGAACTGGGTCGCGACTTTATAGAGAGCAAACCGACAGCGTGATAACGTTTAGCCAGAGAAAAGAATAACCCTATCTAAAACACTATTTTCAAAGGCGGGCTGACAGTGACGGTGACCGTCTCGATGCATTTTGTAAACGAACTGTTTAAAGGTATACCAAATTCTGCACCTCCTGCGCGCTACCTAGAACAGGCGGGCATTTCGCCGTTTTTGCTTTCAGCTCCCCATGGTCGGGTGACGGTTGAGCAATTTGCTGAGTTGTATCGCGGACTCGTAAACGAACTTGATGACGAAACGCCTGGCTTTTTTTCCCGTCCGCTGCGGGGCGGCACTTTAAAGCTACTGTGTTTAAGTATGTTGGATGCACCGAACTTGCAGGTGGCGCTGCACCGCTATACCCAGTTCTTCCGTATTTTGCTCGATGACTTTGGCTATGCGTTTACCCTTGAAGGAGATCTCGCTCGCATGGGGCTGGTGGAATATGCGCCCTTGCTGGGTAGCCGCATTTTAATTCACGAGCTAATGCTCAAACTGTTTCACGGCATCGCGTCATGGATGATTGCACGTAAAATACCGCCCATTTTGATGGAGTGCGCTTACGCACAGCCCCCACACGGCGCTGATTATCTCTATTTTTACCCTGGTACGGTGCGCTTTGAGCAGCCACAAACCGCTATCTATATTGATCGTGGTTTGCTTGATCATCCTATCCGCCAGACCAAGAAACATCTGGGCGCTTTTCTAAAGCGCGCCCCGGCGGACTGGTTCTATGTGTCGTTTGCTGATCGCCTGCTCACTCACCGGGTGCGCGAACACCTCTCACGTCATCTGTTGACGGCAGGTACGGTGCATAGCGCCGCCGATGCGCTTCATATGTCTGCACGCACGTTGGCCCGGCATCTAAAGATAGAAGGCACCCATTTTCAAGCGGTCAAGGACGAGTACCGCCGCGACGTCGCTATTCAGGCACTCACCTGCAGTGAAAAGCCACTGGTTAGCATCGCGGAGGCGCTAAGCTTTGAGGATTTAGCCTGCTTTAGCCGTGCTTTTAAAAGCTGGACAGGCAACTCCCCCGCCGCGTATCGCAAAGCGCGCACAGCGGGCAACGTTCGCTGATCAGCCTAAATTTCGGTGCGAATACGTTTCTTATCCAACTTGCCGACACTGGTTTTAGGTATCTCATCAACGAAACGAATCATGCTGGGAATCGCCCAGCGATTGAGTTTTCCCTGAGCCACAAACTGCTCTAAAAACGCCTGAACGGCTTCGGTGGTGGGCGGGTTGTTTAGATCAACGGGGACAGCCAGCGCGGCCGGCCGCTCGCCCCACTTTTCATCCGCTACGCCTATCACAGCCACTTCGGCAATACCGGGGCATTGGCTGATATAGCTCTCCAACTCTAACGACGAAAGCCACTCGCCGCCCGTTTTAATCACATCCTTGATACGATCGCTGATAGTCAGAAAGCCCCGCTCATCAAGCGAACCTACATCACCAGTGTGCAGCCAGCCGTCACGCCACAGCTCTGCACTCCGAGCCTCGTCTTTGTAATAAGCCTGGGTTAACCAGGGTGCCTGTACGCGAATTTCACCCACGCTTTTACCATCATTGGGTAGCGGCTTACCGTCCACATCGACGACTTGAAGCTTAACCATTGGAATCGGCAGGCCCGCTTTACAGCGCCAGGGTAGTTGAGTCTCAAAATCAGCGTCGGCAATATCGTGAGGCAGAATATCGGCGGTGAGGAGCGGGCAGGTTTCCGACATGCCATAAGCGCTGCGGGTATCGATCCCCAATGCCCATGCTTTGCTCGCCAGCGACTCGGTTAACGCACTACCGCCGACCAATACTTTCCAGCCGGAGAGGTCGACCTGCTTTGAGGCAATCGCCTCGGCGCTGACCACCATGTTGAGCAGAGTGGGGACGCAGTGGGAGAAGTCGACCTTTTCGCCAACCAGCAGCTTGACCAACATTTCCGGCTCGTAGCGGCCCGGATAAACTTGAGTAGCCCCCATCAGCGTGGCGGTATACGGCACACCCCAGGCATGAACGTGAAACATGGGGGTAATCGGCATATAGACTTTGTCGCGGTTAAGCAGCTCAAAACCGGGCGCCTGAAAAGCGCTGGCCTCGCTCAAGGTATGCAGTACTAGTTGGCGATGGGTGAAGAAAACACCTTTGGGATTACCCGTAGTACCAGTGGTATAGAAAAGAGTCGCAACGGCATTTTCATCAAAGGTAGGAAAAGCGTAATGAACTGGCTGTTGGCTTAATAAGTGCTCAAATTCGCCCACCAGCGGCAGTTCGGTATCGACGGCTTTCGGCGTTTCCTGACACAGCAGGTAGCCACGCACTTGCGGTAGTTTGTCAGCCAGTGGCTCAAGCAGTGGTACAAACTTTTCGTGCACGATGACAAAAGCGTCTTCGGCATGTTCCATCGTGTAGAGGATTTGATCAGGCGCTAGGCGTACGTTCACTGTATGCAATACGGCGCCAATCATCGGGATTGCAAAAAAACATTCCAGGTAACGGTGGCTATCCCAATCTAAAACGGCCACCACGTCGCCTGCTTGCACACCTTGGGAAGTCAGCGTGTGGGCCAATTGATGCACCCGTTCGCGAAACCGCTCATAGCCGTGGCGGCTCTGGTCCCGGTAGACAATCTGATTTTTGCCCGCCATGCGTACGCCTGCCTCTAACAGGTCGCCAATCATTAGGACAGGGTTTGTGGCAGAGGGCGCGGCGGATAAAATTTTCGGGGTAACTGAAGGCATAAAAATTCCTTTTAACTTGTTCTTGTGGCGATCAAGACAGGTCAACCGCGCTCTATCAGAAGGGCGATACCTTGCCCACCCCCGATGCAGAGTGTGATCAATCCGTAGCGGCCGTTAATACGCTCCAGCTCGTATAGAGCTTTAAGTATCAAAATAGCGCCCGTGGCCCCTACCGGATGGCCCAGGGCAACCGCTCCACCGTTAGGGTTTAATTTCTTGAGCGGGAAGCCGAGCGTCTCTGCCACTGCCATGGCTTGGGCAGCAAAGGCTTCATTGGATTCAATCACATCAATATCGTTGATACTAAGCCCCGCCTGCTGCAGGCAGCGTTTAACCGCAGGTATCGGCCCCAGCCCCATCAGCGTTGGCTCAACGCCTGCTGTCGTGGCAACGCGCAGGTGTGCCCTGGGCATTAAGTCGCGCTGTTTAGCCTCATCGCCATGGGCCAACACTAGCGTCGCCGCACCGTCGTTAATGCCCGATGCATTGCCTGCAGTGACCACGCCATCTTTTTGAAAGGCAGGTTTTAGCCCCGCTAAATCGCTAAGCTGGACGTTTTCACGTACATGCTCATCGCGTGTAAACAGCATTGTTTGCTTACCTCGGCTGACCTCCACCGGTACGATTTGTGACTCAAAGCGACCTTCAGCAATCGCCCGTGCCGCCTTTTGATGACTCTCAAAGGCAAACTGGTCCAGCTGTTCACGGGTTAAACCGTACTGGTTAGCAATATTCTCTGCCGTGCAGCCCATGTGGCCGCTTCCAAAAGGGTCACTCAGCACACCCAAGGTTAAATCCTGAACGTTCACATCACCCATGCGCACGCCATTTCTTGCTTGAGGAGGCAGCATGTAAGCCCCTCGTGACATTGATTCAGCGCCCCCCGCTAGCGCTAAACGACTGTCACCTAACGCAATCTGCTGGGCAGCAGAAATCACTGCCTGCACCCCTGAACCACACAGTCGATTGACGTTGAAAGCACCCGCCTCCTTCGGCACACCGGCTTCTAGCGCAATATGCCGCGCCAGATAGGCATCTTGGGGCCCAGTGGTAATAATGTGACCATATACCGAGTGATCGATATCACCGCCCTCTACGCCTGATCGATGCAACGCTTCTTTCGCAGTTATCGCACCCAGCTCAAACGGCGCCATCGTTGAGAGCGACCCGCCAAAACTACCGATAGCGGTTCTTACCCCGCCTAGAATCACCACATCATCCAACCGCATGGTTTTCTCCTGTCTTCTTAGCGTCTCATTAGGCCACTTTACCCAGCAGCGAGCGTGCTACCACTTCCTTCATAATCTCAGAGCTACCGGCATAAATAGTCTGTACTCGGGCATCCAGATAAAAGCGTGAAATGGGGTATTCGTGGGTATAGCCGTAACCACCAAACAGCTGTAGGCAACGGTCGACCGCCCGACACTGCAGCTCGCTTAGCTGCAGTTTTAAAATCGCCGCATCCGTACTGCTCATGGCGCCCTGCCGATACTTTTCGACGCAATGCTCAAAATAGGCGCGAGCCACGTCCAGCTGGGCTTTTATCTCCGCCAAGGTAAAACGGGTATTTTGAAAATCCGCTACCCGCTGACCAAATGCTTGGCGTTGCTGAACATACATCAAGGTAAGCGCCATCGCGCCCTCTACAGCTCCTAGGGCTTGCGCCCCTACGCCTAAACGTTCACGGGGCAGTTCCTGCATTAAATAGCGAAAACCGGCCCCCTCCTCACCCAACAGAGCCTCGTTAGGCAACTGCATTTGATCAAAGCTAAGCTCGGCGGTATCACTGGCATGCTGGCCGATCTTTTGAATTGGTTTCCCCCGTGAGAAGCCAGCCAAGTGAGTATCAACCAAAAACAGCGAAACGCCTTTGGCGCCGGCAGAAGGATCAGTTTTGGCGCACACAATGACCAGGTCGGCAAACTGCCCATTGGTGATAAACGTCTTGCTGCCGCTGAGCTCCCAGCCATCGGTGGTCCGCTTCGCTCGAGTTCTCATGGACGCCAGGTCGCTACCGGCATGTGGCTCAGTCATCGCGATAGCCGCTAGAGCCTCGCCACGCGCCATAGCCGGCAGCCACTGCGCTTGTTGGGCAGGCGAGCCTAAATTTTGTACGTAGGGCATAACGATGTTGGCGTGGATATTATAGGCGCTAGCTAAACCGCCAAAGCCTTGTCGAGACATCTCTTCCAGTACTAACTGAGTAATGGCAATGTCGGCCCCTGCGCCACCATGCTTTTCGTCTAAGTCGATACCCAATAGGCCAGCATCGCCTAATGCATGCCATAGTGAGCGTGGTATTTCGCCTGCAGCCTCCCAATTATCATAGTAAGGCGCGACTTCCTGGCTTAGGCAGCGTTTGATCATGGCGTGAAATAGTTCGGTCGTTTCCTCGTCCATACTCACTCCTTGAGATCTTGACGTAAGTGGCGCTTAAGGATTTTGCCTGCAGTGCTCTTGGGTAAGGCATCGGTAAAAATAATGTGCTTAGGTACCTTATAAGGGGCCATTAACGTTTTGGCGTGCTGGATCAGTTCTTCCTCACTAACCGACTGTCCTTCTTTCACTACCACGACGGCAGTGATAGCTTCGATCCACTTCTCATCCGGCCGACCGATCACCGCTACTTCAGAAACCGCCTGGTGCTTAAACAGCCCCTCTTCTACTTCACGACTGGCCACTAGTACGCCACCGGTATTAATCACATCCTTAATGCGATCGACCACATAGAGATAGCCCGCTTCGTCGAAATAGCCCACATCGCCAGAGTGAAACCAACCACCCTGGAAGGCCTCTTCGGTCATGCGCTCCTTATCCCAGTAACCCTTCATAAGCTGTGGTGAGCGATGGACAATCTCACCGTGTTCACCGTGAGGCACATCATTCATATCGAGATCGACGATGCGGGTCTCCACCGTCAGAATGGGGCGCCCGGCGGAAGCTGGGCGTTCGGCATGTTCCTCAGGACGCAGCACGGTCGCCAAGGGGGCAATTTCGCTCTGCCCATAGCAGTTGTATAACCCTACCCCTGGGATACGTTGCTGAAGTTCCTCCAACACCGGTACCGGCATAATTGAAGCACCGTAATAGGCTTTATTGAGGGCACTCAGGTTAAAGCGTTCAAATTCAGCGTGTCGCAGCAGGCTAATCCAGACCGTGGGTGGGGCAAAAAATGACGCGATATGATGATCAGCTATCGCGCTTAAGCACAGCTCGGGCAGCGGCGCTTCTAGCAAATAGACGGGCGCACCTAGCAACAGTGCTGGCATTAAAAAGACGTGCATTTGCGCTGAATGGTAGAGCGGCAGCGCGGCGAGCATGGCATCGTTGCCTTTGATATCCAGCTCGACCATGCAGGCCATATACTCAGCCATTAAAGCCTGATGAGTCATCATGGCGGCTTTTGGCGCAGCGGTAGTACCCGAGGTATAGAGCAGTTGAGCGAGGCTTGTGCCATCGACTGACACGTTGGGTTCTTGATCGTTTTGCGCTGTCGTTGCGTGAGTGAGCACATCAAAACCTTGCGCATCCAGTGCCTGATCGGCATGCAGGGTTCCCATCAGGACGATGTCTAACCCTTCGGTGGCCGCACTCACTTTGTCGGCGAGACTAATGTCGCTGAGTAAACCTGTAGCGCCTGACTGTTCAAGGATATAGCGCAGCTCGTCACTGCTTAACGCAAAATTGATCGGCACATGCACTAACCCCGCTTTGGTAGCGGCTAACCAGGCGATGACATAGGCATCGGAGTTTTTACCATATACCGCCAGCCGATCACCCGGCGCTAACCCTGCTGCCAGCAAGCCATTGGCAACGCGGCGGGCTGCTTGGTTGAGTGCTTGATAGCGCCACTGGCGCTCGCCAAACACCAGCGCCAACTGATGGGAGTATTTTCGTGCACTGCGGTTTAAAGCAGCCCCGATACTGTTTTGCTGGATAACAGACGGATCAAACATGCCAACTCCTTTAGCTTGTTGTAGTGAATTGACAAAGACTTAACTGGAGACAAGTGGGCAAACGCTTTCTGAAAGCGGGCGGAAGGCTTCTTCCGCAGGAATGGTGCGGACAACGTGGAAGAGGTCATCTTCATCTTGCGACTCTTCAGGCGTTTTAACTTCCACGAGATACATATCATGGACCATGCGCCCATCTTCACGAATGTGGCCGCCAGTCGCGAAAATATCGTTAACGGGGGTATCGCCCATTTGCTGACGAACGGTTTGGGTATCATCCGTGCCAGTGGCTTTAATAGCTTCAAGATAATGGCGTGTACTGGAGTAAAGCCCTGCATGCACCATGGTGGGCATACTGCCGGTACGCTCTCGGAAGCGCTCCGCCCAGGCGCGGGTTTCATCGTTTAAATCGTAGTACCACGCTTTAGTGAACTGCAGCCCCTGAGCGTTTTCTAAACCAATACTGCGTATATCGGTACTGAACAGCACCATACCGGCCAAAATCTGACCGGCTTGGGTAATACCGAACTCGCCGGCTGTCTGCACCGCGTTAATCGTATCGCCGCCTGCGTTATTCAGCGCAATGACATCAGCACCTGAGGCTTGCGCCTGGAGCATAAAGGATGAGAAGTCACTGCTGGGAAAAGGATGGCGAGCACTGCCCACGATGGTGCCACCATTTTCAGTGACCACCCGTGTAACATCAGCTTCAAGCGCATGGCCAAAGGAATAGTCGGCGCTCAGTAAATACCAGTTTTTATGCCCCTCATCGGTAATCGCCTTGGCCGTTCCATTGGACATCGCCCAGGTGTCATACACCCAATGGATATGGTTAGGAGAGCAGTGCTCATTGGTAATGGCTGACGACACGGCACCGTTCACTAGACCCAGTTTATCGGCTTCTTCCAACAAGCCCACCGCTGCCAGGGTCACAGAAGATGCCACCAGCCCAGTGACCATATCGACGTTACGCTCGTCAATCCACTCGCGTACTACGCTAGATCCAACATCGGGGCTGTTACGGTCATCTGCGCTAAACACCACGATATTGGCACCGTTAACGCTCCCTCCTATATCCTCAATAGCCATATTGATGGCATCTTCGCCCAGCGGGCCGATGGGATCTCGGTATACGCCCGACATATCCGCTAGATAGCCGATTCGTATCTCATTGTCAGAAATCCCTTCAGCAGCCACAACATTGGGGGCATAGCTGGCCATCAGGATAGCAGCGGCAAGTGTTGAAGTAGCAAAGCGTTGAGATACACGATGAAATAGTTGCATTGTTATTGAGCTCTCTTTTGTTGTTATTGAATCAATCTTCATTGTTGTTATTGCACCGTTGTTATTGCACCGTTGTTATTGCACCAAACTTGATGATTAAGCGCGCATAGCCAAAGGTCATCTTAGGCGTAAATACGTCTTCGCTGTTTACCTATCAAGCCAGTTTTTTTGCAATTCGTGCCATTCGTTTGAGCTACCCAGGCTTAATACACCATTAGTCGATGCCTGCGCATAACGTTACAATGGTGCTTTTATACATAAATGGGGAGTACCGTTTGGCTACTGTTTATGCCGATGAATTTTTACCCGAAGCGCTTCAGTTTCGCCCTAGCGCCCCGTTGGTGGATATTGGCGCTAACCTGACCCACGAAAGCTTTGGTCGCGATCTTGAAGCGGTCATTCAGCGAGCCCAGGCCGCACACGTGACCACCATGATCGTCACCGGGACCGATCTCGCCCACGCCGAGCAAGCTGTTGCGCTTGCCAAACAACATCAGGGCCTATACGCCACAGCGGGTGTTCACCCTCACGATGCTAGCCACTGGGACACGAACCTTGAGCGTGCCATGGCGGCCCTGCATGCCATGCCCGAAGTAGTCGCCGTAGGTGAGTGTGGCTTGGACTTTAATCGCAACTTCTCGACACCCCGTGAACAGGAGCTCGCGTTTGAGGCGCAACTGGCTCTCGCAGTGGAAAGTGGTTTACCGCTGTTTCTACATGAACGGGATGCGGGCCAGCGGATGAGAGAGATACTGCATGCATGGCGAGACGATATCAGCCATGCGGTAGTGCACTGTTTTACCGCTGACCGCGATACGCTGTTTGGTTATCTCGACCTAGATTTGCATATAGGCTTAACGGGGTGGATTTGCGATGAGCGACGAGGACATCATCTACGCCCACTGATAAGTGATATCCCCCTTGAGCGTATGATGGTAGAAACAGACTGCCCTTATCTATTGCCACGCAACCTGCCTGCAAAACTAAAAGGGCGGCGCCATGAACCCGCTCTTCTACCGTGGATAGTGCGCGAGATTGCCCAGTGGCGCGGCATCAGCGAAACTGAGCTAGGCAACGCTACTACACGAACTGCCCAACGCTTTTTCCGTCTTCCCGCTGAATCTTAAAAAAGGAGTACTAGCGTGGCCGATTTTCCAGGGTTTATCGCCATTGAAACGGGTGAAGATGATGGCCTCCCCCTCGCCATTGCCTGGTCGTTACCCGATGGAAGAGTTAAACAAACATTGATTCAGCCGGACGACAGCTGGATCAAAGAAGATACCAACGCCATGGGCGCGTATAGCATTGAAGAGCTTGAGAGCCTGGGGGTTAGCCCCCTTGAAGTGATCCGTGAGCTTGAGAACGACCATTTCTCCGCTACGCTTTACACTAGTGACAATGGCGATGATGAAGCGGCTTTGGCGCGCCTTTTTGACACCTATGGGCTAGATCCTTTCGTGGAGCTAGCCCCGGCGTCTGTGCTCTACCCTGCTATCACCCCAGGCGAATGGCATCGCCAGCGGCGCGAGACCTTTAGCGAGTTAGGGTTAGAGCCGATGCGCCCAGAGCACGAACTGGAGGTCATGCTGTCGATGCATCAACGGCTGACAGAGGAGGATTAAGCTTTATCAAACGTTTGTTTTACTGCCAAAACACTGCGATGCGTTTGCACCAAAGAAAAACCTCTGCTAACCAACAAGGTGGACACTGCTTTTCACATAGCAGTGGTAATTGATCAGCCATGTTAGTTCAGGAGGCGACAGATGACGGATTATGTTGAGAAGGGAGATATCTATTTCTTCTACCGGCCTAAGGTCAATACGCAAAAGGTGCAGAGCCTTGACGACGTTCAGCGTCTTCACCTCGTGCTGGTCCCGGACGACGATGATACTGCCCGCCTGTTTCTGGTAGGCAAAAAGCGTATGCCCGAGATTATGAAAGGCAAGCCAACCTCCACCGCCCGCGAGTGGATGATGAACGATATGACCGGTAAGTCCAAGGCGATTGGTGAAGCGCTATTTCCGCTTGAATATGAGACCAAAACCAAAGGTGAGCAGGAGCAAGGTGAAGCCATTCCCGTCGGTGAGGGCCGCTATGCGATCTTTATGCGCAACAACAGCTCTCGCTTAGCCTACCGGCTTTCTACACCTCAGCCCCCTGGCAAAGCACAGTCACAGTTGGGAATCCTTGCCGAGGCGAGCTACATCATCTCGGTGCGCAACCCTTCTCTCGATGTGCCTGGCTTTCCAGATGCCAAGCCTAACTATCCCAAGCGCCTGGAGGAGAAGTTCGCCGATAAACGCTGGCTAGATATCGATGATGGCAAACTTCTCGACTATGAGAACGCCCAGCTTCTGCTGATTGGCGCACATGACGACCTCAATGAAGAATCCATCTCGATCACCGGCAAAGCTGCCCTGTTCAAGACGTTAGGGTTAAAGAAGCGCGAATGGCCCACTGAAGCACTAGAAGGCGGCACGCTCACAGAACCCGAGATGCAGCCAGAAGCGAAGGAACCCGAAGGTAATCGCAGCAAAGGGGGCGAACGTGGGGGTAAAGCAGCCACTGATTCGGCATCGGCGGCTGGGATTGCCAAGGCATTAAAGGGGGTTGATTTCCCTTGCGGCAAGGCAGATTTACTCAAACAGGCCAAAACCAACCATGCCGCGGATGACATCATTGACGTATTAAACGACTTTCCCAAGAGAGAGTACGAGACAATGGGGGATATCCAAAAAGCGCTTGGAGAGGTACGCTGATGGCACAGTTTACTTGCGAGATATGCGGAGCTGGGTTTGAGCAGAAATCTCGCTACGAGCGACACATGCTCACCTCCCATCCCCAACAGGCGATCTCTGCCGCAGATATTGAAAAAGCACTGAAGGGTGTTGAGTTTCCGAAAACTCACAGTGAATTGGTCAATACGTTAAGCGACGACGACCGTGAAGTAAGAGCTATCATCCAGCAGCTTCCTGCCAAAGAGTACCGCGATGCCGCCGAATTAGCGCGTGCGTTCGGCGAGTTGCGCACTCATGAGAAGGCTCCTGACAACCAGCCGAGCAAGACCGGCGGTGAACGTGCCATGGAGGCACCTTCTGCAGCTCGATTCGCCAGTTTGTTTGCTGGCATAACGTTTCCCGCTAATCGCGAACAGTTGATAAACCATGCCGGTTCGAAAGCTAGCGAAAACGAAATGCAGATCCTGAAGCAGTTCGGTAATCACCACTATCAGAGCATGGCTGACATCACGCAGGAGCTGAAGAAGGTAGACTGAGGCGCCACGAGGTGGCGCCTTACTAGCCCTGCGTTAACTGACAATGCGACACATGGACGCTAGTGCGACAAAACCACTTTTTAAGGGCACGTTTATTTCGTCGCTCGCCCTGTGAGCTTATCTCGAAGCCTGTCGACCATGCCTACGCCTGCCCCGACACTCTTGTGAAAGAGCTCTGAGTGCGGCGCGCTGGGGTGCGGACGAGTCGGTGCCATTTTTTTGGCCTCCTCCACCTTTTTACCCAACTCAGTTAGCTGTTCACCTGAGATATGCTTCCGCATCTTGGGAAACTGTTCAGACTCCTCGTCATTTGCATGGTGGCTCAATAGCCCTTCCAATTTTTCGACCCTTTCCATGAATAGCGGATCGGTAGCGTTACAATCTTCCAACTGTTTCATTACTTGCACGATTTCATCGTGCTCCTGCTTGTCGTGCTCGACCTCTTCGGTCCCATTGGGTATGCACTTCTCGATTACCGGGTAAACATACATTTCCTCGGCAACGGCATGGCGCATCACCTCAGCAATTAACGTTTCGGTTGTGTCTCTACGCTCTTCTATATCCCTTGAGCGCTTGATCTGGCCCGCCAGTTCCATCATTTCCTTGTGGTCAGTGGTCAGAATATCAACGACATCTGCAGCTGATCCGTTAGCGTTGTGCTGGGTCATAAGATTCCCTCCTTTGACTCGTAACGACTATTTAAGTGACACCTTCAACATAGTCGTACACGCTGCAACCTATCAAGTCCTTGAGCAATCGCAGCTTCACATCCCAAGCCGTGTTGATAGTAAGCAGTCAAGACGTGGCGAAAGGCATCAGCACGAGCGGGCAAGCCTTGTACTTCGTAACGCTCTGCCTGAGCCATGACTTTCTTCTCAAAAGCCTCACGATCTACTTCTGTCGCACCTCCCAAATTGTCGACGCTGACATGAAAAGTGCGGCCACACGCTAGGGTAAATAGATACTCCAATGCTTGTGGCGCAATCTCGGCATTCTCAAAAGCAGCTTGTTGTTCAGCATTACGCCCGTCAGGCGAGTACCAATACCCGTAATCTTCTAACTGGCGACGTTTTTCACCCGCAATACACCAGTGGCTAATCTCGTGTAACGCACTGGCATAATAGCCCCGCGCAAAAATAACTTGGTGATAAGGTGTTTGGTTATTGGCGGGCAAATAAAGCGGTTCCTCGTCACCCCGAATTAGGCGTGTTTGATAGTGCTTTGCAAAAAGGCCATCAAAGAGCGCGATAATATCGGCAAGCGTCCATCGGTCTTGCGGGTGATTCACTTTTGACCTCGTTTATCATTGACGTTTGACAAAGTATAACGGCCTTACAGAGATAACCTAAATACAGGGCAGCAAGGTATAGGCATCCCTGCTAACCTATCGCTTTTTTTATAGTTTAATTCGTCGATCAGGAGCCTACCCATTGGGCGATTTCACTCAACAGGTTAAATCGGTGTATTGGCCAGAGAGCCGTGCCCTCATCTACTTGGCATTACCTATTTGCGGTGCCCAATTGGCCCAAGCAGGGATGAGTGTGGTTGATGTCATGATGACAGGCCGACATGATGCAACGTCGCTCGCGGCTGTATCGGTAGGCTCAAGCCTTTGGATGCCGTTGATGCTGTTCATGACGGGCACCCTGATGGGGCTCACGCCGATTACTGCCCATTTGCTTGGTGGAAAACGCCACACGGCTATTCGTCCTGCCGTCCACCAAGCGCTCTGGATTGCCCTACTACTAGGTATCGTCGCGGCCTTGCTACTCTGGTCAGTGGTTATGCCCATTTTCGACTTAATGAACGTTCCCCCTGCGGTTGCACGCCAGTCTTCTGCCTACCTTTCTGCGGTTGCCTTCGGTATGCCTGGCATTGCGTTGTTTCAGGCACTAAGGGCATTTTCTGATGGCATGAACCATACGCGTCCAGCATTGTGGATCAGCCTTGTTGGTTTAGGTGTGAATATTCCTGCCAACTACCTTCTGATCTATGGCGGCGATGGTTTAGTTGGACTATTCGGCAACTGGGTTCCTGGCAGCCTGCAACGATTACCCGCGCTGGGAGCCTTTGGCTGTGGTATCGCTACCGCACTCTCGATGTGGACGATGGCGTTGGCTATGGCTTACTACACGCGCATTGGAAGTACTTATAAAAGCGTTGCGATTTGGCAAACACTGACGCCCCCCCAATGGCCGGGTATACGTGAATTAGTAGTAGTGGGTGTTCCTATCGGTGTGGCAATTTTTGTTGAAGTCACCTTATTCACTCTCATTGCGCTCTTTATTGCCAGCTTTGGGGAGGTCACTGTAGGAGCTCACCAAATAGCGCTAAGTTTCACCTCAATACTGTTTATGTTGCCACTATCACTCAGTATGGCGCTTACCGTAAGGGTAGGTAATACCCTAGGCCAACAGCGTTTAACGCTAGCGCGCCAGGTCGCCTGGAATGGCATTGTTATTAGCGTCATCGTAGCCGTCATTAACAGCATTTTCTTATGGTTTAGTGCCGTTCCCGTCATTGCACTTTATACCTCAAACAGCGAAATACAGGCGTTAGCGCTATCGATCATTGCCTTGGCTGTGATTTTCCAGCTTTCTGACTCGCTACAAGTTAATTTAGCAGGTGCTTTGCGCGGCTATAAAGATACCCGCATTGTGATGGTGATTACAGTGCTCTCCTACTGGGTAGTGGGTTTAGGGGGCGGGCACTGGCTGGGCTCGCGAGGGGTGGGTGGCATGGTCGCTCCTCTCGGGGTTCATGGTTATTGGATAGGTTTGATTGCGGGCTTAAGCACGGCTGCACTGCTACTAGCCTGGCGCTTACAGCGCATCAGTATTCGGGGGTAAGTATGGCTCGATGGGGAAACCTTGTTCTCACGCTCATTATGGGCTTCCTACTGCTTGGCTGTGACGGCAATCCCGCCGAGCAACCATGGCAGATGTACCATCAGCAACTCGCCAATGACCTTGAACAGGCAGACGTTGAGCGTGCTGACCCCATTAATATCGGTGATTTCCCCGAACGCTCAGACAGGCTTATTGATATTCCTGAGACAAGGGATAGCATGTTGAATATTTACGCCTTGCGCGAATGCCAAATCACCTCGCTGATAGCGGCACGTAACAACCAACTCGGGCGCGTAGCACCGCCTAGCCAGCATTGGTTATATGAGCGTGCACTATGGCAACGATTAAGTGACTGCTGGAATAGTGATGTGCCAGAACAATTAAGCGATGAAAATCGTACCCGCCTGCAACAACTGACGGCGACTAAAACAGCACAGCTACCAGCGGTCAGTTGGAACGCTATTTTCGATTCCAGTGAGTGGGTTAAAAGCTTTTCGCGTGCAAGCAAGCCATTAACCAGTACCGATGAAACGGCTATTACGAGCCAACTTGAAGCCATCGATTACTTGCAACAAATGACTGACCATCAGTTTGACTCCAAATGGCAGCAAGACTCTTCTACGCTCGAAAACCATTTAAAAACGCTGCAAGAACGACCGCTGACAGCCGAAATTTTGCGTGCGCTGTTACTCGCTAGCCAACGTTTAACGGAAGCTAATGCATTGTTAGCTCGGCACTTGGCGCAACGAGGCAACGATGCCACCCCTTGTTTGAGTGACTGGGAGGCACAGCCCCTTGAACACTTATCAAACACGGCTAAGCAGTGGCTAACCGCCATTAATCGCTTAATTGACGCACAACAGGTAAAAAAAACTGATGCCGTCCAGCGCTATCAAGCACGCTGGCTGTCGCTAAACAATAGCCATGCGCCCTGGGGGCAGTTTCAGCAGGCACGCCTTGAGCATCAAGCACTCCGAGCCCGCTTTCCTCCTTGCTCCGAGAATTAAAAACGGCAGAACCCTTAACCTTATGAGCAACTTGTGCTATTGGTGAAAGAGAGAGGTGAGTAACGAGGCAGGCCATAAATCTGCTTTGCCAATGTGATGACCACGCAGCACAAGGAGGGACACAATGGGCGCATCCCTGTCACCCCGCTCTGCCCAGGTTATCGACCTGGATACCGTGCGTCAGCGTCAGCAGGCGCAAAAGTGCCTAGTCCGTTTAGCGCCTGAGCTAGATGGCTTGGAAATGGTGTACCAACTCGCTGCGAGCCCAGGCGCCTATTACGGCATGCCTATTTTGGCCTGGGGGTTAAGAGAGGATGGTAGCGTCTTTGGTTTAGTGCCATGGATGGAAACATTGGCAGCCTGTCACGACCTGGATAACCAGGAAAACGGCTACTTTGTGGGATATCGCGATCCTGAAACAGAAGAAATTTTTGATGCACCACCGGATCACAAATTTCATGAGCTCGTCGCGGCGGCTGAATACTTTGATTATGAGGCTTCTGGTGAAGTTACCCTCATCCAACAAATTCCCGACACCCTAGGTACTCATGCGTTGTGCATGAACCATCCTAACTCACCCTGGCATATGAAACCCGTTTATGGCTGGCGTCTCTATAGTGACGGTAGTCTAGATGCCCTGCTTGCCGACGAGCAAAAAGCTACAATGACGCCAATTTTGCTAGGCGACAAATGTCTTTACAGCGCCCACACCCGCCATCAAACCGTTTATTTTTTCCAACGTCATATCGCTAATCGTATATTGGAAGAAGACCCCGTGACGTTGGATGCGTTAGCCATGATGGTAGTGGCGACTGAATAAGAACTCTTAATCGCTCTATTACGACAGTCGAGGCCAATTCAGAACCAAATGATTTGGTCCTCGATAGGGTTTTATTGTTTTACATTGCTGGGCATTTTATTTGAAGACTCTTGTTCAGAGAGTCATAGAGCCTGGTTCAAAAAACCTTGGTTCAAAACACTAGGCTAAACGGATAAAGTAGAGGTAGTTACCCGACGAGGCGATGTCCTGCTCAAGCAATTCATGTCCTAAAAACTGGCAAAACTTCGGCACATCTCGCGTGGTGGCTGGGTCGGTAGCAATCACCTTGAGTACTTGCCCCGGCGTCATGTCGCGAACTTTGTTATGCATCAGCATAATCGGCTCAGGACAGTACAGCCCCGTGGTATCTAATACCGCATCGTAGCAGGGTAATGTACCCGTGTTATCAGCCATTAATATCCTCGATGTAGGAAGTAGAACGTATGATTAAAGTTATCATCGAACGGCGAATTATGCCCGGCCTTGAAGAAGAATTTGAGCAAGCAGCGCGGGAAGCCATGCGTGTCTCCTTAGGCGTAAGGGGCTTCATCGGTGGGGAAACACTTGTTGAACTCGGTCATACCGATCGCCGACTGATGATCACTAAATGGCGTGATATCCGCGCCTGGAAAGAGTGGCATTCAAGCGAAGCGCGGACGATGGCCATGCAGCGTATTTTACCGCTGTTAACCGAAGATGAAACCATACGCATCTACGAGCCCGGCTATTAAACCACCGTTATCGAATCTATCAATCTTTAATCCTGACGTGCACCGTTACCTCTTCACGATCATGATAGAGGTGGCGGCATGATACATTAGCATGCACTCCTGCTTTCGCCAGCGTCTCATCCAGTGCAGTTAAACAGCGCGTTACCTCATCCCAGCGCTTCTTCATGGGCAATTTGAGGTTAAAAATCGCCTCTTTGCACCATTTACGAATCAGCCACCGCTCCACCATGGCTAGCACTCGCACTGGCTTATCAACAATATCGCACACCAGCCAGTCTAAACGCTGTGGTGGCTCCCAGGTAAAGCCATCTTCTTTCAGGTGATCTATCTGCCCTGTCTTCATCAACGGCGTATCCATAGGACCATTATCAATGGCATACACGTACATGCCCCGCTGAACCAACTGCCATGTCCAACCGCCTGGGGCAGCGCCTAAATCAGCTGCCTGCATATGCGGTGCAAGCCGTATGTCCCACTCCTCGCGGGGAATAAACTCATGCCATGCTTCTTCCAACTTGAGTGTTGAGCGACTAGGTGCACGGGAAGGAAAGCGCAATCGACGAATACCATTAATCAGCTCACTACGATTGCCTGGAAAGCTCATCGCCAACTGAACTTGATCACCATCAGTCCAGAAAATATGTAATCGCCTGCCCCCCGCACTCCGCTTCAGCGCACCACGTTTTTTCAGCATGCTTGCCAACGGTCTTGTCAGCGCTTTAATCAGCCCGGCTAAGGCTTTTCCATCGTTGGTATCCGGTGTTTCGTGCCAAATCTCTTCAAAGCTCCAGCGGCTAGCTTTCACTTGTTCCAAAATGGCGGTAAAACGATCGTCACGAGAAAGAGTGAGTGCAGGCAAAGCCGCTAAGCTCTGGCGTGCGAAAATCAGCTTTTTAAACGCTGCCTGGCGGTGTAGATCATTCACCGCTTCGCCATCGACACGCGTTAAGCTTACCCACCCTTCCCCATGAGTTGATGCACAGGCGATGCCCTGTAATGCTGCGTGATGCTGTAGTTCTGCCAGCGCATCACTCTCAAACCCAGGACGGCAGTAAACCAGCCATGACGTAGGTACCGTTTCACTCACCAATTCACCTCGATTCCGCCCATCACAAACGGTGAGGGCTGCCTAATTAATTGGAGCGCATCATAGCATTTATCCACTATTATTTTCTTCCAGCCAACAAAAACCCCAGCCGGTTGGCTGGGTTTTCTGCGGTAGCAAAAACCCCCGAACACTGCGTGCTCGGGGGTTTTTACGGTATAAGTGCCTGACGATGACCTACTCTCGCATGGGGAGACCCCACACTACCATCGGCGCTAAGCGGTTTCACTGCTGAGTTCGGCAAGGGATCAGGTGGTTCACGCTCGCTATGGTCGTCAGGCGTA
>NZ_JBRAMC010000017.1:0-3197 GCF_052959335.1 Vreelandella sp. H-I2
TATAAGTGCCTGACGATGACCTACTCTCGCATGGGGAGACCCCACACTACCATCGGCGCTAAGCGGTTTCACTGCTGAGTTCGGCAAGGGATCAGGTGGTTCACGCTCGCTATGGTCGTCAGGCGTAACTGGCTGTACATCATGCTGACTAGCGTTTGCTATCTTGTGATCGTCTCTTGCTATCGTGCCGCCGTTGCCTATTGGCTTGGGCCACACGCTGCGTATCCGGCGTTCGTTGATCTCTCAACACTACGTTATCACTACGACCAGACCCCTTGGGTGTTATAGGGTCAAGCCTCACGGGCCATTAGTACACGTTAGCTCAACGCCTTGCAGCGCTTCCACACCGTGCCTATCAACCAGCTGGTCTCGCTGGGCCCTTCAGGAGGCTCTAGGCCTCAGGGATGTCTCATCTTGAAGGGGGCTTCCCGCTTAGATGCTTTCAGCGGTTATCCCGTCCGACCATAGCTACCCGGCAATGCCACTGGCGTGACAACCGGAACACCAGAGGGTCGTCCACTCCGGTCCTCTCGTACTAGGAGCAGCCCTTCTCAAACATCCAACGCCCACGGCAGATAGGGACCGAACTGTCTCACGACGTTCTAAACCCAGCTCGCGTACCACTTTAAATGGCGAACAGCCATACCCTTGGGACCGACTTCAGCCCCAGGATGTGATGAGCCGACATCGAGGTGCCAAACACCGCCGTCGATGTGAACTCTTGGGCGGTATCAGCCTGTTATCCCCGGAGTACCTTTTATCCGTTGAGCGATGGCCCTTCCATACAGAACCACCGGATCACTAGAACCTGCTTTCGCACCTGCTCGACGTGTCTGTCTCGCAGTCAAGCACCCTTATGCTCTTGCACTCATTGCACGATGTCCGACCGTGCTGAGGGTACCTTCGTGCTCCTCCGTTACTCTTTAGGAGGAGACCGCCCCAGTCAAACTACCCACCACACACTGTCCTCGATCCGGATAACGGACCTGAGTGAGAACGCCAATGATGCCAGGCTGGTATTTCAAGGTTGGCTCCCTTCGAACTGGCGTCCGAAGTTCAAAGCCTCCCAGCTATCCTACACAGGCAACATCAGCGTCCAGTGTGAAGCTATAGTAAAGGTTCACGGGGTCTTTCCGTCTAGCCGCGGGTACACCGCATCTTCACGGCGATTTCAATTTCACTGAGTCTCGGGTGGAGACAGCGTGGCCATCATTACGCCATTCGTGCAGGTCGGAACTTACCCGACAAGGAATTTCGCTACCTTAGGACCGTTATAGTTACGGCCGCCGTTTACCGGGGCTTCAATCAAGAGCTTCGGCCGAAGCCTAACACCATCATTTAACCTTCCGGCACCGGGCAGGCGTCACACCCTATACGTCCGCTTGCGCGTTAGCAGAGTGCTGTGTTTTTAATAAACAGTTGCAGCCACCTGGTATCTTCGACCGGTTCGGGCTAGGAGAGCAAGTCTCGTCACCCTACGCCGGCGTGCCTTCTCCCGAAGTTACGGCACCATTTTGCCTAGTTCCTTCACCCGAGTTCTCTCAAGCGCCTTGGGATTCTCACCCTGACCACCTGTGTCGGTTTGGGGTACGGTCGCACATGATCTGAAGCTTAGAGGCTTTTCCTGGAAGCGTGGCATCAGTGACTTCCTGACCGTGGTCAGTTCGTTTCGTGTCTCGGCCTTGAGAGTCCGGATTTGCCTAAACTCTCAGCCTACTCACTTTCACCAGGACAACCAACGCCTGGCTCACCTAGCCTTCTTCGTCCCCCCATCGCAACCATGTCCGGTACGGGAATATTGACCCGTTTCCCATCGACTACGCCTTTCGGCCTCGCCTTAGGGGCCGACTCACTCTGCTCCGATTAGCGTCGAACAGAAACCCTTGGTCTTCCGGCGAGGGAGTTTTTCACTCCCTTTATCGTTACTCATGTCAGCATTCGCACTCGTGATACCTCCAGCAGACTTCTCAATCCACCTTCATTGGCTTACACGACGCTCCTCTACCGCTCATTCAAAGAATGAACCCGTAGCTTCGGTACCTGGTTTAGCCCCGTTACATCTTCCGCGCAGGCCGACTCGACTAGTGAGCTATTACGCTTTCTTTAAAGGATGGCTGCTTCTAAGCCAACCTCCTAGCTGTCTGAGCCTTCCCACATCGTTTCCCACTTAACCAGGATTTCGGGACCTTAGCTGACGGTCTGGGTTGTTTCCCTTTTCACGACGGACGTTAGCACCCGCCGTGTGTCTCCCACGCGTTACTCACCGGTATTCGGAGTTTGCCTCGGGTTGGTAAGTCGGGATGACCCCCTAGCCGAAACAGTGCTCTACCCCCGGCGGTACTACGTGAGGCGCTACCTAAATAGCTTTCGAGGAGAACCAGCTATCTCCGAGCTTGATTAGCCTTTCACTCCGATCCACAAGTCATCCAAATCTTTTTCAACAGATCCTGGTTCGGGCCTCCAATTGATGTTACTCAATCTTCACCCTGCTCATGGATAGATCGCTCGGTTTCGGGTCTATATCCAGCGACTGTGTCGCCCAGTTAAGACTCGGTTTCCCTACGGCTCCCCTATACGGTTAACCTCGCCACTGAATATAAGTCGCTGACCCATTATACAAAAGGTACGCAGTCACAGAACAAGTCTGCTCCTACTGCTTGTACGCACACGGTTTCAGGATCTATTTCACTCCCCTCTCCGGGGTTCTTTTCGCCTTTCCCTCACGGTACTGGTTCACTATCGGTCAGCCAGGAGTATTTAGCCTTGGAGGATGGTCCCCCCGTCTTCAGTCAAGGTTTCTCGTGCCCCGACCTACTCGATTTCACATGATCAGATTTTCGACTACGGGGCTATCACCCGCTACGGCCGCGCTTCCCAACGCGTTCGCCTAATCAGTCTCATGCTTAAGGGCTGGTCCCCGTTCGCTCGCCGCTACTAGGGGAATCTCGGTTGATTTCTTTTCCTCAGGGTACTTAGATGTTTCAGTTCCCCTGGTTCGCCTCGTACATCTATGTATTCAATGCACGATACCGATCTTATGATCGGTGGGTTTCCCCATTCAGAGATGTCCGGGTCACAGGTTGTTGCCACCTCACCGAACCTTATCGCAGGCTACCACGTCTTTCATCGCCTCTGGCTGCCTAGGCATCCACCGTGTGCGCTTCATTGCTTGACCCTATAACCCGAAGGAGTCTGGG
>NZ_JBRAMC010000018.1:0-2252 GCF_052959335.1 Vreelandella sp. H-I2
ATTAGCTCAAGCTCTAATCCAAACGCGGCAAATACCTGCTGCCATGCTTTGGGGCTGCCGGGGGCGTTGGTTTTTTCCGTGCAGTGGGAAAGCAGCTTAAAGCCAGGGTCGGTGAGCGTTAATGCGCTAGGCGCCAGGGTATTAATACGCGTGGCGAGCCACTCTTGGAGCATGAGTACTTCCGGCACTGCTTCATTGCCCAGGGCTTTGACGTACTCCTGACGGTAGGTGAGCGTCATCGCCGGATCGATGCCCACCATGGGGATATCAAAGCGGGCCAAGGTGCGCAGCCGTTCGGCCTGCTTGTCGGCGGTACGCTCAAAGGCACCTAAAAAGCCCTGTACCTGGAGCGGTTTGCCGTTAGCTGAAAATGGCATGACAAACACGCGCAGGTTGAGGCGCGAGAGAAGTTCCACCACGTCCATCACCAGCTTGGCTTCAAAGTGGGTGGTGAAAGCATCCTGAACAATAATCACGCTATTGGCCCGCTGCTGTTCGGTTAATAGCCCCAGCGAGAGCGGGGTTGCCTCGGCGATGCCCCACGCCTTCATTTGCTTTTTTACACTGGCGCGGGAGAGCGCTGGCGAATCGCTGATACCTACCGTGGTGCGCATCAGGTTTTCCACCCAGCGCTGACCAATGAGCGCATTATACAGCGGGGCGGTTTTGGCCAGCGTAGGCAGCATAAATTCGGTGCCACCAATGATGTAATCGCGCAGCGGGCGCAGGTAGCGGCCGTGGTAAACTTCTAAAAACTGCGAACGGAACTGGGGAACGTTAACTTTCACGGGGCACTGCCCCGCGCAGGATTTGCACGCTAGACAGCCCGCCATGGCGTCATATACTTCGTGGGAGTAGTCGTGATGCTGTTTGCGACTTAGTGTATTGATCACACGCTGGGGAAAGCTTTTGATAAAGCCCCAGCCGCCTTCGGCCTTCTTCTTGCGCGACTCTTCCACCACATCGATCCCTGCTTGTGATTGCAGGCGCAGCCACTCGCGGATAAGGCTGGCGCGGCCTTTGGGCGAGTGGCGGCGATCCCGGGTCGCTTTCCACGATGGGCACATGGGGTCATCCACATCGTAGTTGTAGCAGGCCCCGTTACCGTTACAGTAGACCGCCGCGTCATACGCCTGCCAGGCACGTTCATCAATGGTGCGGTCAAACTGGCCGCGCATCGGAACGCCATCGACCGTTAATAAATCAGGATCGCTATCTTTGGCAATCAGTTTGTCTTCTTCAGCGGGGGTCGCGATCTTACCGGGATTCAGCTGGTTGTAAGGGTCAAACGCCGCCTTCACCCGCTGTAGGCTAGGGTAGAGCTCGCCGAAAAAAGTCGGTGCGTATTCAGAGCGCACGCCCTTGCCGTGTTCACCCCATAGTAGCCCGCCATATTTTTGGGTGAGCGCCGCGACCTCATCGGATACCGCGCGAATCAGTTTTTCCTGTTCGGGGTCTTTCATATCAATGGCGGGGCGAACATGGAGTACGCCCGCATCTACATGCCCAAACATCCCGTAGGAGAGCCCACGGGCATCCAGGGCCGCACGGAATTCGGCGATGAAATCCGCCAGATGCTCCGGCGGCACCGCGGTGTCTTCCACAAACGGAAGGGGGCGCTTCTCGCCTTGCACGTTGCCAAGCAGACCTACCGAGCGTTTACGCATAGCATAAACTTTTTGAATCTGACCGCGCCCTTCCGCCAGGGTGTAGCCCAGGCGTTCGACGCTGGCATCCTGGCGGAGGTGATCGGTAAATGCCTTAACCCGCTCAGCTAGGATAGCCTCGTCATCGTCATTGAACTCGATCAGGTTGATACCGCCAATGGGGCTACTCGCGTGAGCGGGGAAGAACGCCGCCACGCTGTCCCACACGAAATCCTCCATGGCGAGCTTGAGTACAGTGTCATCCACCGTTTCGATGGACGTAGGGCGAGCGCTGGACGCCATCAGCGCCTTGGCATCCCGGAGGGCGTCCATAAAGCTGGTGTAACGAACATTGACGAGGGTGGCGTGCTTGGGAATCGGCAGTACGTTGAGTACGGCTTCGTTTAAAAAGCCCAGTGAGCCTTCCGAACCGCACAGCAAGCTGTTGAGATCAAGCTCACCTTCTTGATTGCGCAGGTGGGCCAAGTCATAGCCGGTCAAGCAGCGATTGAGCGGCGGAAAGGTGGCTTCAATCAACGCACGCTGTTGATCGATAATCGCGGCAGCGGTGGTGTGGACGCGACCAAGAATACCCTCTTGCTGACG
>NZ_JBRAMC010000019.1:0-1512 GCF_052959335.1 Vreelandella sp. H-I2
CCCCAACAGTTTGAACTCGAGATGGTCACGCTTGACGAGTTGGTGCCTCAGAATCACCTGCTGCGTAAGATTGATGCCACCCTCGACTTCTCCTTTATCCGTGACCAAGTACGCCATCTCTATTGCGCTGATAACGGTCGTCCCGCCCTCGATCCTGTCTTGCTGTTTAAAGCCCTCTTTATCGGTTACCTGTTTGGCATCCGCAGTGAACGACAGTTAATGCGCGAGATCCAGGTCAATGTGGCATATCGCTGGTTCCTGGGGCTGCGACTGACCGACAAGGTGCCGGATGCCTCGACGATCAGTCAGAACCGGCGTCGGCGCTTCACCGGGAGCGATATCCACCAAACGATTTTTGACACCGTGGTAGAGCAGGCGATGAAGAAACGCCTCGTCGGCGGTGAAGTGCTTTATACCGACAGCACGCACTTAAAGGCCAATGCCAATAAGCAACGGCTGGTTCGCCAAGAAGTGACTCAGAGTACGCAGTCGTATCTTGCGGCGTTGGACGCCGCCGTCGAGGAGGATCGTCAGCAGCAGGGAAAAAAGCCCTAACGCCGCGGTCAAGCTCGCCCGCGGCGAAGGTGGTCAAGAAGGTCAGCACGACGGATCCGGATAGCGGTTATATGGTGCGCGATGGCAAGCCCACGGGGTTCTTTTATTTGGATCACCGGACGGTCGATGGCAAGCACGCCATTATCACGGATACCCATGTGACCCCGGCCACGGTGCATGACAGCGTGCCTTACCTGTCGCGACTGGATGCGCAATGTCAGCGCTTCGGTTTAGCACCGATCGGCGTTGGGTTGGACGCGGGTTACTTCACGGCCGCGATTTGTAAAGGGCTGGAAGAGCGTGGCTTATACGGCGTGATCGGATACCGCCGCCCCAATAAGCTCAAAGGTTACCTACCTAAACGGGTCTTCACCTATCAAGCGGAGACCAACACCTACCAGTGCCCCGAAGGGCAAACGTTGTTCTATACCACCACGGATCGCAAAGGCTATCGGCACTATCGCAGCGATCCCGAGCAGTGCCGCCACTGCCCTCAGTTAACGGCCTGTACGCGCAGTCGCGATCAAACCAAGCGTCTAACCCGTCACGTCTGGTCAGATGCCAAGGAACGCATCGATGCCCACCGGCTCACACCGACCGGCAAAAAGCTGTATCAACGACGAAAAGAGACCGTCGAACGCAGCTTCGCTGACGCCAAACAGCTCCATGGCCACCGCTATGCGCGCTTCCGTGGGCTAGAAAAAGTGCGCGAGCAATGCTTGTTGGCCGCTGCCTGCCAAAACCTCAAGAAAATAGCGCTGGCGACGGCTTAAGGGGTCGCTTACGCACCGTTCTCACGCTACTCAGCCGTTATATACGTCCTTAAGACCTCCATGCCTGTTGGAGCAACACCTCAATGCGCGATGACTAAAAAACCGCGCTCACTAGTGATCGCTTCAGAAAGGAGCCTCTTAAACGACAAAACCCCACAAAAAGTGGGGTTCGTCAGCAGTCTGA
>NZ_JBRAMC010000020.1:0-1137 GCF_052959335.1 Vreelandella sp. H-I2
AGGATCACAATGATTTTAAACTGAAGAGTTTGATCATGGCTCAGATTGAACGCTGGCGGCAGGCCTAACACATGCAAGTCGAGCGGTAACAGGTCCTTCGGGATGCTGACGAGCGGCGGACGGGTGAGTAATGCATAGGAATCTGCCCGGTAGTGGGGGATAACCTGGGGAAACCCAGGCTAATACCGCATACGTCCTACGGGAGAAAGGGGGCTCCGGCTCCCGCTATTGGATGAGCCTATGTCGGATTAGCTGGTTGGTGAGGTAACGGCTCACCAAGGCGACGATCCGTAGCTGGTCTGAGAGGATGATCAGCCACATCGGGACTGAGACACGGCCCGAACTCCTACGGGAGGCAGCAGTGGGGAATATTGGACAATGGGGGCAACCCTGATCCAGCCATGCCGCGTGTGTGAAGAAGGCCCTCGGGTTGTAAAGCACTTTCAGCGAGGAAGAACGCCTGGCGGTTAATACCCGCCAGGAAAGACATCACTCGCAGAAGAAGCACCGGCTAACTCCGTGCCAGCAGCCGCGGTAATACGGAGGGTGCAAGCGTTAATCGGAATTACTGGGCGTAAAGCGCGCGTAGGTGGCTTGATAAGCCGGTTGTGAAAGCCCCGGGCTCAACCTGGGAACGGCATCCGGAACTGTCAGGCTAGAGTGCAGGAGAGGAAGGTAGAATTCCCGGTGTAGCGGTGAAATGCGTAGAGATCGGGAGGAATACCAGTGGCGAAGGCGGCCTTCTGGACTGACACTGACACTGAGGTGCGAAAGCGTGGGTAGCAAACAGGATTAGATACCCTGGTAGTCCACGCCGTAAACGATGTCGACCAGCCGTTGGGTGCCTAGCGCACTTTGTGGCGAAGTTAACGCGATAAGTCGACCGCCTGGGGAGTACGGCCGCAAGGTTAAAACTCAAATGAATTGACGGGGGCCCGCACAAGCGGTGGAGCATGTGGTTTAATTCGATGCAACGCGAAGAACCTTACCTACCCTTGACATCCTGCGAACCCGGAAGAGATTCCGGGGTGCCTTCGGGAACGCAGAGACAGGTGCTGCATGGCTGTCGTCAGCTCGTGTTGTGAAATGTTGGGTTAAGTCCCGTAACGAGCGCAACCCTTGTCCTTATTTGCCAGC
>NZ_JBRAMC010000021.1:0-959 GCF_052959335.1 Vreelandella sp. H-I2
GGGTCACAGGTTGTTGCCACCTCACCGAACCTTATCGCAGGCTACCACGTCTTTCATCGCCTCTGGCTGCCTAGGCATCCACCGTGTGCGCTTCATTGCTTGACCCTATAACCCGAAGGAGTCTGGGGTTCGCAATGATAACGTTTCATTTTGCCGGATACGCTTGAGACGTATCACAATTTAAGAGCACTTCTTACGAAGTGTTCTTGTCAGCATGATATACATTGTTAAAGAGCGACTGCTAGAAGCAGTGATAAGTGTTCTTTCGACTTAAAAAAGAAAAAGACCTTTAAACGTCCTTAAGACCTTTAAACGCTATTTTTTCTTTTTAACATGAAAAAAACAGAGCACTTATCACTGCGTAGTAACAGCATTCTGATCAGGTAATTCATTGTGGACGCTTACTAACTGTGACGCATCGTTTAAGGAGGTGATCCAGCCGCAGGTTCCCCTACGGCTACCTTGTTACGACTTCACCCCAGTCATGAACCACACCGTGGTGATCGCCCTCTTGCGTTAGGCTAACCACTTCTGGTGCAGTCCACTCCCATGGTGTGACGGGCGGTGTGTACAAGGCCCGGGAACGTATTCACCGTGACATTCTGATTCACGATTACTAGCGATTCCGACTTCACGGAGTCGAGTTGCAGACTCCGATCCGGACTGAGACCGGCTTTAAGGGATTCGCTGACTCTCGCGAGCTCGCAGCCCTTTGTACCGGCCATTGTAGCACGTGTGTAGCCCCACCCGTAAGGGCCATGATGACTTGACGTCGTCCCCACCTTCCTCCGGTTTGTCACCGGCAGTCTCCTTAGAGTTCCCGACATTACTCGCTGGCAAATAAGGACAAGGGTTGCGCTCGTTACGGGACTTAACCCAACATTTCACAACACGAGCTGACGACAGCCATGCAGCACCTGTCTCTGCGTTCCCGAAGGCACCCCGGAATCTCTTCCGGG
>NZ_JBRAMC010000022.1:0-684 GCF_052959335.1 Vreelandella sp. H-I2
GGGTTCGCAATGATAACGTTTCATTTTGCCGGATACGCTTGAGACGTATCACAATTTAAGAGCATTTCTTACGAAGTGTTCTTGTCAGCATGATATACATTGTTAAAGAGCAGCTGTTCAATGAACAGTGATAAGACGACGCTTAGCGGTCGACTTATCAATGGTCACGAAACATTCACAAACGGTATTGAAGGTGAAACAGGTGGTAACGTAATGGTGGAGCCAAGCGGGATCGAACCGCTGACCTCCTGCGTGCAAGGCAGGCGCTCTCCCAGCTGAGCTATGGCCCCATCTGGCTAACAACTATTTCAAAACCACTTCCGGGTAATTTTATTCAACACAAGGCATTTTATGCGACGCATAGCCTGCTATGCGAGTCATAAAATAACGCAGTATTGGATAAAATTTGGTGGGTCTGGGCAGACTTGAACTGCCGACCTCACCCTTATCAGGGGTGCGCTCTAACCAACTGAGCTACAGACCCGGTTATTCAGTTATTACAGAGACAGACATTAAAGTCTGCGTAACAACTAAACTAACTACCGTTTGCTCTATGATCTGATCAGGTAATTCATTGTGGACGCTTACTAACTGTGACGCATCGTTTAAGGAGGTGATCCAGCCGCAGGTTCCCCTACGGCTACCTTGTTACGACTTCACCCCAGTCATGAACCACACCGTGGT
>NZ_JBRAMC010000023.1:0-594 GCF_052959335.1 Vreelandella sp. H-I2
GGGCCAAGTCATAGCCGGTCAAGCAGCGATTGAGCGGCGGAAAGGTGGCTTCAATCAACGCACGCTGTTGATCGATAATCGCGGCAGCGGTGGTGTGGACGCGACCAAGAATACCCTCTTGCTGACGTTCAGCCTGCTCCTCCTCCGGGGTTAGCGCACGGCTATGCAGATGCTTTCCACCCAGCAGAACGGTATCCAGTTCCAGCACATGGTTACGGGTCTTGCCATATTCACAGCTGCCCTGGCCGCTGGCGTCGGTCGAGATCATGCCGCCAATGGTGGCGCGATTGGAGGTCGAAAGATCGGGGGCGAAGAACAACCCATAGAGTTTGAGCGCAGCGTTGAGCTGGTCTTTCACTACGCCGGCCTGAACCCGCACACGGCGTTTCTCCACGTCGATGTCTAAAATCCGGTTCATATGGCGGGAGACATCCACCACGATGCCGTCGGTAAGCGACTGGCCATTAGTGCCCGTGCCGCCGCCACGCGGTGTTAGTACAATCGCGCGATGGGTAGTTTGCGCAGCCAGTCGGGTTAGCCGTTCGAGATCTTCAGCATGCTTGGGATAAACCGCCGCCTGGGGCAAACGCTGGT
>NZ_JBRAMC010000024.1:0-505 GCF_052959335.1 Vreelandella sp. H-I2
TCCTTATTCTGTCTTGTTCCTCCGGCTAGTAAAGTCTATAATAATTGCATAACGAATGGATTTACCATGTCCTGACACAAAAGGATGACCGGTGTGCACATTGCTGAACATATCGTTTTCATCATCCTGATCATCGTTTTGATTTTTGCGACGATCACCGATCTGCGCGAACGGTTGATCTATGACCGGTTCGTGCTGGTCGGTCTGGGGGCGGTGTTGGCCGTCCGCTTCTTTTTTCGGGAAGTACCCTGTTGGGATTATCTTCTCACCGGCCTGGGTGTCACCTTTGCCTTGGCCACCGTGGCGGTGGTAACCGGCGGAAAGGCCATCGGAGGAGGTGATATCAAGGTATTCGGCCTGATCGGCCTTGCCCTCGGCTTTGAGAAGTTCCTGTTGGTATTCATCCTTTCGCATCTGCTGGCCGCCTTTTACATCCTGGCGCGAAAGCTGTTGCGCCGGGAGCGGATAAACGGACAAACCGGCATTCCCTTTGCCCCCTACATCC
>NZ_JBRAMC010000025.1:0-464 GCF_052959335.1 Vreelandella sp. H-I2
GTTTGTGCTCGGAGAGAATCTGGTATCCGGTGTGGCCGTGTGGGGGATGTCGGCGTAAGTGATGTAACGTAGATAGATCATAGTAGGTGAGGTGCTGACATGACCGCAGGGGTAGAATGCGATAGCCAGGCGGAAAGTGCTGATGCCGTTGTCGGGATGCGACTCTGGGTAGCTGTGCACCGTCACGTGGCTTTTATCCAAGTGCCCGACCACTGTTTCCGGCAGCGGGCCCGGGCCCGCTGCCGGAAACAGTGGTCGGGCACTTGGATAAAAGCCACGTGACGGTGCACAGCTACCCAGAGTCGCATCCCGACAACGGCATCAGCACTTTCCGCCTGGCTATCGCATTCTACCCCTGCGGTCATGTCAGCACCTCACCTACTATGATCTATCTACGTTACATCACTTACGCCGACATCCCCCACACGGCCACACCGGATACCAGATTCTCTCCGAGCACAAAC
>NZ_JBRAMC010000026.1:0-458 GCF_052959335.1 Vreelandella sp. H-I2
GGGTCCGAACGGAGCGGGCAAGTCGAGCGTGCTGAACGCCGTCTGTACAGTCATCAAGCCGACCGGCGGGGCGGTACGGGTCTTCGGCTACGACACCGTCATCAGCGTGGTGGCGGCGCGGCGACGCATCGGCGTCGTCTTCCAGGAGTCGACCCTCGACCCGGACATGTCGGTGGAGCGCAACCTACGGTTCCACGCCCGGCTGTACGGCATGTCCCGGGAGCGGACCGGGCGGCGTCTCGCGGAGGTGCTCGATGGGCTGGGATTGTGGGACCGGCGCAAGGACCGGGTGGACCAACTGTCCGGTGGTCTGGCCCGGCGGGTGGAGATCGCCCGGGCGTTAATGCACGATCCCGGGCTGCTGATCCTGGACGAGCCCACGACCGGGCTCGACCCCGAATCGAGACGGCGGCTGTGGGATGAGCTGATCGCGTCGGTCGCCAACCGCCAGGTGTCGG
>NZ_JBRAMC010000027.1:0-376 GCF_052959335.1 Vreelandella sp. H-I2
GGGTTCGCAATGATAACGTTTCATTTTGCCGGATACGCTTGAGACGTATCACAATTTAAGAGCACTTCTTACGAAGTGTTCTTGTCAGCATGATATACATTGTTAAAGAGCGACTGCTAGAAGCAGTGATAAGTGTTCTTTCGACTTAAAAAAGAAAAAGACCTTTAAACGTCCTTAAGACCTTTAAACGCTATTTTTTCTTTTTAACATGAAAAAAACAGAGCACTTATCACTGCGTAGTAACAGCATTCTGATCAGGTAATTCATTGTGGACGCTTACTAACTGTGACGCATCGTTTAAGGAGGTGATCCAGCCGCAGGTTCCCCTACGGCTACCTTGTTACGACTTCACCCCAGTCATGAACCACACCGTGGT
>NZ_JBRAMC010000028.1:0-327 GCF_052959335.1 Vreelandella sp. H-I2
TCTGATCAGGTAATTCATTGTGGACGCTTACTAACTGTGACGCATCGTTTAAGGAGGTGATCCAGCCGCAGGTTCCCCTACGGCTACCTTGTTACGACTTCACCCCAGTCATGAACCACACCGTGGTGATCGCCCTCTTGCGTTAGGCTAACCACTTCTGGTGCAGTCCACTCCCATGGTGTGACGGGCGGTGTGTACAAGGCCCGGGAACGTATTCACCGTGACATTCTGATTCACGATTACTAGCGATTCCGACTTCACGGAGTCGAGTTGCAGACTCCGATCCGGACTGAGACCGGCTTTAAGGGATTCGCTGACTCTCGCGAG
>NZ_JBRAMC010000029.1:0-257 GCF_052959335.1 Vreelandella sp. H-I2
CCCGGAAGAGATTCCGGGGTGCCTTCGGGAACGCAGAGACAGGTGCTGCATGGCTGTCGTCAGCTCGTGTTGTGAAATGTTGGGTTAAGTCCCGTAACGAGCGCAACCCTTGTCCTTATTTGCCAGCACGTAATGGTGGGAACTCTAAGGAGACTGCCGGTGACAAACCGGAGGAAGGTGGGGACGACGTCAAGTCATCATGGCCCTTACGGGTAGGGCTACACACGTGCTACAATGGCCGGTACAAAGGGCTGCGA
>NZ_JBRAMC010000030.1:0-248 GCF_052959335.1 Vreelandella sp. H-I2
GGCCCGGGAACGTATTCACCGTGACATTCTGATTCACGATTACTAGCGATTCCGACTTCACGGAGTCGAGTTGCAGACTCCGATCCGGACTGAGACCGGCTTTAAGGGATTCGCTGACTCTCGCGAGTTCGCAGCCCTTTGTACCGGCCATTGTAGCACGTGTGTAGCCCTACCCGTAAGGGCCATGATGACTTGACGTCGTCCCCACCTTCCTCCGGTTTGTCACCGGCAGTCTCCTTAGAGTTCCC
>NZ_JBRAMC010000031.1:0-212 GCF_052959335.1 Vreelandella sp. H-I2
TAGCGATTCCGACTTCACGGAGTCGAGTTGCAGACTCCGATCCGGACTGAGACCGGCTTTAAGGGATTCGCTGACTCTCGCGAGCTCGCAGCCCTTTGTACCGGCCATTGTAGCACGTGTGTAGCCCTACCCGTAAGGGCCATGATGACTTGACGTCGTCCCCACCTTCCTCCGGTTTGTCACCGGCAGTCTCCTTAGAGTTCCCACCATTA